>DASURV010000154.1:0-22144 GCA_036375455.1 Casimicrobiaceae bacterium | reverse complement strand
GACGCCGCGGCCTTCCTGGTCCAGCGATTCGATCGCGAGTTCGATCATGTCGAGAGGCGCGGATTGTACGCGCCGTGCGGTCCGGGACCTCGGTAGAATGCCGGCATGAAGTTGCTCGCACTCGATACGTCGACCGAATGGGTATCGGTGGCGCTGTTCGACGGCCGGCGCGTTGTCGCCGAGCGCGAGCGTGCCGGCAACGCTTCGTCCGAGCGCGTGCTGCCGCTGATCGGACGAATGCTCGCGCAGGACGGCACGCCGCTCGCTGCGGTCGACGGGATCGCCTTCGGCGCCGGCCCCGGCTCGTTCACGGGCGTGCGCATCGCCTGCGGCGTCGCGCAGGGCCTGGCCTTCGGGGCGGACCTGCCGGTGTTCGCGGTTCCTACGCTGGGCGCGATCGCGCACGCGGCGTGGCGGCTGCACGGCACGCCGCGCGTGATCGCCTGCCTCGACGCGCGCATGCGCGAGGTCTACGTAGCGGCGTACGCGCGAAACGAAAGTGCCTGGACACTCGCGAGCGAACCCGCCGTGCGCAGACCCGACGACATCGAAGCCCCGGCGGGCGGGCAGTGGCATGGCGCCGGCAACGGCTTTGCCGTATATCCGCAACTCGCGCAGCGGCTTTGCCTTGCGGGCTTCGATCCGCTCGTGATCCCCGACGCCCAATCGATCGCCGAATGGGCCTGGCCGCAGCTGCTTGCCGGTGAAGGCGTGCCGGCCGAACGGGCCGAGCCGCTCTATGTCCGGCACCGCGTCGCGCTGACGACGGCCGAGCGCGCGGCGGGAGCAAGACTCTGACGACATGGCGTCGCTGCCCAAGCCTCCAGCCGTTGCGCCGCTGCGCTGGCGGCCGCTCGCCGCCCATGATCTGCCGGTCGTCGCGGCGCTGGAGGTCCGCATTCACGCCGCGCCGTGGACCGAGCGCAACTTCCGCGACGCGCTCGCAGCGGGCTATTCGGCGCGGGTCGGCGTGCGCGGAGACTGGATCGTCGCCTACGGCGTGCTGATGCTCGGGCCGGGCGAGGCGCAGCTCCTGAACCTGTCGGTGGTCCAGGAGGCGCGCCGCGAGGGGCTCGGACGGGCGCTGCTGATGCAGTTCATCGACGACGCACGCAGGCTCGGCGCCGAGCAGCTGTTCCTCGAAGTACGCGTCGGCAACCATGCGGCGATCGCGCTCTACGAGGCCGCGGGCTTCATGGCCGTGGCGCGCCGCGTCTCGTATTACCCGCCCGCGATGCGCGGCGCCATTCGCGAGGATGCGCTGGTGATGCGTCGCGAGCTCGCGGTGCGGCCGCCGAACGGCTGATGGTCCGGCGCAGCGACGTGTTGCGTGAGCTCGGCCTCACTCCCGTGTGGCGCTTGCGGCGTCCGGCACCGCGGAGCGAAGCGGAGCCGCCCGAGCCGCAGGTGCAGGCGCCCGCCAGCGCGCGACCCGAGGCGCGCACCCCGAGCGCCGCCGATGCGGACGAGCGCCGCGCACGCATCGCGGCGCTCGCGTTCGATGCGCTGATCGAAGACATCGCAGGCTGCACGGCATGCGGCCTCTGCGCGACGCGCAACCGCACGGTCCCCGGAGTGGGCGCCGCCGATGCGCAATGGCTCTTCGTCGGCGAAGCCCCGGGTGCGGACGAGGATGCGCAGGGCGAGCCGTTCGTGGGCGCCGCCGGGCGGCTGCTCGACAACATGCTCGGCGCGCTGCGGCTTGCGCGCGGCGACGACGTCTACATCGCAAACGTCCTGAAGTGCCGACCGCCGGGCAATCGCGCGCCGGAGCCGCTCGAGGCCGCGGCGTGCCGCCCGTATCTCGACCGGCAGATCGAGCTCATCGCGCCGCGCCTGATCGTCGCGCTCGGCAGAAGCGCCGCCTGCACGCTGCTCGGCGTGGACGCGTCGGTTGCGAGCCTGCGCAACCGCGTGCATCGTTATCGCGGAACGCCGCTGATCGTCACCTACCACCCGGCCTATCTGCTGCGCAATCCCGCCGACAAGGCGAAGGCCTGGGAAGACCTCCTGTTCGCGCGCCGCACGATGAGCGACACGGCTCCCGGATAGGCGCGCGCCCCGGCAAAATTGCTTGCGCGGCGCGCGTGCAGGCCCCATATTGCGGGCGGCGGGCGATTCGTCCCGCTCTCGATCGGAGGAGGAACATGTTGCGCAAGCTGGGCATCGTGCTGGCGGCCGTGACGGCGCTCTCACTCGGCGGATGCGGCTACAACGATCTGCAGCGGCAGGACGAGGGGATCAAGGCGGCATGGTCCGAGGTCCTGAACCAGTACCAGCGGCGCGCCGACCTGGTGCCGAATCTCGTCAACACGGTCAAGGGATACGCCCAGCAGGAACAGCAGGTGCTGACCGAAGTGACCAACGCCCGGGCGAACGTCGGCTCGATCAAGGCGACGCCCGAGCTGATCAATGATCCGGCGGCATTCCAGAAATTCATCCAGGCGCAGAACCAGCTCCAGAGCGCGCTGTCGCGGCTCATCGCCGTTTCCGAGAACTATCCGCAGCTCAAGTCGGACGCGCTCTTCCGCGACCTGCAATCGCAGCTCGAAGGAACCGAAAACCGCATCGCCGTCGCGCGCAATCGCTACATCAAGTCGGTGCAGGAGTTCAACACCACGGTGCGCCAGTTTCCGACGAACCTGACGGCGATGATCTTCAAGATGAACGTCAAGCCGAGCTTCGCCGTCGCCGACGAAGGCGCCGTGAGTGCGCCGCCGAAGGTCGATTTCGGCAAGTCGCCGGCATCATCGGGCGCTCCGGGCGCCGCACCCGCGCCGGGAGCCGCGCCCGCACCCGCGCCGGCGCCCGCACCGGCGCCCGCACCGGCGCCGAAATCCTGACGCGCCCTGAGGTCCGCGTTTCGGCCGCGTGATTCCGCGGTCGGAACGCGGGTCGGCCGGCCATGATCGCATCCGCCGCGGCACGCTCCCCGTTGCGCGGTGCATTCGCGCTCGCGCTCGCGCTCGTCGCGGTCGCGGCCTGGAGCAGCGCGTGGGCGCAGCCGTCGGGGTGGGAAACGGGCTCGGACGGATTGGCGCCGATTCCGAAGCTCACCGCGCGCGTGACCGATGAAACGAACACGCTGTCGGCCGCGGAACGCCAGGCGCTCGAGACGAAGCTCGCTGATTGGGAGCAGCGCACGAGCAACCAGCTCGTCGTGCTGCTGATCCCGTCGACGAAGCCGGAGCCGATCGAGGCGTATTCGATCCGCGTCGCCGAAGCGTGGAAGATCGGGCGCAAGGGCCAGGACAACGGCGCGCTGTTCGTCGTCGCGAAGGACGATCGCAAGATGCGCATCGAGGTGGGCTACGGGCTGGAGGGCGTGCTGACCGACGTGACGTCGCGGCGCATCATTGCCGAGGACGTCGCACCGCTCTTCCGCCAGAACCGCTTCGCCGCCGGCATCAACGCGGGTGTCGATCGGATCATCGCGGTCGTCGGCAGCGGGGAGCCGCTGGCCGCGCCGCGCGCGACGCCCGAACGGCGCGGCTCCGGCTTCGATTTCGAGACGCTGCTGATCCTGCTGTTCGTCGGCGTGCCGATCGTCGGCGGCATCCTGTCGCGCGTCTTCGGGCGGCTCGCCGGCAGCACCGTCGGCGCCGGCGTCGTGGGCGCGGGCGCCTGGCTCGTGGCCGGGTCGATCGCCATCGCGATCGGCGCCGGCCTGATCGCGTTCTTCATCATGCTGCTCTTCGGCGCCGGGGGCGGCATCGGGCGACGTGGCGGCACGTGGATTCCCACCGGCGGCTGGGGCGGCGGATCGGGTGGCGGCGGCGGTTTCAGCGGCGGCGGAGGCGGCGGATTCTCCGGCGGCGGCGGCAGCTTCGGCGGCGGCGGCGCCTCCGGCGGCTGGTAGCGGACATGGCACGAACGGACCCCACGCAGGCGCGGCGCGCGCGCCGGCTCGTGCGTCACGTCATCACCGATCACATGTCGGTGCGGCGCGCGTTTCCGCCGGCGGCGCTCGCGCGGATCGAGCAGGCGATCGCCGCGGGCGAGCGCGCGCATCGCGGGCAGGTGTGCTTCGCGGTCGAGGGGGCGCTGCCGCCGCTGCGGGTGCTGCGCAGGCTCGAGCCGCGGGAGCGCGCGCTCGAGGTGTTCGGCCTGCTGCGCGTCTGGGATACGGAGGAGAACGCCGGGGTCCTCGTCTATCTGCTGCTCGCCGACCGCGACGTGGAGATCGTGGCCGACCGCGGCATCGATCGCCGGGTCGGCGGCGGCGAGTGGGAGGCGATCTGCCGGCGGATGGAGACCGCGTTTGCCGATTCGCGCTACGTCGAAGGCGTCGTGCAGGGGATCGCGGAGATATCGGCGCTGCTTGCCCGTCACTTTCCGCGCGCCGGGGGCGGCGCCAACGAGCTGTCCGACAGGCCGGTCGTGCTCTGATCCGCAACGGGCGGTCGAGGCGCCGGCACGCGAGGGAAGCGCGGGGTTACGACCCGTGGCCCGGCTTGTCGATGCCGATCAGGTGCAGCGAGTCGAATTCCCGCTGGTTCGCCCGGTGACGCCACATCACGAGCAGCATGACGCCGGTCACCGACATGCCGAACAGGATGATCGCCGAGCTGACGGAGAGGCCCGCGCGCACCATCATCGCGTAGAGGCCGACCATCAGCAGGATGCCGATGTTCTCGTTGAAGTTCTGCACGGCGATCGAATGACCGGCCCCCATCAGCACGTGGCCGCGATGCTGGAGCAGCGCGTTCATCGGCACGACGAAGAAGCCCGCGCAGGCGCCGATCGCGACCATCAGCAGCATCGCGAGCGGCACGTAGTGGACGAGCACCATCACCATGACGACGACGCCCATCGCCGCGCCGATCGGCAGCACGCCCACCGCGCCGCGCAGCGAGACGAGCCGGGCCGCGAGGATCGCACCGAGCGCGATGCCGACGGCGACCACGCCCTGCAGCATCGAGGCCTGCGACAGATTGAGCGAGAGCGCGCGCGCCGCCCAGTCGATGACGATGAACTGCAGCGTTGCGCCGGCGCCCCAGAACAGCGTCGTGGTCGCGAGCGACACCTGGCCGAGCCGGTCGCGCCACAGCAGCCCGACGCAGTGCGAGAATTCGCGCACCAGGTAGAGCGGATTCTTGCTCGGCACGCGGTGGTCGACGCCGGTGTCGGGAATGAACCAGTTGAAGATGGCCGCGATCAGATAGACGGCCATGATCAGCGCGATCGCCGCTTCCGGCGGCGTTTCGATCGGCAGCTCGATCACCGGCAGATCGAACCCGAGCAGCATCGCGGACACGCGCGGCGTGATCAGGGCGCCCCCCAGCAGGACTCCCACGATGATCGAGCCGACGGTGGCGCCTTCGATCCAGCCGTTGGCGATCACGAGCTGCTGCGGCGGCAGCAATTCGGTCAGGATGCCGTACTTCGCCGGCGAGTAGGCGGCCGCGCCGAAGCCGACGATCGCGTACGACAACAGCGGGTGCACGTCGAACAGCATCAGCGCGCAGCCCCCGATCTTGATCGCGTTGGTGACGAGCATCACGCGGCCCTTCGGCATCGAGTCGGCGAACGCGCCGACCAGCGGCGCGAGCACGACGTACGACACGACGAAGCTCTGCTTCAGCGCCGGGGTCATCCATGCCGGCTCGTGCAGCTCGCGCAGCAGCGCGATCGCGGCGATCAGCAGCGCATTGTCGGCGAGCGACGAGAAGAATTGCGCCGCAATGATCGTGTAGAAGCCGGGCTTCATGGAAAACGGAAGGATTGGACCGCGGCTCCGAAGCCGTGCAGCGCGTCTTCGTCCGCTGGCGATTGTTATAATGCGACCCGCGCGGCCGGCGCTTTATACCATGATCGCACACGCCTCCCCAACGCCGCCGCCCGGGCCGCACCCCACCCCGGGATTGTAGGAAACAGCGCCGCGAAGCTCGGTCCGCCCGTCGTCGCCCGCATGGCCCGCCCGCTCGTTGCGCACATCGACCTTGCCGCGCTGGCGGCCAATCTCGCGCGCGTACGCGCGTTCGCGCCCGGGGCGCAGGTCCTGGCCGTCGTCAAGGCCAACGCATACGGGCATGGTCTCGCGCGGGTGTTGCCGGCGCTCGCGTCGGCCGACGGCCTGGCGCTGGTCGAGCTCGACGGCGCGCTTCGATTGCGCGAGCTCGGCTATCGGCGGCCGATCCTGCTGCTGGAAGGCTTCTTCGAGGCGAGCGAGCTTGCTCTCATCGCGGAGCATTCGCTCGGCGTCGTCGTGCATTCGCTCGAGCAGGTGCGCAGGCTCGAGCAGGCGAGGCTCGCGCGGCCGCTCGACGTATGCCTCAAGCTCAACACCGGGATGAACCGGCTCGGCATCGCACCGCAGGACGCGCGCGCGGCGGCCGCGCGGCTCGCGCAGGCGAGCGCGGTCGGCTCGTTGTGCCTGATGATGCATTTCGCGCGCGCCGACGAGCCGGACGGCCTCGCCGAGCCGCTCGCGCGCTTTCGCGCCGCCTGCGACGGATTGCCGTATCCGCGCTCGCTCGCCAATTCCGCCGGCGTGGTCCGTTACCGCGACGTCGGGGGCGACAGCGTGCGCCCCGGCATCATGCTGTACGGCGCGACCCCGTTCGCCGATCGCAGCGCGCAGGCGCTCGGCCTCGCCCCGGTGATGACGTTGCGCTCGCGGCTCATCGCCACGCAGCGCCTCGACCGCGGCGCCACCGTCGGCTACGGCGGAACGTTCGCGGCGCCGGGGGGCATGCGCATCGGCGTGGTCGCGTGCGGTTATGCCGATGGCTATCCGCGGCACGCGCCGAACGGCACGCCGGTGCTCGTCTGCGGGCGTCGCGTGCCGATGGCCGGCCGCGTGTCGATGGACATGCTGACGGTGGACCTGTCGGCGGTCCCCGAAGCGGCCGTCGGCAGCGACGTCGTGCTGTGGGGCGAGGGACTGCCCGTCGACGACGTGGCGAACGCCGCAGCGACGGTCGGCTACGAGCTGCTGTGCGCCGTCGCGCCGCGCGTGCCGTTCGCGGTTCGCGGCGAGCCCGCCACCGGCTGACGACGGGCGGGCGCGCGTCGGGGGAGATGAACCGTGTACATCGTCGTGACCGGGGCCGCCGGCTTCATCGGGTCCAACCTCGTCAGGGCGCTCAACGCGCGCGGCGAGAAGGACGTGATCGCGGTCGACAATCTCGCGCACGCGGACAAGTTCCGCAACCTGGCCGACTGCGACATCGCCGATTACGTCGACAAGGAGGAGTTCCTGCTGCGCCTCGGCAACGGCGACTTCGACGACGACATCCGCGCGGTCTTCCACGAAGGCGCATGCTCGGACACGATGGCGACCGACGGCCGCTACGTGCTGCGCAACAATTACCGCTACTCGGTGACGCTGGTCGAGCATTGCCAGGACAACGACATCCCGCTCCTCTACGCGTCGAGCGCCGCCGTGTATGGCGCAGGAACGGTGTTCCGCGAGGAACGCGCGCACGAGGCGCCGCTCAACGTCTACGGTTACTCGAAGAGCCTGTTCGACCAGTACGTGCGCAGGCTCCTGCCGGAGCGGACCGCGCAGATCGCGGGGTTTCGCTATTTCAACGTCTACGGTCCGCGCGAAGCGCACAAGGGCCGGATGGCGTCGGTCGCGCATCACTTCTTCCACGAGTATCGGCGCGACGGACGCGTGAAGCTGTTCGCGGGCTCCGGCGGTTATCCCGATGGCGAGCAGCGGCGCGATTTCATCCATGTCGACGATGTCGTCGCCGCGAATCTCGACTTCCACGATCACGGCGATCGCTCGGGGATCTTCAACCTCGGGACCGGCAGCGCGGCGACGTTCAATGCGGTCGCGCTGGCGACGATCAACGCGTGTCGGCAGGCTGCGGGCGAGCCGCCGCGCACGCTCGCCGACCTCGCCGCGGCTGGGACGATCACGTACGTCCCGATGCCCGAGGCGCTCGTCGGCAAGTACCAGAGCTTCACCCAGGCGGACCTGACGCGGTTGCGCGCCTCCGGCTACGCGGCGGCGATGCTGCCCGTGGAAGAAGGCGTGCCCCGCTATGTCGAAAGTCTGATTTCGTCGCGGGCACCTGCTTCGTAAGCTGGCGGCTCGATCGCGCTTCGCCCGGCACTTCGAAGCCGCGGCGGCGTCGCGACGAGCCCGACCAATCTTTCGAAGGAGTTGCCCATGTTGCGTCTGCCGTTCGCCATCGCCATCGCGCTCGCGTCGCAGCTCGCCTGCGCCGCGCTGAACCTCAACACCGCCACGAAGGAGGAGCTCGTCGCGCTGTCCGGCATCGGGCCGGCGAAGGCCCGGGCCATCCTCGACTATCGCGCGCAGCACGGCGGCTTCAAGTCCGTCGAGGAATTGAAGGACGTCAAGGGCATCGGAGCGCGGCAATTCGAGAAGCTCAAGCCGGAGCTCACCGTCGGCGCGCCCGCGGTCAGAACCGCGGCGAAGGAAGCCAAGGGGATGCCCGCCCCGGCGAAGGCCGAATCCCGGCCCCCGAAGTGAGCCGGCCGCAGAAGCGCTGCACGCGGGGTGGTGCCGGACGCGGTGCCGCCCCGCAATATCTGTCGTAGCACGACGTTTCGTCGGCGTGCAAGGCGGTGGCGGTCAACGGCGCGCGGGCGCGGCGCGTTAGTGGCGCGCGTCGGCCGCTGACCGGACAATCCGGGCTCCGCGGCCGGTGCTGGTGCGGCATCCCGCACGCCCATCGACGGAGAACGACATGAAGCGTCTGCTGGCGGCAATCGCGCTGCTCCTCGCCTGGAGCACCGCCATTGCCGCAGTCAACATCAATACGGCAACGAAGGAACAGCTCGAGGCGCTGCCCGGCATCGGCCCGGTCAAGGCGCAGGCGGTGCTCGACTACCGCAGCGCGAATGGTCCCTTCAAGTCCGCCGAGGACATCATGAAGGTGAAGGGCATCAAGGAAGGCGAGTTCGGCAAGATCAGGGACCAGATCTCGGTCAGCGGCGCCACGTCGGTTCCCCCCGCGATGCCGAAGGCCGAGCCCGCCAAGGCCGCGGGCGCGACGAGCCCCGCCGCGTCGACGAAGGCCGCTGCCCCGGCAGCACAGGCGCAGGCGGCGCCGTCCGCACCGGCCAGGGCCGCTCCCGCTGCCACCGCCGCCCCCGCGGCCGGCGCGCCGGCGAAGGACGCAGGCGCGGCGAAGATGAGCAAGGCCGACGAGGAAAAGGCGGCCAAGGCCAAGGCGAAGGAAGAGAAGGCCGCCAAGGCGAAGGCCGACAAGGAGGCGAAGGCGAAGGCCAAGGAGGAGAAGGCCGCCAAGGCGAAGGCCGACAAGGAAGCGAACGCCAAGGCCAAGGAGGAGAAGGCCGCCAAGGCGAAGGAGGAGAAGATGGCCAAGGCGGGCAAGGATGCGGCCGCGGCCAAGGACAAGGGCGCTGCCAAGGAGCCGCCCGCCAAGGCCGACGCGAAGGACGAGAAGGCAAAGAAGTAATCGCGGCCATTTCGCAGCGACGAAACCCCGCCCGCGTGGCGGGGTTCTCGTTGGTGGCGCCGGATTCGGGCGCGTGGCGCTCGGCTACAATGAGACGGTGAATTACCGCACGCTATCCGACGTCATCGGCAACACGCCGCTGGTGCGACTGCAGCGGCTGCCGGGTGCGACTTCGAACGTCGTGCTCGCGAAGCTCGAAGGCAACAATCCGGCGGGATCGGTCAAGGACCGGCCGGCGCTGTCGATGTTCGTCGAGGCCGAGCAGCGCGGCACGATCAAGCCCGGCGATACGCTGATCGAGCCGACGTCGGGCAATACCGGCATCGCGCTCGCCATGGTCGCGGCGATGCGTGGCTACCGGATGGTGCTCGTGATGCCCGAGAGCGGATCGGCGGAGCGCGTGCAGACGATGCGCGCCTACGGTGCGGAGATCGTCCTGACGCCGAAGGAGGGCGGCATGGAGGCCGCGCGCGACATCGCGGAGCGCATGCGCGCCGAGGGCAAGGGCACGATCCTCGACCAGTTCGCCAATCCCGACAACCCGCTCGCCCACTACCGCGGCACCGGCCCCGAAATCTGGCGCGACACCGAGGGCCGCATCACCCACTTCGTCTCGGCGATGGGCACCACCGGCACGATCATGGGCGTGTCGAAATTCCTGAAGGAGCGCAACCCGTCGATCCGGATCATCGGCGCGCAGCCGGAAGAGGGTTCGTCGATTCCAGGCATCCGCAAGTGGCCGCCGGCGTACCTGCCGAAGATCTTCGATCGCAGCCGCGTCGACGCGACCGAGAACGTGTCGCAGGCCGACGCCGAGGACATGGCCCGGCGCCTCGCGCGCGAAGAGGGCATCTTCTGCGGCATCAGCTCGGGCGGCGCGTGCGCGGTGGCGCTGCGCGTGGCGCAGCGCGTCGAGCGCGCGACGATCGTGTTCGTCGTGTGCGATCGCGGCGACCGCTACCTGTCCACGGGGGTGTTTCCCGCGTGAGCGGCGAAGGGCCGCCCCGAGCCGCGAATCCGCCCCCTCGAGAGGGCCGCGAAGGGGACGGTGCCCGCCGGTGACGCCGCTGCTCGTGTTCGACATCGAGACGGTGCCCGACGTCGCCGGCATTCGCCGCGTTCACGACGTCGCAGCGCACGTCGACGACGCGGACGTGCTCGCCTGGTTCCTGCAGCACCGCCGCGCGGCGACCGGCGGCGACTTCGCGCCGCTGCATCTGCAGCAGGTGGTCGCCATCGCGTGCGCGATGCGCGACGCGTCCGGGCTGCGCGTCTGGTCGATCGGCGACCCGACGGACCCGGAGCCCGAGCTGATCCGGCGCTTCTTCGACGGCATCGAGCGGTTCACGCCGCAGCTCGTCTCCTGGAACGGCAGCGGCTTCGATCTGCCGGTGCTGAACCATCGTGCGCTGATCCACGGCGTCACCGCGTCGCGCTACTGGGACTGGGGCGACGACGATCGCGAGTTCAGGTACAACAACTATCTCGCGCGGTTCCATACGCGGCATCTCGACCTGATGGATGTCGTGTCGCAATACCAGCCGCGCGCGAGCGCCGGCCTCGACGCGATCGCGCGGCTGTGCGGATTCCCGGGCAAGATCGGCATGGACGGCGCCGACGTGGGCGCGGCGATCGCGGCCGCCCGCATCCACGACGTGCGGGCCTACTGCGAATGCGACGTGCTCAACACGTACCTCGTCTACCAGCGCTTCCGGCTGATGCGCGGCGAGGTCGACGGCGGCGAATACGCGCGCGAGATATCGCTCGCGCGCGAGCGCATCGGGGCGTCGGACGCGCCGCACTGGCGCGCGTTCATCGCGAGGTGGGACGGGGCCGGAGCGTGACCCGGCCGTGGCCGAGCTCGATCACGCGACCGGAAACGTGAATCGAGCGGTCGGTCTCGACGCGCAGGCCGAGCCGGCACGCGCGTCCGACGGCCTCGCCCTGGTCGATCGCGATCCGTTGCGGCAGCGGGGCGCCGGTCGCGAGCAGCCACCCGCCCAGGTTGGCGCACGCGGACCCGGTGCCCGGGTCCTCGATCACCGCGCCATGCTTGAGGAAGAAGAAGCGCGCGAGCACGTGCGCGCCCTCGCGCGCGAACACGTACGCCATCGCGCGCTCGCCGCTGCTGGCGTGCGCGAGGAGTCGTTCCGCCGCGGGCTGCGCGCGGCGCACCGCGTCGAACGAAGCGAGCGGGACGATCAGCTGCTCGCTGCCGGTATCGAGCCACAAGGGCTCTGCCGCGTCGAGATCGCCGGCGGCAAGCCCGAGCATCGCCGCGAGCTCCTCGCGCGACGCCGCCGGGCGGCGGTGCGTCGGAGCGTTGGCGGTCAGTGTCCACACGTCGCCGTCCGCCTCGACCGGAATGACGCCGGCGCGCATCTCCAGCACGAGGCGATCGCCGCCCTTGCCCAGTGCGCGCACGACGTGCGCGGTGCCGAGGGTGGGGTGACCCGCGAACGGCATCTCGAAGGTCGGCGTGAAGATGCGCACGTGCGCCGACGCGACGCTCGACGGCAGCACGAACGTCGTCTCCGACAGGTTGAACTGCAGCGCGAGCGCCTGCATCGTGGCCTCGGAAAGCCCGCGTGCGTCCTCGAACACGGCGAGCGGGTTGCCGGCGAGCGGCGACTCGGCGAACACGTTGACGATGCGAAAGGCGAATTCGTCCATGGCGGATCCTTGCAGAGTGCCTATGCGGCCCGTGACGACGGGGAGCGGTCGAGCAGCCCGCGGGCGAGGGCGCGGAATGCGGTGCGCGTGATGTCGTCGACGCGCAACAGCGTCGCATCGCGGTAGCGCGGGAAATTGCGCCGCATCGCGCGCTCGTACGACGGATCGTAATGCGTCTCGAGCAGGTCGGCGGCGAGCTCGCTCGCGCTGCCCGACGCGCCGATCGCGATCCAGCGTGCGACGACCGCCTTCCCGTGCAGCTTCGCGAGCGGCGCGAGCTGCACCCGCAGCAGCGCGCCGTCGCGCGCCAGGTGCCCATAATCGGCTTCGAGCATCGCCACGCGCAGCGATTGCGCGGCCTCGAGGCGGACGCACGCCGACGCGCGGATCGAGTCGAGCAGCGCCTCGGGGACCTGCAGCCGACCGATCCGCTGGCTCTCCGACTCGACGAAGATCGGCCGCGATGCGTCGAATCCGGTGAAGGCCTCGAACAGCGCGCTTTCGAACGCGCGTTGCGTCGGTTGCGCCGCGCCGGGGATGTCGCCGAGCAGCGAGCCGCGATGCCGCGCGAGCCGCTCGAGGTCGAGCGCCTGGCCGCCTTCCGCAGCGATCGCCTCGATGAGGCGCGACTTGCCCGAGCCGGTGAGGCCGCAGATCACGCGGTAGCCGAACTGCCGCGGCCATTGCGCGAGCATCGCGACGACGTGCCGTCGATAGGCGCGGTAGCCGCCCTCGAGCTGCATCGCCCGAAAGCCGATTTCGCCGAGGACGTGAACGAGCGCGCGGCTGCGCTGGCCGCCGCGCCAGCAATAGACGAGCGGCGCCCATTCGCGCGGCTTGTCGCGCACGTATTGCTCGACGATGCGGGCGATGTTGCGCGCGACCAGCGCCGCCCCCATCTTGCGCGCGTCGAACGCCGAGACGCGCGCGTACGTCGTGCCGACGAGCGTCCGTTCCGCGTCGTCGAGCACCGGCAGGTTGATCGCGCCCGGCAAATGGTCGGCAGCGTATTCGGCGGGCGAGCGAACGTCGATCCGGTCGTGGAACGACGCCATCTCGTCCACCGTCGCCTTCGTGGCCGGACGCGGCGGCGGACCGGGGGGCAGCGACGTGTTCATAGGCCCCCCCACGCTTGCGGCCGGCCGAACGACGTTCGTGCTTCGCACTCACGTGTTCGCCCTTGGGACGGCCCTTCGGGCTGACGCGCTGCGCTGCCCCCCGCGGGGGCGGAACTCGCGTCTCGGGGCGGCCCTTCGACGCTCATCGTCGCCTCAGAAGGGGCGCGAGCGCGGGCCAGACGTTGTCGAGAATGCGCGCCTGCGCCGCGGCGAGCGGGTGGATCCGGTCCGGCTGGAACAGCGCGAGGTCCTCGCCGAATCCCTCGAACAGGTAGGGCACGACGGGCACGCGGCGCGACTTCGCGACGTCGGTGAACAGCGCCTCGAAGCGCTGCGCGTACGCCGCGCCGTAGTTCGGCGGCACCTTCATGCCGACGATCAGCACCTTCGCGCGCGCGGCCTGCGCGGCGGCGACCATCGCGTCGAGATTCGCGCGCGTCGCGTCGAGGTTGCCGCCGCGCAACGCATCGTTGCCGCCGAGCTCGAGGATCACGATCGCCGGATGATGCGCCCGCAGCAGGGCGGGCAGCCGCTCGCGGCCTCCGGCGGTCGTGTCGCCGGAGATCGACGCATTGACGACGCGCTCGCGATAGCCGTCGTTGCGCAGGCGCGCGGCGAGCAGGTCCACCCAGCCTTCGCCTTGCGCGAGCCCGTATCCGGAGGAGATCGAGTCGCCGAGGACGAGCAGCACCGGCGCCGCGGGCTGCGCCGATGCGGGCGCGCACCATGCGAGGCACGTCAGCAACAGCGCGCATCCGAAGCGGCGGATCGCGTTCATGCGGGAATTGTAACGTTCCGTTTCGCACCAACAGCGCGCACCCGAAGCGCCGGATCGCGTTCCTGCAGAATTGTAACGTTCCGTTTCGCGCGCGCCGGGGCACGGTTCGTCGAGGCACCAAGTCGCGCGGGTAGAATCCAACCTCGATGCCCGCCCCTGCCATCATTCGCGCGCAAGACCTCACCAAGATCGTCCAGAGCGGCGATGCGCCCCTCACGATCCTCGATTCGGTCACGTTCGACGTCGCGGCCGGCGCCACGGTCGCGATCGTCGGCGCGAGCGGCTCGGGCAAGACGACGCTGCTCGGCTTGCTGGCGGGGCTCGATCGACCGACGTCCGGCGACGTGCTGCTCGACGGCGTCGCATTGTCGACGCTCGACCAGGATGGCTGCGCCGCCTTGCGGCAGCGCCTGCTCGGCTTCGTGTTCCAGTCGTTCCAGCTCCTGCCGGCATTGACCGCGCTCGAGAATGTCATGCTGCCGCTCGAGCTCGCCGGGACCGCGGATGCGGCGGCGAGCGCGCGCGAGTGGCTCGCGCGCGTCGGTCTCGCGCGGCGCACGACGCACTCTCCGCGACAGTTGTCCGGCGGCGAGCAGCAGCGGGTCGCCATCGCGCGCGCGTTCGCCGGCGAGCCGAAGATCCTGATGGCCGACGAGCCGACCGGCAATCTCGACGGCGCGACGGGCATCGAGGTTGCCGACCTGATGTTCCGCCTGAATCGCGAGAACGGGACGACGCTGCTGCTCGTCACGCACGACGCGAGCCTCGCCGGGCGCTGCGAGCGGCGCCTGTCGCTCGCGGTCGGGCAGCTCGTCGGCGACGAGCGCGCCGGGACGCCGGCGCATGGCATCGCGCCGTCGCTGCGCGCGGCCGCGACATGATCGTGTCGAACACGCTCCGCCTCGCGCTGCGCCTGATCGCGCGCGACTGGCGCGCGGGCGAGTTGCGCGTGCTGATCGCGGCGATCGTGCTCGCGGTCGCGAGCGTGGGCACCGTCGCGTTCTTCGCGGAGCGCGTGAAGGGCGGGTTGGCGCAGCAGGCCAACCTGCTGCTCGGCGCCGACCTGATGGTGAGCGGCGATCGCCCGTTGCCGCCCGAATATGCCGACGAGGCGCGTGCGCTCGGTCTTGCGACGCTGCCTGCGATCCGCTTCAACAGCATGGTGCAGCAAGCGGGTGCGGCGAGTGGCAACGCCGTGCTGACCGATGTCAAGGCCGTCGCCGACGGCTATCCGCTGCGCGGATCGATCGCGCTCGCCACTCCCGGCGAAGACGCGAAGCGCCGCCCCGCGCGAGGCATTCCCGCGCCCGGCGAGGCCTGGATCGACACGCGGCTCGCCGACCGTCTCGGTGCGCGCACCGGTGCGAAACTCGCCGTCGGCGAGGCGACGCTGACCGTCACCGCGATCATCGCGCAGGATCCCGAGATCGCCGGACTCACGTTCGCGCCCGGCCCCAAGCTGCTGCTCAATCTCCGCGACGTGCCGGCGACCCATCTGCTGCAGCCCGGCAATCGTGCGACGTGGCGATTGCTGGTCGCCGCGTCGAGACCCGGGCAGATCGAGCGCTTTCGCGCGTGGCTCGCCGAGCGCATCAAGCCGGGCCAGCGCGTGGAGTCGGTGCGGGATCTGCGTCCCGAGGTGCGCCAGACGCTCGAGCGCGCGGAGCGCTTCCTGAATCTCGCCGCGCTGGTCGCCGTGCTGCTCGCCGCGGTTGCCGTCGCGCTCGCGGCGTCGCGCTATCTGCGCCGGCACCTCGACGCGGCCGCGATGTTCCGCTGCTTCGGCGCGCCGGTCGCGCGCACGCTCGCGCTGTTCGTGATCCAGTTCGCGGCGCTGGGGATCGCCGCGAGCGCGCTCGGCATCGTCGGGGCGCTGCTGGGCCAGCAGTTTCTTGCGGTCCTGCTCGCGAGCACCTTCGTCGAGACGCTGCCATGGCCGACGCTCACGCCGGCGGCGACGGGGTTCGCAACCGGGTTGCTGCTGCTGTTCGGATTCGCGCTGCCGCCGCTCGTCGCCCTGGCGAACGTTCCGCCGCTGCGCGTGCTGCGGCGCGACCTGCCGCGGCCGCGCGCGGGCGGCGTGCTCGCGTATGCCTGCGGCGGCGGCGCCGTCGCGGTGCTCGTCGCCTGGCAGGCCCACGAGGCGCAGGCTGCGGCGATCATTCTCGGCGGCGTCGCGGGCTTGCTGGTCGCGGCCGCTGCGCTCGCGTGGCTGCTGCTTGCCCTGCTGAAGCGCATGCCGTCGCGCGGCATCACGTGGCGCTTCGGGCTCGCGAATCTGCGCCGTCGCGCGCTCGCGTCGAGCCTGCAGATCGGTGCGCTTGCGCTCGGGCTCACGTCGCTTCTGCTCCTCACCGTCGTGCGCGGCGATCTGGTTCGCGATTGGCGGGCGAGCCTGCCGCCGGACGCGCCCAACCAGTTCCTCGTCAACGTGCTGCCCGACCAGGTCGACGCCGCCCGCGCGTGGCTCGGCGAGCGCCTGCACGTCGAGCCGCAGTTCAAGCCGATGGTGCGCGGGCGGCTCGTCGAGGTGAACGGCACGCCGCTCGACACCAGGCGATTAACCGACACGCGGGCGCGCCGGCTCGCCGAGCGCGAGTTCAACCTGTCCTGGAGCGACGCGCTGCCGGAGGGCAATCGCGTCGTGCAGGGCCGGTTCTGGGCGGCGCAGGCGCGCGGCGCGGCGGCGGGCATCTCGCTCGAGGAGGGCATCGCGCAGACGCTCGGCGTCAAGGTCGGCGATCGATTGACGTTCGACGCGGGCGGCATCCGCGTCAGCGCGCCGGTCACCAGCACGCGCAAGGTCGACTGGGACAGCTTCCGCGTGAACTTCTTCGCGCTGTTCGCGCCCGGGGCGCTCGACGAGCTGCCCGCGACCTACATCACGGCGTTCCGCGCGCCGGAAGGCGAGAGCGCGTGGCTCGCCGGGCTCGTCCAGCGGTATCCGAACATCCTGTCGATCGATGTCGCGGAGATCCTGCGGCAGGTGCACGGCATCATCGACCGCGTCGCGCGCGCGGTCGAGTTCGTGTTCCTGTTCACGCTGGCGGGCGGGCTCCTCGTGCTGCAGGCGGCGATCGCGTCGACGCAGGACGAGCGCAAGCTCGACGCCGCCGTCGTGCGCACGCTCGGCGCCTCGCGGCGGCAGCTCCGCAGCGCGCAGGCGGCCGAGTTCCTGCTGCTCGGCGCGCTCGCCGGACTGCTCGGCGCCGCCGGGGCGACGGCGATCGGCTGGGCGCTCGCCGAGCACGTGTTCAACATCCCGTTCTCCGGCAATCCGCTCGTCTGGCTGTACGGCGTCGGCGGCGGCGCGCTCGCCGTGCTGCTCGCCGGCTGGCTCGGCACCCGGCAGACGGTGCGCGAGCCGCCGCTCACCGTGCTGCGCCAGCTCGGCTGAGGGCTCTTCACGCGATCCCGGGGAAGCCGGGTGGTCTCGTTCGGTCCCTGCGAAGCGTGCCGGTCCACGGGTTGTAAGGATTGCATAGGAATGCAGTCCAGCGGCACAATATGCAGTCACGATGGACACGATCTCCCAAAGCTTCGCCGTCGCCGTCGGCATGGTCGCGCAGCTCGATCCGCGGCTCACCGCGATCGTCCTGCTGTCGCTCGCGGTGAGCCTGACGGCGACGCTGATCGCGGCGGCGATCGGGCTGCCGCTCGGCGCGGCCGTGGGCATCGGCCGCTTCCAGGGCCGCGCCGCGCTGATCGTCGTGCTCAATGCGGCGATGGGCCTGCCGCCGGTGGTCGTCGGGCTGCTCGTGTACCTGCTGCTGTCGCGCGCCGGGCCGCTCGGCGCGATGGGCCTGCTGTTCACGCCCTCCGCGATGGTGATCGCGCAGACGATCCTGATCGTTCCCATCATCGCGGCGCTGACGCGCCAGTTCGTCGAGGACGCGTGGGCCGAGTATCGCGAGCAGCTCCACAGCCTGCGCTCGTCGTGGCTGCAGTCGACGCTGACGCTGCTGTGGGACACGCGCTGGTCGCTCGCCACCGTGCTGCTCGCGGGCTTCGGGCGCGCGGCGGCGGAAGTGGGCGCGGTGATGATCGTCGGCGGCAACATCGACGGCGTCACCCGTGTGATGACGACGACGATCGCGCTCGAGACCAGCAAGGGCGATCTGCCGCTCGCGCTCGGGCTCGGCCTCGTGCTGATCGCGCTCGTGATGATGCTCAATCTCGGCGCGCACCTGACGCGCCAATGGGCGAGGGTGCGCTTTGGGTGACGCCGAAGCTGTCGTCGCTGGCCTGCCGATCGTCGCATCGGGCGTCGACGTCGTCCGGCGCGGGGCGCGCGTCCTGCGCGGCATCGACATGACGATCGAGGCGTGTCGACGCACGTTCATTCTCGGGGCGAACGGCTCGGGCAAGAGCACGCTGCTGCGCGTGCTGCACGGGCTGCTCGCGCCGGCTCGCGGCCGCGTGACGTGGGGAGGAGCCGCCACTGCGCCTTCCGGGCAGGCGATGGTGTTCCAGCGCCCGGTGCTGCTGCGCCGCTCGGCCGCGGGCAACCTCCGGCACGCCCTGCGGCTCGCCGGCGTGCGCGGACACGACGCATCGCATCGCGTCGACGACGCGCTCGCGAGCGTGGGTCTCACGCCGGTCGCCGACCGGCCGGCGCGCGTGCTCTCGGGCGGCGAGCAGCAGCGCCTCGCGCTGGCGCGCGCCTGGGCGCTCGCGCCCGACGTGCTGTTCCTCGACGAGCCCACGGCGAGCCTCGACCCGGCGGCGGCGCGCGCGGTCGAGGCGATCGTCGAGGACTTCCATGCGCTCGGCACGACGATCGTGATGTCGACGCACAACCTCGCGCAGGCGAAGCGCCTGGCCGACAGCGTCGTCTTCCTCGATGCGGGGCGCGTGACCGAGCACAGCCCGGCGGCCGAGTTCTTCCGCCTGCCGCGTTCGGTGGAAGCGCGGGCATTTCTCGAAGGAGAGCGACTGTGATGCGAGGATGGTTCCGGAGCTTCGCCGTCGCGCTGTGCGCGCTCGCCGCCGTCGGCGCCACCGCGCAGCAGCGCTTCATCGTCGTCGCATCGACGACGTCGACCGAGCAGTCGGGTCTGTTCGCGCACCTGCTGCCCCGCTTCGAGAAGGACACGGGCATCGGCGTGCGCGTCGTCGCGGTGGGCACCGGGCAGGCGCTCGACATCGGCCGCCGCGGCGATGCCGACGTCGTGTTCGTGCACGACAAGGCCGCAGAACTGAAATGGCTCGCCGAAGGCAACGGGGTCGCACGCCACCCGGTCATGTACAACGACTTCGTGCTGATCGGGCCGAAGGCCGATCCGGCGCACGTGGCAGGCGGCACGGACATCGCGCTGGCGCTGCGCAAGATCGCCGCGGCGAAGGCGTCCTTCGTCTCGCGCGCCGACAAGAGCGGGACGTACGCGGCCGAGCTGCGGCTGTGGCAGGATGCGGGCATAAACATCGCGACGGCGAAGGGCCCCTGGTATCGCGAGACCGGCTCCGGCATGGGGCCGGCCCTCAACACGTCGGCGGCGATGGACGCCTATGTCCTGTCCGACCGCGGCACCTGGCTCAACTTCCACAACCGCGGCAATCTCGCGATCGTCGTCGAGGGCGACAAGCGCCTGTTCAACCAGTACGGCGTCATGCTGGTGAATCCCGCGAAGCATCCGGCGGTCAAGAAGGAGCTCGGGCAGAAGTTCATCGACTGGCTGGTTTCGGCGCGCGGACAGGAGGTGATCGCGAGCTACAGGATCGGCGGCGAGCAGCTCTTCTTCCCCAACGCGGGCTCCGACTCCTGAAAGCGCGGCATCCCGCGGTGCAAGCGACGGGACGCACGTGGATCGTGCTTGCCGGCGCGCTCGCCGCACTGCTCGCACTCGCGCTGTTCGCCCTCGGCGCGGGCCGCTATCCGCTTTCCGCCGGCGACGTTGCCCGCGTCCTGTGGAAACGCCTGGCGGGCGCCGCCGATGCCGGCATGGCGGATGCGATCGTCTGGCAGCTCCGGATGCCGCGCGTCGCGGTCGCGACGCTGGTCGGCGCCGCGCTCGCCGCCGCGGGCACCGCGTACCAGCATCTGTTCCGCAATCCGCTGGTCGCACCGGACACGCTGGGCGTGTCGTCGGGCGCGGCGCTGGGCGCGGTGCTCGGGATCTTCGTCGGCGCGGGCTTCCTCGCGATCGAGACGGCCGCTTTCGTCGGCGGGCTGGCGGCGGTCGGCATCGTGATGCTCATCGCGTCGCGGCTCACGTCGCACGATCCGCTGGTGACGCTGATCCTGACGGGCATCGTGGTGGCAAGCCTGTTGGGCGCGGCGATTTCCCTGCTGAAGTACCTCGCCGATCCGTACAACCAGCTTCCGGCGATCACGTTCTGGCTGATGGGCAGTCTCGCGTCCGCCTCGCCGACGGAGACGGCGAGCCTGCTTCCCCCCGTGGCGCTGGCGCTCGTCGTCCTCGTCGCGCTCGCGTGGCGGATCGACCTGCTCGCCCTGCCGGAGGACGAGGCGCGCGCGCTCGGCGTGCACACGAAGCGCCTGCGTGCCGCGGTGATCGCGGCGGCGACGCTCGCCACCGCCGCGAGCGTCGCGGTAGCCGGCATCATCGGCTGGGTCGGCCTCGTCGTGCCGCACATGGCGCGCCTCGTCGTCGGCCCCGGATTCTCGCGGCTGCTGCCGGTCGCCGCGATCTTCGGCGCGGCATTCATGCTCGCGATCGACACGATCGCGCGCACGCTCGCGCCGATCGAGGTCCCGCCGGGCATCCTCACCGCCGTCGTCGGCACGCCCGTGTTCATCGCGCTGCTCGCACGCGCGCGACGCGTGTTCTAGCGCGGGAGCGTCGTGCTCGACGTGCGCGATCTCGCGTTCGGATTCGGCACCCGCCGGGTCGGGGCCGGGGTGACGTTCGAGCTGGCGGCCGGCGAAACGCTCGCGGTGCTGGGCGGCAACGGCGCGGGCAAGACGACGCTGTTCCGCACGCTGCTGGGGCTGCTCCCGCCGCAGGCCGGCAGCGTGGCCGTTGCCGGCGAGGCGCTGGCCGCGCTCGCGCCGCGCGAGCGGGCGCGGCGCCTCGCCTACGTCCCGCAGCAGCACGTGCCCGCGTTCGGCTTCAGCGTCCTCGAAGCGGTGCTGATGGGTCGTGCAGCGCATGTGGGCGCATTCGCGCGGCCGGGACGCACCGATCACGCCGCGGCGCGCGCGGCACTCGCAACGCTCGGCATCGACGCGCTCGCGCAGCGCCGCGTCACCGAGCTATCGGGCGGGGACCGCCAGCTCGTGATGGTCGCGCGCGCGCTCGCGCAGGAGGCGCCGGTGCTCGTGCTCGACGAGCCGACGGCGAGCCTCGATTTCGGCAACCGCGTGCGCGTGCTCGCGGAGATCGACCGCCTGCGGGAGAACGGCCTGACGATCCTGTTCTCGACGCACGAGCCCGATCAGGCGCTCGCGCATGCCGATCGTGCGCTGCTGCTCGCCGACGGTCGCATGCTCGCGCTCGACACGGTCGAGCGCGCGCTGACGGCCGCGAACATCGAGCGCCTGTATCGCACCCCGGTGCGCCTGGTGCGGCTCGATGCGCGCCGCTACGCGTGCGTGCCGGCCGCGCCGAACGGATCGGGCGGCCGCGCATCGGAGCGCTGACGGATGGCGCCGATGGCCCGCGGGATGCCACCCGAGGGCGTCGGCTGAACAATCTGTAATCGACAGGCTGAACGCAACGACTGAGCGAGTGCGGAAAAACGACACGGTCGAGCGTGTCGCGTCGCCCGACGGACCGCGCTATCCAACGCTTGCGGGGACGGGCATACTTATGACACCGGCATAGCGCCGGCGAGTCCGCGAAAACCCGCATCGTTCGAGCCTTCACCCCTTTGCATGCCGATCATGTCGTCGAGCAAACTCCACAAGCGCAAGCTGGCCGCCGCCCTCAAGAAGATGGGCACCTCGCTGGCCACGCACACCGAGTCGACGTTCAAGCCCTCGGGCATGGCGTCGAAGACCCTCGAAGAGTTCAAGGCGCGGCGCGCCGCCGAGAAGCTCGGCCTGCTGCCCAAGCCGGCATCCAAGGTCATCGAGCGCTACGAGATCGACGTGGAAACCGCCCACGTGACGAAGCTTCCGCTGCGGGCGACGAAGACGCGCTGAAGCGCCACGCGCCTACGCGTTGAAGACGACGCGTCCGGTGTTCGCGACGTTGTAGCCGCCGAGC
>DASURV010000153.1:0-10492 GCA_036375455.1 Casimicrobiaceae bacterium | reverse complement strand
ACGTGGTGATCAGCTTCTAGGGCCTGCTAACGCTATGGGCGCGACCGCGAACGGGTGGCCTGGGGCGCCAGTCAAGGCGGCCGACGAAGCGAAGACCGGGCGTCTTCGCGAGGAGAACAACGCAGAGTGGCGCCCCAGGCGGCCCGTTCCCTTCGGGTTGCTGCCGAAAACGCCCATCGCCGCGTTGCAAAGTCTCGCCGGGCGCCCGGCCCGCCTTCGCCTTCGCGCCTTGCGCTGGGCGTTTTCGGCCCTGCAACGCGTTCGCGCCCATAGCGTTAACAGGCCCTAGAGGGCCGCCGATGCTGCACATCGTCAACAAGTCGCCGTGGGAGCGCAACACCCTCGACTCGCTGCTGCGCATCGCGCGCTCCGGCAGCGTGCTGATGATCGAGGACGGCGTCTACGCGGCCACCCGCGGCAGCCTGGTCGAGCCGCGGCTGCGCGAGGCGATGGCGCGCCTCGCCTTCTACGTGCTGCAGCCCGACGCCGAGGCGCGCGCCGTCGCCGATCGCCTGATCGAGGGCGTGACGCCCGTCGACTACGGAGGCTTCGTCGACCTGGTCACTACCCATCGCAGCTGCCAGTCCTGGCTTTGAGTCAACCGCAACCCGCCCCCGAGGAGACCCATGGGAACCATCGAATTCGCCGAGAAGCAGTACGAGACCGACGAGGAGGGCTACCTCGTCAACCTTGCCGACTGGAGCGAGGAGGTCGCCGAGCACATCGCGACCGGCGAGAGCATCGACCTCACGCCGAACCACTGGGAGGTGATCAACTTCCTGCGCAAGTACTACGAGGAGTACCAGATCGCGCCCGCGGTGCGCGTGCTGACCAAGGCGATCGGCAAGACGCTCGGTCCCGACAAGGGCAACAGCCAGTACCTCTACGAGCTGTTCCCGTACGGCCCGGCCAAGCAGGCGTGCAAGATCGCCGGACTGCCGAAGCCGACGGGCTGCGTGTAGCGCCCGGCGATGCGCGAGCGAGCGACCCGACGCTCGCCCGCGCATCGGTTCGCCGATCATGTCCGCCGTCTCGCTCGTATTCGCTGCGCTGCTCGTCGCCGCGACGGGGGTCTTCGCCGTCGGGCTCGCGCTGCGCATCGTCGACTACGCCCGCACGCCGGCGCCGCTCAAGATTCCCACCACCCCGGCGCCGACGACGCGCGCCGGCGTGGCGCTGCGGCTCCTGCGCGAGGTCGTGCTGTTCGAGAGCCTCTTCCGCAGCAACCTGTGGACCTGGCTCTGCGGCTGGCTGCTCCACGCCGGTCTCGCGCTGGTCGTCGTCCGGCATCTGCGCTATTTCACCGAGCCGGTGTGGGGATGGGTCGCGCTGCTGCAGCCGCTCGGCGTCTACGGCGGCATCGCGATGGCCGCGGGTCTCGCGGGACTGTGGATCCGGCGCGTCGCCGTCGCCCGCGTGCGCTACGTGTCGACACCGTCGGACCATCTGATGATCGCGCTGCTCCTCGGCATCGCGCTGTCGGGGCTCGCGATGACGTTCGTCGCGCACGCCGACGTCGTCGCGGTCAAGGCGTTCTCGCTCGGCCTCGCCCGCTTCGACTGGCAGCCGCTGCCGGCCGATCGAGCGCTCTACGTCCACCTCGGCCTCGTCGCCGTGCTGCTGCTCGTCTTCCCGTTCAGCAAGCTGCTGCACGCGCCGGGGATCTTCTTCTCCCCCACGCGCAACCAGGTCGACGACCCGCGCGAGCGCCGCCACCTCGCGCCGTGGGCGGCACGACTCGAGCGCGAGGCCTGAGGCGATGGCGACCGACGTCACCGCCCCGCCGCTGCGCGAATTTCCCGGTGCCCCGCAGGCGCTCGCGCCGGGGGCAATGGCGGCATCGAAGCCGTACGCGGCGAACGAGAAGATGCAGCAGGCGCTCGGCTTCCCCGGCGCATTGCCGGCCGACTGGCAGCGCATCGCGCTCGACAAGATGCGCGAGCTGCTGTCGAGATACCGCTCGCTCAAGGTCTACCTCGATGCCTGCGTCCATTGCGGCGCGTGCACCGACAAGTGCCAGTACTTCATCGGCAGCGGGGATCCGCTCAACATGCCGGTCGCGCGCCAGGACCTGCTGCGCAGCGTCTACCGGCGCCATTTCACGCTCGCGGGCAGGCTCTTCCCCGCACTCGTCGGCGCGCGGGAGCTGACGCAGGACGTGCTCGGCGAGTGGTACGGCTACTACAACCAGTGCTCCGAATGCCGGCGCTGCTCGGTGTACTGCCCGTACGGCATCGACACCGCCGAGATCACGATGGCCGGCAAGGAGATC
The DNA here is from genome assembly GCA_036375455.1 of Casimicrobiaceae bacterium. Lineage (GTDB taxonomy): Bacteria > Pseudomonadota > Gammaproteobacteria > Burkholderiales > Casimicrobiaceae > VBCG01. Next base: position 8,220 of record DASURV010000153.1, on the reverse strand, counting down.
ATGGACGCCGTCGGCCTCGGCCAGAAGTATACGAACGAGATCATCGGCAAGGTCCATCGGATCGGCAACAACCTCGGGCTGCCGCCGCCGGCGCTCGCCGACACGCTCGCCGGGCTCGAGGAAGGCGTCAAGGAGGACACCGGCTGCGACGTGCGCTTCCCGCTCGACGACAAGGGCGCCGAGGTGCTGCTCGTCACGCCGTCGGCGGACTTCTTCGCCGAGCCGCACGTCGAGAGCCTGATCGGCTACGCGAAGGTATTCCACGCCGCGGGCATCCGCTGGACGCTGTCGTCGCACGCGTCCGAAGCCGGCAACTTCGGCCTCTTCATCGGCAATTACGGGCAGATGCGCGCGATCGCGCTGCGCGTGCGCGAGGCCGCGCTCGAGCTCGGCGTCAAGCGCATCGTCGTCGGCGAGTGCGGGCACGCGTGGCGCGTCGCGTACGGCTTCTGGAACACGCTCGCGGGAATCGGCGCGGGCGGCGACGATCCGTTCGCGCGCAAGCTGCAGCGCCAGCTCGATTCGCGCCATCGGCAGCCGATGCACGTCTGCGAAGTGACGCACGAGCTGATCGAGCGCGGTGCGCTCACGCTCGACAGGGAGGCGAACGATCACCGGGTGGTCACGTTCCACGACTCCTGCAACGTCGCGCGCGCCTCGCGGATGGGCGACGCGCCGGGCGGCCAGTTCGAGATCCCGCGCGCGATCATCCGTGCCGTGGCCAACCACTACGTCGAGATGCGCGACGGCACGACGCGCGAGCAGACGTTCTGCTGCGGCGGCGGCGGCGGGCTCCTCAGCGACGAGCTCCTCGACGTGCGCGTCAAGGGCGCGCTGCCGCGGATGGAGGCGCTGCGCGAGGTCGCCGACGGGCGCGGCGTCAACTTCATGGCGACGATCTGCGCGATCTGCAAGGCGCAATTCACGAAGGTGCTGCCGTACTACGGCTTCACGATGGGCATGGTGGGCGGCGTCCACCAGCTCGTCGGCACCGCGATCCGGCTCGGCGCGAAGGCGTAGGAACCGCGCCGGCGCCGATTCCCGAAGGATGCCGATGTCCACGACGACGATCCCTACCGAGAAGCTCTCGTTCCGGCGCTATCAGGACGGCGACGCCGCGTGGCCGTCGTGGCGCGAGCGCATCCTCCAGGCGGGACACTCGCACAAGTGCCCCACCTACATCCAGGCGACGCCGCCGTGCCAGGCGGGCTGTCCGTCGGGCGAGGACGTCCGCGGCTACCTCAACATCGCGCGCGGCATCGAAAAGCCGCCGGCGGGCGTGCCGTGGCAGGAATACGCGTGGCGGCGCCTGACCGAGGCGAACCCGTTCCCGGCCGTCATGGGACGCGTCTGCCCGGCGCCGTGCGAAACCGGCTGCAATCGCAACGAGGTCGAGGATCACGTCGGCATCAATTCGGTCGAGCATTTCCTCGGCGAATACGCGAATCGCAACGGCCTCAAGTTCGCGGCGCCGGCGGCGAAGACCGGGAACAAGGTCGCGGTGATCGGCGGCGGCCCCGCGGGTCTGTCGTGCGCCTACCAGCTCGCGCGCAGGGGGCACGACGTCACGATCTTCGACGAGCATGCGGAGCTCGGCGGGATGATGCGCTACGGCATCCCCGGTTTCCGCACGCCGCGCCCCGTGCTCGACGCCGAGATCCGGCGCATCCTCGACCTCGGCGTCGCCGTGCGGCTCGGCTGTCGCGTGGGAACCGACGTCACGCTCGACGAGCTGCAGCGCGACTACGCGGCGGTGTTCCTCGGCATGGGTGCGCAATCGGGCCGCGCGCTGCCCGCGCCCGGCGGCGACGCGCCGAACGTCGTCACGGCGATTGCGTTCCTGCGCGCGTTCAACGACGGGCGGCTGCGTCACGTCGGCAAGCGTGTCGTCGTCGTCGGCGGCGGCGACACGTCGCTCGACGTCGCCACGGTCGCCCGCCGGCTCGGGCACATCGAGCACCCGAAACCGACCGACTTCCCCGAGCAGCCGATCGCCGGGCGCGCGGCCCACGACGTGGCGGTGGCGTCCGCCAAGCAGGGTTGCGACGTGACGCTCACGTCGGTGTTCGCGATCGACAGGATGCAGGCGAGCCGCCACGAGGTCGAGCAGGCGCTCGCCGAGGGCATCGCGATCCGCGGCGGGCTCGCGCCGGTGCGCGTCGAGAAGGACGGGAACGGCCGCGCGAGCGGCCTCGTCGTCGCGCGCTGCGAAGCGAAATTCGTCGGGCCCCGGCTCGAAATCAAGGTGACCGAGGGCACCGAGGAGACGATCCCCGCCGACCTGATCGTCTCGGCGGTCGGCCAGGCGGTCGACTTCACCGGCCTCGAGACGTTCGACAACGGCAAGGGCGCCGTCGTGGCCGATCGCAATCACCAGGTCGCGGGCAGACCGGGCTTCTTCGCCGCGGGCGACGTGATCCGGCCGCATCTGCTCACCACCGCCATCGGTCACGGCGCGATCGCCGCCGAGAGCATCGACCGCTTCCTGGCCGGCAAGGAGCCCGGCAAGCGCCCGAAGATCGACGTCCATGCATTCGACTTGACGCGCAAGATGACCGAGAAGGGCATCGCGTTCGAGACCGCGCGCGAGCCGATGCGCGGCACCGATCGCGCACCGGTCGCGATCCACAACTTCGACGACCGCTCCGACCGCTACGTCATCCCGCACGACAAGCTGTTCCTCGGCCATTTCGGCTACGCGCCGCGCCACCGGCGCACCGTGCTGACGCTGACGCGCGAGAGCGCGCTCGGCAATTTCGCCGAGCGCCTCGAGCCCCTCGCGGAGGCGCGGGCGATCGCGGAGGCGAAACGCTGCATGAGCTGCGGGCAGTGCTTCGAATGCGACAACTGCGTCGTCTATTGCCCGCAGAAGGCGGTGCTGCGCGTGCCGAGGAAGGAGGCAACGACGGGGCGCTATGTCTACACCGATTACGACCGCTGCATCGGCTGCCACATCTGCGCCGACGTCTGCCCGACCGGCTACATCCAGATGGGGCTCGGCGAATGACGCGCTGGACGCTCGTCGCGCTCGCGCTGATCGCGTCGACCGCGATCGCAGCCGACGCGATCGTCGCGTCGCGCGTGCCGAAGCCCGCGCTCGCCGCGCCCTCGGGTGAGCGGTGCGTCGAGGAGCCGCAGTACATGCGCCGCAATCACCCGGACCTGCTCAGACACGAGCGCGATCGCACCGTGCACGAAGGCGTCCGCGCGACGCGCGCGAGCCTCGCGGGCTGCGTCTCGTGCCACGCGAGCCCGCAAACCGGACGCGTCACCGGCGGCGCGGACGCCTTCTGCGAGAGCTGCCATCGCTACGCGGGCGTGACGCTCGACTGCTTCGAATGCCATGCGGACCGTCCGAAGGATGTCGCCGCGACTGCGCTCACCGGAGCGCGCCCGTGAGCGCCGCGGGGCCGTCCCCGGTCGAGTATCGGCGGCGACGCCTGCTCGGCCTCGGCGCCGCGATGGCGGGTGTCGCGCTCGCCCCCGGCATCACGCTGCTCGAATTCGCCGCGGCCCGCCCGCCCGCGGAGGCGGTGCGCGACGCCGTGCGCTGGGGCATGCTGATCGACGCCAACCGCTGCACGGCGGATTGCGACGCCTGCGTGAGCGCGTGCAGGCGCGAGAACCGGCTGCCCAACGCTCGCAGCGCGACCGATCCGCAATGGATCCGCAAGGTCGAGCTCGCGAACGCGCTCGGGCAGACGCGCTCGCTGCCGCTCATGTGCCAGCACTGCGCGAAGCCGCCGTGCGTCGACGTGTGTCCGACGGGCGCCTCGTTCAAGCGCGCCGACGGCATCGTGCTCGTCGACCGGCACCTCTGCATCGGCTGCCGCTACTGCATGATGGCGTGCCCCTACAAGGCGCGCTCGTTCGTCCACGAGCCGGTGTCCGGACAGAGCCCGGACGTGCCGCGCGGCAAAGGCTGCGTCGAGTCGTGCACGCTGTGCGTTCATCGCATCGATCGCGACCGGCTTCCGGCCTGCGTCGAGGCATGCGCGGCGAGCGGGCGCGACGCGATCCTGTTCGGCGACCTGAACGATCCGCAAAGCGCGATCGCGCGGCAGGTCGCGGCGCTCGCAACGACGACGTTGCGCGCCGATCTCCGGCTCGACCCGGCCGTCCGCTATCGGGGCCTGTAGCGCGATGGGTGCGCCGCTTCCGTTGCGCCGTCGCGGCCCGCGCGCGTTCTGGGCGCTCGCCGCGGCCGGCGCGCTCGTCGTGCTCGCGGGCGCCGGCGCCGCCTGGCACATGGAAGAGCACGGCCACGTCGTGACCGGGATGAACAACCAGATCGTCTGGGGCGTGCCGCACGTATTCGCGATCTTCATGATCGTCGCGGCATCCGGCGTGCTGAACGTCGCGTCGATCGGCTCGGTGTTCGGCCGGCCGGGCTACAAGGCGCGCGCGCCGCTGTCCGGGCTGCTTTGCCTCGCGCTGCTCGCGGGCGGCCTCGCGGTGCTGATGCTCGACCTCGGGCGTCCCGAGCGCCTCGTCGTCGCCGCCACGCATTACAACCCGACGTCGGTGTTCGCGTGGAACGTGTTCCTGTACGCCGGCATGGCGGCGATCGTCGCCGTGTACCTGTGGATGCTGCTCGAGCCGCGGATGCAGCGCCATGCGAAGGCGGCGGGCATCGCCGCGCTCGTGTGGCGGATCGTGCTCACGACCGGCACCGGGACGATCTTCGCGTTCCTGGTCGCGCGCCAGGCGTACGGCAGCGCGCTCCTGCCGCCGCTGTTCGTCGTCATGTCGCTCGCGTGGGGCCTCGCGGTGTTCGTCGTCGTCGAGGCGATCCTGCACGCCGCGACCGGCCGCGCCGCACCGCCGGAGCTTGCCGGACGGATGCGAATGCTGCTCGCGCTGTTCGTCGCGGGCCTGCTGTATTGCGTTGCCGTCTATCACGTCACCAACGCGTACTTCGCGCGGCAGGGCGCGTTCGAGCGCTTCATGCTGCTCGACGGCGGCGCGTATCCCGTGCTCTTCTGGGGCGGCTACGTGGCGCTGGGGACGCTGCTGCCGCTGCTGCTGCTGTGGCATCCGAGGCTCGCGAGCGCGCGCGCGACGCTCGCCGCGGCGCTGCTGGTGATCGCGGGCGCGTTCGCGCTGCTCTACGCCTTCGTCATCGGCGGCCAGGCGTTCCCGCTCGAGATCTTCCCCGGCTGGCGTGCGCAAAGCGCATTCGGCGACGGAAGCATCGGGACGTATGCGCCGAGCCTCGCCGAGGTCGCGCTCGGCGCGGGCGGCATCGGCGTGGCGTTCCTGATCACGCTCGTCGGGCTGCACAACCTGCCGTTCGCGCCGCGCGACGATGCCGGCGCGACGGGCGCCGCACCGGGCGGCTGATGGCGCCGGCGCGCAACCGGTTCATGGTGTCCGCGACGCATCGCTCGTCGGGGAAGAGCACGATCAGCATCGGGTTGTGCGCGGCGCTCGCCGGACGCGGTCTGGCGGTGCAGCCGTACAAGAAGGGCCCGGACTACATCGACCCGATGTGGCTTGCCGCGGCCAGCGGCCGGCCGTGCCGCAACCTCGATCCGTGGCTCTGCGACGCCGAGGAGATCCGCGCGTCGTTCGACCGCCATTCGGCGGACGCCGACGTCGCGCTGGTCGAGGGCAACACGGGCCTGCACGACGGCCTCGCGCTCGACGGCGCCGACAGCAACGCGGCGCTCGCGCGCATGCTCGACCTTCCCGTCGTGCTGGTGATCGACGCGCGCGGGATGACGCGCGGCGTCGCGCCGCTTCTGCTCGGACAGCAGGCGTTCGACCGTGGCGTGCGGATCGCAGGCGTCGTGCTGAACAACGTGAACGGCAGCCGCCACGAGGCGAAGCTGCGGATGGCGATCGAGCACTACACCGACGTGCCGGTGCTCGGCGCGGTGCAGCAGGATGGCCGGCTCACGATCGTCGAGCGCCACCTCGGCCTCGTGCCGAGCAACGAGTCGGGCGATGTCGCGCGGCTCGTCGGCGACATCGCCGCCGCGGTCGCACGCCAGGTCGATCTCGATGCGTTGCTCGCGACCGTCGGGCAGGCGGCGCCGCTCCCCGCCCGGCACGGGGCCGATCGTCGCGCTCCGGCATCCGGCGACATCCGCATCGGCATCGCGGAGGATCGCGCCTTCGGCTTCTATTACGCGGACGACCTCGATGCGCTGCGCGCGGCGGGGGCAACGCTGCCGCGGTTCGACACGCTGAACGACGGCGACCTGCCGCGCGTGGACGCGCTGTTCATCGGCGGCGGCTTCCCCGAGTTGCACGCGCGCGAGCTCGAGGCGAATGCGGCGCTGCGCGCGCGCATCCGCGGCGCCATCGAGGCCGGCATGCCGGTCTATGCCGAATGCGGCGGCCTGATGTACCTCGCGCGCTCGCTCACGCACGACGGCCACCGGTACCGGATGGTGGGTGCGATTCCCGGCGACGTCGTGATGCGCGAGCGGCCGGTCGGCCGCGGTTACGTGGAGCTCGAGGAGACCGGCGCGTTTCCGTGGGCGATGCGCGCGTCGTCCGGCGCTCGCGTGCGCGGTCACGAGTTCCACCACGCCGCGATCGAAAACCTCCCGCCGGACGTGCGCTTCGCCTACGCGGTCAGGCGCGGACATGGCGTCGACGGCGGCCGCGACGGCATCGTGACGCGCAACGTGCTCGCATCCTTCACGCATCTGCGCAGCACCCGCCATAACGACTGGGCCGCGCGCTTCGTCGACTTCGTCCGGCGCAGCGACTATTACCGCCGGCGCCGCGACAACATCGTCGCGCTCGGCGTCCCGCGCGTGCGCGAGGCGCCGCTCGTCTGAAGCGCCGCGGCTCGCTCCGAATGGGGATCGATATGACGGAAACGACGACCCCTGCGGCGAACCGCTGGCTCGACGTCGACGGCCGGAAGGTCGAGACCGACAGCGAAGGGTATCTGATCGACCGCGACCAGTGGTCGGAAGCCTTCGCCCGGGCGCTGGCGGGCGAGGAGCACCTCCCGCTCACGCCGGAGCACTGGGAGGTCATCCGGTTCCTGCGCGACCATTTCCACGAGCACGGCGTGCAGGCGCAGGTGCGCACGATGATCCGGCACTTCACCGCGCGCTGGGGCGCGGCGCGCGGCGGCAACCGTTCCCTCCACGACCTGTTTCCGCGCGGCGGGCCGCAGAAGCAGGGTAACCGGCTCGCCGGCCTGCAGCGCACCAAGGGCGAGCACTGACGCTGGCCGGCTCAGGCGGAGGACGCGCGCCTCGTCCCTTCCGCGCTGACGACGCGGTGCTCGACCGCGAACACGGCGGCCTCGACGCGCGAGGTGAGCCCCAGCTTGGACAGGATGTGGCGCACGTGCAGCTTGACCGTGTCGTGGCTGATCGACAGCGCGCGCGCGATCGCCTTGTTGCTCTTGCCGGAGGACAGGTGCTCGAGGATCTCCCGCTCGCGCTCGGTGAGCGGCTTCATCGACGACTCCCGCGACTTGCGGGTCTCGCCGGGCAGCAGCAGGTCGACGAGCCTGATCGCCATCATCGGCGCGACGACGATCTCGCCGCGCGCTATGCGGCGGATCGCGTCGATCACGTCGTCGGGGTCCATGTCCTTCAGCAGGTAGCCGCGCACGCCGGCGCGAAACGCGCGGGCGAGGTCCTCCTGCGAGTCGCTCATCGTCAGCACGACGACCGGCGTGTCGATGCCTTCGGCGCGCAGCAGGTTGAGCAGGCCGAAACCGTCGATCGGCGCCATCCGCAGGTCCATCACCACGAGATCGGGGCGGCGCTCGCGCAGCAGCCGGACGGCGGCCTCGGCCGTTCCGGCGCTGCCGACGACCTGGATGCCGGCGCGTTGCTCGAGCAGATCTGCGAGGCCGCAGCGGCACAGCGCGTGGTCGTCGACGAGGACGACGCTGATCGGATCTTCGTTCATGCCTCACCTTTCAAGATGCACCGCGGGAAAGTTCAGGCGCACCGCGGTCCCGGCGCCGGCGACGCTGCGCAGCGTCAGCTCGCCCCCCAGCCGCTGCGCGCGCTCGCGCATGATCGCGATGCCGTAGTGCTCGGACCGCGTGCGATCGTCGCCGGACGTGTCGGTCGCCATTCCCAGGCCGTCGTCCTCGACGCAGATCTCGTAGCGATCGCCCGCCTGGTCGATCGTCACCCGTGCGCGCGTCGCGTTGGCGTGCCGGTGCACGTTCGCGAGCGCCTCCTGCACGATGTGGAACACCTGCACCTCGTCGCCGGCCGGAAGGCGCAATCC
>DASURV010000152.1:0-2365 GCA_036375455.1 Casimicrobiaceae bacterium | reverse complement strand
ATGATCCGGCCGCCGCGCGGCTTGCCCATGCGTCGGCGTTTTGTCGCGAATGTTTCACGCGGAGCGCCGTTCGGGTGCGCCGGGGATTGAAATGTGCTGCACATGCTCGTATGTTTTGCACATGATCACGATGATTCAGTTGCGCCACGTGCCGGACGACCTGCATAGCAAGCTGAAAGCGCGTGCGGCCGAGGCCGGGATGTCGCTGTCTGCTTACCTGCTGCGCGAGATTCGGCAGGTCGCCGAGCGCCCGACAATCGAAGAGTTCCGCGCGCGCCTTGCGAGTCGCGCGCCGGCGCATCCGAAACTCTCTCCCGCGCGTGCCGTTCGAGCTGATCGCGGCGGGTGGTGATCGTCGCAGCGGTACGGCTTATGCCCGCGTGCCGGTACCCGAATTGCGCTGCCGTCGCCACGTCGCCGGCGGCACGCCGACCAGCCGCTTGAATGCGCGGCTAAACGCCGCTTCCGAGTCGTAGCCGGTCTCGAGCGCGACCGACGCGACATTCATCGTCGACTCGAGCAGCAGGCGGGACGCGACCTGCATCCGCCACTGCGCCAGATACTGCATGGGCGGCTGGCCGACCAGCTCCGCAAAGCGCTCGTGCAGCGCCGAGCGCGACAAGCCGACCGCGTCGCCGAGCGCGTCGATCGTCCAGCGATGCGACGGCCGCTCGTGCAGTAAGCCAAGCGCGCGTCCGACGTGGCGGTCGCGCAATCCGGCGAGCCATCCCGTCTGCCGGGGCGGCAGGTCTTCCAGGTAGCGGCGCACGACATCGACGAACATCATCTCCGACAGGCGCTCGAGCACCGCTTCGCCACCCGGCCGCTTCGTATTCGATTCATCCACGGCCACCCGGATGAAATGCGCGATCCATTCGCTCTTGTCCACGGCGCCCGGGATGTGCAACAACGGCGGCAGCGCGGCGAGAAGCGGATTGAAGGGGCGCGCGTCGCACCCGAGAAAGCCGCAGACGACCGTGGCGCGCTCGGGGCTGCCGCCGTCGAGTCGCGCGGTCGTCGCATGCGGGGCGTCGTTTGTGGACGCGTTGCCGTCATGGCCGCGCGGCATGGCCATCGTGGTTCTGTCGCCGCGCTGGGTCAGCACGTACGGAAGCTGCGCGGGCCGCGGCGAAAAGAAAAACGACCGGTCGACGGTCGACGCGCGCATCCCCGGCGCGCTCGAAATGACGTGGGCGTCGCCGTGCGGGAACAGGATGATGTCGCCGGCCGCCAGCGCGACCGCCGTCCCGCCGGTCAGCGCGCCGAAGCAGCGGCCCTGCGTCACGACGTGATACTCGATCATGTGCTCGGCGCCCGGGAGGATTGCGGGCGCGATCTCGCGGGCGGGCGGCGCCTCGGCGACCCAGGGCGCAAATCCGTCGACGTAGTAGAAGACGGCGCCGCGCAGGCGCACCGCGCGCAGCAGCTCGGACAGCGTATCGGCGCTCATCGAAATCGCTCTGCGCGTTGATCTTTTTCCGGGCTCACGGTTGTCGGCGTGAAACGCAAGCAACAAATGCTGGACGGGGGAGCAAGTTTTGACGACGCGCGGACGATCGTCAACGCCCCCCGCTCGCCGACAATGGCCTCCGTCGGCTGAGAGTCGCCGCCACTCTTCCATTCACCGTGGAGCACATCATGGAAACGCTGAATCCCGTTGCACCGGCACCGGCCGCCGCCCCCGCGCCGGACCTCGCCGCCATCAAGACCCGCCAGCAGGCCACGTGGGCCTCGGGTGATTTTGGCATCATCGGCGTCACGCTGCAGATTGTCGGCGAGTCACTCTGCGAAGCGATCGACCTGCGCGCCGGCGAGCGCGTTCTCGACGTCGCCGCCGGCAACGGCAATGCGACGCTCGCGGCGGCGCGTCGATTCGCCGAAGTGACGTCGACGGACTACGTGCCGCATCTGCTCGAGCAGGGGAAGAAGCGGGCGGAGGCCGAGCGCCTGCGCGTGAAGTTCGAGGTCGCCGACGTCGAAAACCTGCCCTACGCCGACGGCGCGTTCGACGTCGTGCTGTCGACGTACGGCGCGATGTTCGCCCCTGACCAGGCGCGCACGGCGAGCGAGATGCTGCGGGTGACCCGCGCCGGCGGGCGCATCGGCATGGCGAACTGGACGCCCGAAGGTTTCCTCGGCGATCTGTTCCGCCTGATGGGATCGTTCGTGAAGCCGCCCGCCGGACTCGATTCGCCGACGCTGTGGGGCAGCGAGAAGCGGCTCGCGGCGTTGTTCGGCGCGAAGGCGCGCAAAATCGACTGCACGCGCCGCGATTTCATGTTCCGCTATCTGTCGGCCGAGCACTGGATCGAGATCTTCCGTACGTACTACGGACCGACGCACAAGGCGTTCGCCGCGCTGCCGC
>DASURV010000151.1:0-25475 GCA_036375455.1 Casimicrobiaceae bacterium | reverse complement strand
GACGCCGCGGCGCCGGAGCGGCACGATCACCGGGGCGGCGAGGGGCGCACGGCAACGCGATAGCGGATGATCGCGCCGGGCGGCCCGGCCTGCCACATCAGGCAATAGTCCTGCGCAAGGCGCGCCTCGAAGATGCCGCTGTCGCCGGTCGAACGCTCGCGCACCACCGGCGCGAGCATCGCATCGGCTTCGTGATAGTGAATGTTGAAGTCGAGCGGGGCGCTGCTCTCGTAGCGGTAATCGAGGCGCTCGCCCGCGGCGAGATGCGCACACTCCTCGTGCATCGCATACGGCGCGATCACCATCCGGTCGACCTGGCGCGGCTCGCCCGGGGCGAGCGGCGGCTCGGCGCACGACGCCAGCGCGGCGAGCGCGAGCAGCGGAAGCGCGCGTGCCCCGCATCGGGCGGAAGCGGACATTCGCGGGCGTTCGCGGCCGGTCACGATGGCGCGAGATCCGCCGCCAGCAAGCGGCGCAGCTCGATGCGGCGCGTCCTCCATTCCTCGGCGAGCATCGCGAAGCGCACGTGGTCGCGCCAGCGCCCGCCGATCTTCACGTAGCGCCGCGAATACCCCTCGCGCGTGAATCCGACCCGTTCCACCAGCGCGAGCGAGCGATCGTTCGCCGGCTGCACGTTCGCCTCGAGGCGATGCAGCTTGAGCCGGCGGAAGGCGAAATCGAGCGCGAGCGAAAAGCCTTCGGTCATGTAGCCCTCGCCGGCAAGCGGCATGAAGGCATAGTAGCCGACGTAGGCGCTGTGAAACGCGCCGCGGACGATCTCCGAGAAGTTGATCACGCCCGCGAGCAGGTCGTCCTCGTTGCGAACGACCAGCAAGCCTATGTTGCGCGGCGCCGAGGTCGCGGGACGATAGCGCTTGACGTACGCGGCAAATGCCGCGGGCGTTTGCGGTGCATGCACCCAGCCGCGGTGCAGGGTCCTGCTCCGCCTCGCCTGCGCAATGAACGATTGCTGATCGCTTCGCCGCGGCAATCGCAGGTGGACCCGTTTGCCTTCGAGCGCGACCGGGTTCTTGCGCATTGGCATAATCGGCATTTTAGCGAACCGGAGCGAGCGGATTGAGCGCGTGGATCGAGGGCCGGGTGGCGGGCCGGCGCCAGTGGAGCGACAGCCTCTATTCGCTGCTCGTCGACGCGCCGCAGCTCGCCTTCACGGCAGGACAGTTCGCGCGACTCGCGCTGCCGGCGCCGCCGGGCGCGAAGGAGCCGATGATCGGGCGACCCTACTCGTTCGTGAATCCACCCGCGAGGCAGCCGCACGAGTTCTACTTCATCATCCTTCCCGAAGGCCCGCTGTCGCCGCGGCTCGCGCAGCTCGATGCGGGCGACAGCCTTTGGCTCGGGCCGCGCGCCAACGGCTTCTTCACGATCGGGGAGACTGCGGAGGCGGAATCGCTGTGGTGCCTGTCGACGGGGACGGGGATCGGGCCGTTTCTCTCGATGCTGCGCACCGACGACCCCTGGACGAAGTTCGGGCGCGTCGTGCTCGTGCACTCGGTGCGCCATGCCGGCGAGCTCACGTATCGGGACGAAATCGCCGGCGTGGCTCGCGCGCACCCCGGCGCCTTCGACTATGTTTCGATGATCACGCGCGAGACGCAGCGCGACGCGCTCGCGGGACGCATCCCGCAGGCGATCGACGACGGCCGCCTCGAGGCGCGTGTGCGCCTGTCGCTCACGCCGGAGAATGCGCACGCGATGCTGTGCGGCAATCCGGCGATGGTCGAGGACGTGCAGAAGGTGCTCGCGGCGCGCGGGATGCGGCGGCACCGGCGCAAGGAGCCGGGGCACATCACGCTGGAAACCTACTGGTAGCAGCGAAGGCAGCCTCGAAATCGCGTCCCATTCCCGGTCGAACGTCGAGCACGGCAACCTCCAGAATCATCGTCGCTGCTCCCGGTGAGGGTTGCACGAAGCGATACGGGCGGGACGCGAACGCTAGCGCTAGCCAACGCTCATCAGGCTCGCGTTTCCGCCCGCCGCGGCCGTGTTCACGCTGAGCGCCCGCTCGACGACGAGCCGCTCGAGCGGCACGGCGGTGTCTCCCGGAGCGAGCGCGGTGACGCCGAGAATCGGACCGGGGCGCTCCGCGATGATACGGCAGACGTCGAGCAGCGCCTGCGTGCCGCCGTGATGAACGACCGCGTCGAACGCCACCGTCGGCGAGGTCCAGTCCTGCGCGAGGACGATCGACTCCCGCACTTCCGCCGGCAGCTCTTCGCGCAGCGATTCGTGCCGCGCCGGCCACACCGCCCGACTGCCGACGGCCAGCACGGCGGCGAGTTGCACGAGCCGATCCGAGTCGTCGTCGGCGAGACAGAGCACCGCGTCCCTCGGCACCAGCGAATAGACATTGCGCTCGCCGGTCGGTCCGCGCAGCACCCGAGACGCGCCGCTGCGCGATAGACGCCCGAAACGAGCCGAGACATCCGCGAGCGAGCGACGCCCGGCGCCGATCGCCCACCGCCGCAGCGCTTCCAGGGCGGTCGACGGCGGGGTTGGCTCCGACGGCTCGCGGTCTTCACCGGCAAGGGCGCGCGCCATGACATCGTCGGGACCGCGGGCGAGCAGCCGATAGAGGTACAGCGGGCCCCCCGCCTTCGGCCCCGTGCCCGACAACCCCTCCCCGCCGAACGGCTGCACGCCGACCACCGCGCCGATCATGTTGCGATTGACGTAGACATTGCCCGCGTGCGCGCGCGCGACCACGCGGTCGATCGTCTCGTCGATTCGGGTGTGCAGGCCCAGCGTCAGGCCGTATCCGGTGGCGTTGATCTGCTCGATCAGGCCGTCGAGGTGCTCGCGCCGGTAGCGAACGAGATGCAGGACCGGGCCGAAGATCTCGCGCCGCAGGTCGGCGAGGCTTTCGAGCTCGATCAGCGTCGGCGGCACGAAGGTTCCCTGCGGGCCGCGGCCGTCGTCGCCGGCATGCCGGAACACCGTGCGTCCCCTGCCTCGCATCGCCTCGATGTGCGCTTCGACGCTGGCCTTCGCGTCGGCATCGATCACCGGGCCCACGTCGGTCGCGACCTCGTCCGGATTGCCCATGCGCAGCTCGGCCATCGCGCCGCGCAGCATCGTCACGACGCGCTCCGCGACGTCTTCCTGCACGCAGAGCACGCGCAGCGCCGAGCAGCGCTGGCCCGCGCTGTCGAATGCCGAGGCCACGGCGTCGGCCACGACCTGTTCGGCAAGCGCGGAGGAGTCCACGATCATCGCGTTCTGTCCGCCCGTCTCCGCGACCAGCGTTATCGGGCGTCCGCCGGCATCGACGCGAGCGCAGATGCTTCTCTGGAGAACTCGCGCCACCTCGGTGGACCCGGTGAACATCACGCCGGCGACGCGAGCGTCGCTCGCGAGCCGCGCGCCGACGGTCTCGCCGCGGCCGGGGAGAAGCTGAAGGGCACGGCGCGGGATGCCGGCGCGCCACAGCGCGCGCACGGCCTCGGCGGCGACGAGGGGCGTCTGCTCGGCGGGCTTGGCCAGCACGGTGTTACCCGCGGCGAGCGCCGCGGCGACCTGGCCGGTGAAGATCGCGAGCGGAAAGTTCCAGGGGCTGATGCAGACCACCGGGCCGAGCGGCCGGTGACTCTCGTCGAGCTCGCGCCGGCACTGGCCGGCGTAGAAGCGCAGGAAATCGACCGCCTCGCGCACCTCGGCCACCGCGTTCGCGCAGGTCTTCCCCGACTCGCGCACCAGCACGCTCATCAGGCGCTGCATGTCCGAGTCCAGCCGGGCGGCCGCGTCGTCGAGCGCAGCCGCACGCACGGCCGGCCGCGTCGACGCCCAGACCGGCGCGAAGTCCGCGGCCGTCTGCAGCGCCGCGTCGACGTCGGCCGGCGTCGCCTCCGTCACGCGGCCCACGACGTCGCGGTGATCGGCGGGGTTTGGCACCGGCCGGGCGTCGTCCGCGCCATGCGCCGCTTCCCGGTCGCTCTCCAGGAGCGGACCCGCCGTCCACGCGGAGGCCGCGCCGGCGCGCAACGACTGGCCTAGCTCGGTCAGCGCCGCGTCGCTCGCGAGATCCAGGCCGCGCGAATTCGCTCGCGCGGGGCCGTACAGGTCGCGCGGCAGCGGTATCGATGGATGAGGCATGCCAACGATCCGATCGCGGGCGGCAAGCTCGTCGACTACCTGCGCCGGGTCCTCCACGAGCGTTTCGAGAGCGATCGAGCGGTCGGCAATTCGATTGACGAACGACGTGTTGGCGCCGTTCTCGAGGAGTCGGCGCACGAGGTACGCGAGCAACGTCTCGTGCGTGCCGACGGGCGCGTAGATACGGCAGGGCCGGCCGAGCCTGCCCGCCGACGGCGGGCCCACCACTTGCGCATACAACGGCTCGCCCATCCCGTGGAGGCACTGGAACTCGTATTGGCCAGGCGTGTAGCTGTCCGGTCCGGCCAGGCGATGGATGGCCGCCAGCGTCTGCGCGTTGTGGGTCGCGAACTGGGGGTACACCGCATCGGGTGCCGCGAGCAACCTGCGCGCGCACGCGATGTACGAGACGTCGGTGTAGGGCTTGCGCGTGTAGACGGGATAGCCGTCGAGTCCGTCGACCTGGGCGCGCTTGATCTCGCTGTCCCAGTACGCTCCCTTCACCAGACGAATCATCAGGCGATGCCGGCTGCGGCGCGCGAGGTCGATCACGTAGTCGACGACGAACGGACAGCGCTTCTGGTAGGCCTGGACCACGAATCCGATGCCGTCCCAGCCCGCGAGACCAGGCTCGAAGCACAGGCGTTCCAGCAGGTCGAGCGAGATCTCCAGCCGGTCGGCCTCCTCCGCGTCGATGTTGAGGCCGATGCCGTAACCGTTGGCCACCAGCGCCAGCTTGCGCAGCAGCGGATAGAGCTCGTCCATCACCCTCGCGTATTGCGCGCGGGCGTACCGGGGATGCAGCGCCGACAGCTTGATGGAGATGCCGGGGCCCTCGTACACGCCCCGCCCCGCCGAGGCCTCGCCGATGGCGTGAATCGCGTGCTCGTACTGGTGCAGGTACTGCCCCGCGTCGCGGGCGGTCAGCGCGGCCTCGCCGAGCATGTCGTACGAGTAGCGGAAACCCTGCTCCTCGAGCTTGCGCGCCTTGGCCAGCGCCTCGCCGATGGTCTCTCCGGCGACGAACTGCTCCCCCATCATCCGCATGGCCATGTCCACGCCCTTGCGGATCAACGGTTCGCCGCCTTTCCTGATCAGGCGGGCCAGCGCGGACGCAAGCGTCGCCTCGCTGTGCGTGGCGACCAGCCTTCCGGTGAGCAGCAGGCCCCAGGCGGCGGCGTTGACGAACAGGGACTCGCTCCTGCCGAGGTGCGCCTGCCACTCGCCATTCGCGATCTTGTCGCGAATCATCGCGTCGCGCGTCGCGCTGTCCGGGATGCGCAGCAGCGCCTCGGCGAGGCACATCAGCGCGACGCCCTCCTGCGAAGACAGCGCGAACACCTGCAACAGGTTCTGCACCAGGCCGGCGCGTCCCGGCGAGACGTTGCGCTCGCGCAGCGTGCCGGCGATGCGAAGCGCGAGGTCGTGCGCCGCGCGAGCATCCTCCGGCGGCAGGCGCGCCTCGGCCAGCAGTGGCGGCAGCGCCTGCGGCTCGGGGATCCGGCACGCGGCCGTGACGGCGCGTCGAAGCGGAGCGCGCGGCGCGAGCCCCGGCGCGAATGCCCCGAAGGGCTCGTGCGACCGGTCGGCGGCGGAATTCGTCATCGCGCGCCCGGCCGGCGGGAATCAGTTCGCGAGCGTCCGCGAGACGATCTCGCTCACGTCCGGCGAGAGGTGGGGCGTGCGGGCGATGCGCTGCAGGCAGCGCTGCATCAGTCCGCGGCGCGGCTCCGCGAACCGCTTCCAGAGGTTGAACGCGCCGGCGAGGGTCGACGCGAGCTGCGGATTCGTCCCGTCCAGCGCGCGCACCTGATCGGCAATGAACGCGTAGCCGGAACCGTCGCGCGCATGGAAGCGGGCGAAGTTGCCGAGCGCGAACGTGCCGACGAGCGAGCGCACGCGATTGGGATTGCGCGCATTGAAGCGCGGATGCGCGACGAGCGTGCGCACCGTCTGCAGCGTATCGGCGCGCAGGCTCTTCGCCTGCAGCGCGAACCACTTGTCCAGCACCAGCGGCTCCTCGCGCCATTTCGCCTCGAAATGCGCGTACAGCGCGTCGCGCTCCGGGGCCGCGGAATCGCGCAGCGCGCCGAGCGCCGCGATCGAGTCCGTCATGTTGTCGGCGCTCCGATACTGCTCGGGCGCGAGCGCGTGCGCGGCGCCGTCGTCGAGCGCGCACAGATACCGCAGGCACAGGTTCGAGAGGCTGCGCGCGCCGACCTGGTCCTGCGTCGGGGCGTAAGGCGGCCTCGGCCGGTACGTCGCGTACGCGCGCTCGAGCGCGCCCCGATGCTCGCGTGCGAGCACCTTCTCGATATGGACCCAGGCGGCGATCACGCCGTCCGGATCGAGCAGCGGCTCCAGCGAGGCGACGTACGCCGGATCGGGCAGCGACAGCGCCAGCGCGCGCAGCGCCGGGTCGCTCGCATCGTCCTCGAGCAGCGCGCCGACGACGTGCCGAAGAGGCGCCGGCAGGGAAAGGGCGCCGCCGCCGCGATGCGTCCGCGCGAGCTGCAGGATCGCATTGGCGAACGAGCGCTGCGCCGCGTCCCAGCGATTGACCGCGTCGCTGTCGTGCGCCGCCAGGAGCGCGAGTTCCTCGTCGCGGTAGTCGAACGCCAGCTTCACCGGTGCCGAGAATCCGCGCAGCAGCGACGGCACCGGCGCGGACGCGACGTCGACGAAGACGAAGCGGTGCGCCGCGGCGGTGAGATGCAGCAGCCGGGTCGTTGCCGTCTCGGCCGCCTCCCCCGCGAGGCGCAGCGGCATGTCCTCGCCGCCGGGACCGAGCAGTCCGATCGCGAGCGGAATGTGCAGCGGCGGCTTGCGGCGGCTGCCGTTCGCCGACGGCTGGCTCTGCTCGACATCGAGCGCGTACGTGCGCGCCGCGGCGTCGTAATGCCCCCGCACCGTCACGAGCGGCGTTCCCGACTGCGCGTACCAGTTGCGGAATTGCGCGAGGTCGACGCCCGACGCGTCCTGCATCGCCTGGACGAAATTGTCGCAGGTGACCGCCTGTCCGTCATGGCGCTCGAAGTAGAGATCCATGCCGCGGCGAAAGCCGTCGTGCCCGAGCAGCGCGTGCTGCATCCGGATCAGCTCGGCGCCCTTTTCGTACACGGTCGCCGTGTAGAAGTTGTTGATCTCCTGATACTCGTCCGGGCGGACCGGATGGGCCATCGGACCGGCGTCCTCGGCGAACTGCTCGCGGCGCAGGTACTCGATGGCGCCGATGCGCTCGACGGCGCGCGAGCCCTGGTCGCTCGAGAATTCCTGGTCGCGAAACACCGTGAGGCCCTCCTTGAGCGAAAGCTGGAACCAGTCCCGGCACGTGACGCGGTTGCCGGTCCAGTTGTGGAAGTATTCGTGGCCGACGACGCCTTCGATCGCGTTGAAGTCCGCGTCGGTCGCCATCGCGGGATCGGCGAGGAGGAGCCGGCTGTTGAAGATGTTGAGCCCCTTGTTCTCCATGGCGCCGAAGTTGAAATCGTCGGCGCAGAAGATCATGAACGTGTCGAGATCGTATTCGCGCCCGAAGCGGACCTCGTCCCAGCGCATCGCGCGCTTCAGCGCGTCCATTGCATGGCGGCAGCGCGGCAGGTTCGCCCGCGTCGAGTAGATCCGCAGCGCGACGCTGCGGCCGGACTGCGTCCGGAACGCATCCTCGAGCGCCGCGAGGTCGCCCGCGACGAGCGCGAACAGGTACGTCGGCTTGGGAAACGGGTCGTCCCACTGCGCGTAATGCCGGCCGCCGTCGAGGCTGCCGCTCGCGACGAGATTGCCGTTCGCGAGGAGCCGCGGGTAGCGGGCGCGATCCGCCCGCAGCGTCACCCGGTAGCGGGCGAGCACGTCGGGACGATCGAGGAAGTACGTGATCCGGCGGAAGCCCTCCGGCTCGCACTGCGTGCAGAACACGCCGGAGGACACGTACAGGCCTTCGAGCGAGACGTTGCGCGAGGGCGCGATGCCGGTGCGGATCGCGAGCGTTCCGCGATCGGGGGCATCGTGAAGCGTCAGCGACGTCGCATCGATCGCGATGCGCTCTCGCGGCAACGGCCGGCCGTCGAGCGCGACGCGCAATCGCGTCTGGTGCTCGCCGTCGAGGACGAGCGGGGCCGACCGGTCCGCATCGGCCGCGCCGGGATTGCGGCGGAACGCGTAGATCGCGGTGACTTCGGTCGCGTCGGGTTCGAGGTCGAACTCGAGCGCGACGTCGTCGACCAGAAACGCCGGCGGTCGATAGTCGAGGCGGCGCTTCGCCTTCGCGCGTGCGCCGCGAGTCGGCAGGCCCATCCGTTCGCGTCGGCCGTTCGTCTATTTGACGTCGAGCAACTCGACGTCGAAGATCAGCGTCGCGTTCGGCGGAATGACGCCCCCCGCGCCACGCTCGCCGTAGGCGAGTTGCGGCTGTATCACGAGCGTGCGCTGTCCGCCGACCTTCATGCCCGCGACCCCCTCGTCCCACCCCTTGATCACGCGTCCCGCACCGAGCACGAATCCGAACGGCGCGCCGCGATCGCGCGAGCTGTCGAATTTCGCGCCGTGCGAATCGGGCTTCGAAGTGTCGTACAGCCAGCCGGTATAGTGGACTACAACCGGCTTGCCCCGTGTGGCTTCCGCGCCAGTTCCCTGTTTCACATCGATTTTCTTCAAGCCGCCCGATATGGCATCCAACTTGCTGTTTCCTTCGTCGGTAGCGGTCGACGCGGCTTCCGCGACCGTCCCCGTCGCGAGCATGGCGATCGCGAGCATCACGAACCAGGCGCATGTGCGGCGCGAAGGACACGAGAGGGGACGAATGCGGCAGGACATGCGAAGACCTCGGTTGGGGAGCGCCGGAACGCCGGCGCGATGCGTCGCGTGACGACGTCGTATTTTATCCGACCGTTGCGCGCTCGCGATGCGAGCGACGGCGTCGCAGGTCGATCACGCGCGCGACGATGATGCGGTATTCGCCGGGACATGGCGGCGGCGCATGCGCCGCCGCCCCTTGCACGGGAGACTGAATGGGCGCGATGTTCGCATTCCTGACACCGGGAACGCCGGATGTGACCGATCCGATGGTGTCGGTCAGGTCGAGCGCCGCCTGGCTGCGCGAGCTGCCGCCGCTCGACATCGTGGCGCGCCAGCAGCTCGTGCTGCAGGCGTTCGACGGCATGCGGCAATCGCGCAAGCCGATCGACCTCGCGCGCGCGCAGGCGCTGCAGCACATGGACGCGGCGCTCGGCGCCGATCGGCGGCAACTGCTGAAGCAGTACGTGGAGAGCCTCGAATCGGCGCCGAAGGTGGCCGACCGGATCTGGCAGGCGAGCCTCGACCTCGCGCAGGCGTTCATCGCCGCGTATCAGGCCGTCCTCGAGACGGCGCTCGCACCCGCTGCGTACGGGCGCTGGAAGGCGCACGTGCCGATCCTGTTCGCGCGACTCTTCCACTACTACGGCACCGACGCCAAGCTGCGTATCTTCCGGCACGAGCGCTGGGTCCCGGCCAAGTGGCTCGAGCTGCACCGCGCGTACATGCGCGCGAGCGAGCTCGGCGTCGATCGGATACCGGCGTCGCTCGGGGCCACGAGCGGAAACGGCACGCAGTGGACGGTCGAGCAGGAATACGTCTTCGTGCTGCTGCTGCACCAACTGAACAGCGGCAACCTGTCTCCCGCCAATCTCGACTGGACCGCGGGGCAGGTGCGCGGCTGGAGCCGCAGGCTCGAGCTGGTCGCGATTCCGAAGACGATGGAGGGCTTCTTCGTCGATCTCGCCGGCCGCGCCGGCCTCGCGCGCCGCACCGGCCAGGATTCGGGTGCGATGATGCGCTACGTCGACACGACGCCGCTCGCCGACCAGCTCGACATGGCGATCGCCGTCCTGCGCCATTCCGAGGAGACCGACCAGGGGCCCGTCGGATCGGTCAACCAGCAGCGCGCGCTGATCCTCGAAAAGGCGCGTGCGGCGCTCGCGCCGAACCTCAATGCCGACATGCGGAGCGACCCCCGCATGTCGTGCGCCGTCGCCGCGCGCGTACGCATCGGCCTGGCGCGAATCCAGCACGAGCTCGGCAAGGGGCCGGACGCCGCGCCGGTCACCGACACCGCGCCTGGCGAGGAGATCGAGGTCTATCCGGTTGCGGCGCCGGCGCGCGCAAAGCCGCGGGTGCCGGACGAGCACGATACGTTCTCGGCCAGCGTCCTGTCCGGGCCGATGTGGCAGGTGAAGGACCGCAGCATGGCGGGATTGCGCATCTGCGCGGGCGGCGGCATCGGGCAGTCGCTCGCGCTCGGCGCCCTCGTCGCCGTGCGCCAGTCGGACCACTCGCAATGGCTGCTCGGCGTCGTGCGCCGCGTGAACAAGTTGTCGTCGGACGACGTCGAGGCGGGCGTGTCGCTGATCGCCGAGCGCGTCGTGGCGATCACGCTGTATGCGAAGCGCGACGTGAAGCATCGGCTCGGCATCGTCGTCAACGGCGTCGACGTCTCGATGATGGGGCCGCGCTTCGAGGGACTCTACCTGCCGCCGCCGTCGCGGCCCGACAAGCCGCTCGTCGTGAAGACGGTCATCGTGCCGACGCACGAATACGCCGACGGGCGCAAGGTCATCCTGATGACGGGGAGCTCGATCTACACGATCGCGCTGCGCCAGCTCGTCGAGCAGCGTGCCGACTGGAGCTGGGCGGCGATCCAGATCGTCGAGAAGCAGCTCCGGCCCTGAAGCGGCTATTGATCGAGCGGCCGGAAGTGCAGCTCGAGATTGCGCTGGAACAGATCCGCGGGCACCGGCTTCGGTAGCGGCGACGCCTTGAGGATCGCGCGCTGCACGGCGTCGTCGTAAGCCCGCACGCCGCTCGACTTGCGCAGCCTGACGTCGATGATCTCGCCCGTCGGCAACTGCACGACGTCGAAGATCGCCTCGGGATTGCCCGCGATGTCGGGCGGAAGGTTGATGTAGCCGCGAATGCGGCTCCGAATGCGATCGATCCAGTCGAGCTGCGCCTTGCTGCGCGCGGCGCCGGCCGCCGCCTGTTCGGCGCGCGAGCGCGCCTCCTGCTCGGCCTGCGCCCGCATTTGCGATTCCCGCTCGGCCTGCGCGCGCATTCGCGATTCCCGCTCGGCCTGCGTGCGCATCTGCGCCTCGCGCTCCGCCTGCGCGCGCATCTGCTCGACCTGCTTCGCCTGGCGCTCGCGGATCTCCGTCTGGCGTTTCTCTTCCGCCTTGCGCGCGTCTTCCTTCTGACGGGCTTCCTCCCGTTGCCGCGCCTCCTGCTGCGCGCGCTCGCGTTCCGCCTGCTCCTGCTGGCGGCGCTCCTCTTCGCGCTTCGCCTTCAGCGCGATGTCGGCCGCGCGGGTGTCCGGCTTCTCGACGACCGGCTCGGGCGGCTTGGGGGCGGGCTTCAGCGCAGGCGGCGCTGGCGTCGGCTTGAGCTCGACCCGCGGCAGCGGGGGCGGGACGTAGGGCGCGCGCGGCGCAGGCGCGTAGAGCTCGGCGGTGACCGCCTCGGGCTTGCGGTTCTGCCACGACACCGAGAACACCAGCACGCCGACGAAGAGCAGATTCACGACCAGCGCGAGCGCGAGCGCCGTCCATTTCCCGCGCGGGCCCCGGGAGGCGCGTGCCGGACGATCGTGCGAGGTCAGCGCGGGCGTCATGCAGCGGGCGGCCGCGCGAGCAATCCGACCCTCTTCACGCCGTTACGCTGCAGCACGTCGAGCACGTCGAGGACGTCCTGGTAGCGGGCATTCTTGTCCGCTTCGATCACCACCGGCTGGTCGCGTGCCGCCTGCGCGGCGAGCACGCTCGCCACGAGCTGCTCCTGCGTGACCCGCCGCGGCCCGCTCTTCGTGGCGTCGTCGGTCAGCGTGATCGTCTTGCCTTCCAGCCTCACCTTCAGCGGCTGCACCGGCACCGTCAGCTTCGACCCGACCGAGGGCAATTCGAGCTCGCCGGGCGCGACGAGCGGCGCCGTGACCATGAAGATCACGAGCAGGACCAGCATCACGTCGATGTACGGCACGACGTTGATCTGGTTGATCGGCTTGCGGACGCGGCGCATCGTTGCAGGTCCTTGTATGATCGCCCCACGCTTGCGGCCGGTCGAGCGACGTTCGTGCTTCGCACTCACGTGTTCGCCCTTGGGAAGGCGCTTCGGGCTCACACGCTGCGCTACCCCTCGCGGGGGCGGAATTCGATCCTTGGGACGGCCCTGCGGATCTCATCCCTGCCGCTGCAGGATATTGGAAAACTCCTCGATGAACGTCTCGAAGCGCACCGCCAGGCGATCGACGTCGTGGGTGAAGCGATTGTAGGCGACCACGGCCGGAATCGCCGCGAACAGCCCGATCGCGGTCGCGATCAGCGCCTCCGCGATACCGGGTGCAACGTTCGCGAGCGTCGCCTGGCTGACATTCGCGAGCCCGCGGAACGCATTCATGATCCCCCATACGGTTCCGAACAGCCCGATGTAGGGAGAGACCGAGCCGACGGTCGCCAGCCCGGCGAGATGCGCCTCGATCGCGTCGATCTCGCGCTGGTAGGCCGCGCGCATCGCGCGGCGCGCAGCGTCGAGCGTGACGATCGACGGACTGCCCTGGCGCCGATGCTTGGAGAACTCGCGGAAGCCGGCGGTGAAGATATGCTCGAGCCCGCCGCCGACCCGCGCCTGACCGGCCTGTCGATACAGCGTCTCCAGGTTGCCGCCCTGCCAGAACTCGTCCTCGAAGCCGTCGGTGTCGCGCCCGGTGCGCCGAAGCTGGAACATCTTCAGGAAGATCTGCCACCACGACCACAGCGAGAGCAGCGCAAGCAGCGCGATGATCGCCTGCACGACGACGGAGGCATGGACGATCAGGGTCAGGAACGTAAGGTCGGTGTGGACGTTCACGCGGGCGTCAGGCCTTGCGGCGAGTGGCGGTGATGGACGGGTGGCGGCGGGCGCCCGCGACGGGCAGCACGCGCGCGAGCGACGGCGGGATGCGCGCGGGCCGCCAGCGGAGCGGTTCGAGGCAGGCGAGCGTGATGCGTCCCTGCACGAGCGGCGCGCCCGCACGCAGGACTTGCTGGAACAGGCGGAGCCGGCTTGCGCCGCGGTCGAGCGCTTCGACCGACACGTCGAGCCGATCGTTCAATCGCCCCGGCTGCAGGAAATCGACTTCCGCTCGATGCACGACGAACGCGACGCCGTGCTCCCGCTCGAACGCGGCGAGCGGGAAGCCGAGCGATTCGAGCCACTCGGTGCGCGCCCGCTCCATGAAGCGGAGATAGTTGGCGTAGTAGACGACGCCGGCGGCATCGGTATCCTCGTAATAGACGCGGATCGGGAAGGTGAAGCGCGCGTCGGCCTCGCGCCCGCGCTCGCGGACGCGCCCTTCGGACCCGGCTTCGTCCCGCTCGCGCAGGCGTCCTTGGGACGGCCCTGCGGCACTCACTGGCCGGGAAACAGATCGCCGCCGGCCGCCGGTGCGGCCAGCCCGAAATGGCGATAGGCGAGCGCGGTGGCCACGCGCCCGCGCGATGTCCGCTGCAGGAATCCCTGCTGGATCAGGAACGGCTCGAGCACGTCCTCGATCGTGTCGCGCTCCTCGCCGATGGCCGCGGCCAGGTTGTCGACGCCGACCGGGCCGCCCGCGAACTTCTCGAGCACGGTGGACAGGAGCTTGCGGTCCATCGTGTCGAGGCCGGAGACATCGACGTCGAGCATCGACAGCGCGGCGTCGGCCACCGGCCGCGTGACGTCGCCCGCGGCGCGGACCTCGGCGTAATCGCGCACGCGGCGCAGCAGCCGGTTGGCGATGCGCGGCGTGCCGCGCGAGCGGCGTGCGATCTCCAGCGCGCCCTCCGGCTCCACGGCGATCGCGAGCAGGCGCGCCGAGCGCGCGACGATCCGCGTAAGCTCCTGCGGCGAATAGAATTCGAGCCGCGCGACGATCCCGAAACGGTCGCGCAGCGGATTCGTCAGCATGCCCGCGCGCGTCGTCGCGCCGACCAGCGTGAACGGCGGCAGGTCGAGCTTGACGCTGCGCGCCGCCGGCCCCTCCCCGATCATGATGTCGATCTGGAAGTCCTCGAGGGCCGGATACAGGATCTCCTCGACGATCGGCGACAGCCGGTGGATCTCGTCGATGAACAGCACGTCGCGCGGCTCGAGGTTCGTGAGGAGCGCCGCGAGGTCGCCGGGGCGCTCGAGCACGGGTCCGGAGGTCTGCCGCAGGTTGACGCCGAGCTCGTGCGCGAGGATGTGCGACAGCGTCGTCTTGCCGAGTCCGGGCGGCCCGAACAGCAGCACGTGATCGAGGGCTTCGGCGCGCCGCTTCGCCGCCTCGACGAAGATGCCGAGCTGCTCGCGGATCTTCTCCTGGCCGATGTATTCGTCGAGCCGCCGGGGGCGCAGCGCCCGCTCGAGCGCTTCCTCCTGCGCGCCGGCGCTCCCGCCGGCGACGATGCGCGTCAGTTCGTCGTTTTCAATCGCCATCGATCATGCCCGCACGCCGCGGCGCGAATCATGCCTTCGCGAGCAGCTTCAACGCCTGCCGGATGCCGTCCGCGACGGCGACGCCGTCCGGTAGCTGCTTCACCGCTGCGACGGCTTCGCGCTCGCTGTAGCCGAGCGCGACGAGCGCGTTCATGATATCCGACGCGGCGGGCGGCGCGCGGTTGACGCCGATCGCCTGCGTCATGTCCGCGCCGAGCTTGTCCTTCAGCTCGAGCAGCAGGCGCTCGGCGGTCTTCTTGCCGATGCCGGGCACGCGCGTGAGCCGGCCGCTCTCCTGCAGCGTCACCGCCTGCGCCAGCTCGGCGACCGACAGTCCCGACAGGACCGACAGCGCGATCTTCGCGCCGATGCCGTTGACCTTCAGCAACTGCCGGAACGCGCGCCGCTCGCCCTCGGTGCCGAAGCCATACAGCAGGTGCGCGTCCTCGCGCACGACCAGATGCGTGAACAGCGTGACGCGCTCGCCGTTCGCCGGCAGGTTGTAGAACGTGCTCATCGGCACGTCCACCTCGTAGGCCACGCCCTGGACGTCGAGCAGGAGCTGGGGCGGATTCTTCTCGACGAGGGTGCCCGAAAGGCGGCCGATCATGGCGGCGATTCTACCGTTTCAGATCGACAGCAGCCGCCCGCCGCGCACGCGATACCCGCGCCGCGCCAGCATGCCCACGCCCGTCGAGGCGTGCGCGTGGCAGATCGCGGCGGCCAGCGCGTCTGCCGCGTCGGACGCCGGGATCGCGGGAAGCGCGAGAAGCCGTCGCACCATCTCCTGCACCTGCGGCTTCTGCGCGCGCCCGGCGCCGACGACCGCCTGCTTCACCTGGTTCGCCGTGTACTCGGTCACGGGCAGCCCCGCCAGCACCGCGGCCGCGATGGCCGCCCCGCGCGCCTGGCCGAGCAGCAGCGTCGAGCTCGGATTGACGTTCACGAATACCTTCTCGACCGCGACCTCGGTGGGGCGCGCCTCGGCGATCACGTGCGCGAGGTCGCGGACGATCACGCCGAGGCGCACCGGAAGGCTCGATCCGGTCGCGCGGATGCAGCCGCTCGCGACGTAGCAGAGGGTGCCTTCGCGCGCCTCGAGGATGCCGAAGCCCGTGACGCGCAGGCCGGGATCGATGCCGAGGATGCGTCGCGCGGGAGCGGTGGTCGACACTTCAGCGCAGCGGGATCGACGACGTGCCGCGCAGCGTGCGATGACCGCGGCAGCGCCCGCTCACGACGCCTCGAGCACCGCCGACGTGTAGACCTCCTGCACGTCGTCGAGCGACTCGAGCGCGTCGAGCAGCTTCTGCATCCGCTGCGCGTCCTCGCCGTGCATCTCGACCTCGGTCGAAGGCTTCATCGTCACCTCCGCGAACTCCGGCTTGAGCCCCGCCTTCGCGAGCCGCTCCCGCACGGCGATGAAATCGTGCGGCCCGGTGATCACCTCGATGCTGCCGTCGTCGTGCGTGACGACGTCGTCGGCGCCGGCCTCGATCGCGGCCTCCATCACCTTGTTCTCGTCGCTGCCCGGCGCGAACACGATCTGCCCGCAATGCTTGAAGAGGAACGCGACCGAGCCGTCGGTGCCGAGGTTGCCGCCGTGCTTCGCGAACGCATGGCGCACATCGGCGACGGTGCGCGTGCGGTTGTCGGTCATCGCGTCGACGATCACCGCGGCGCCGTTGACGCCGTAGCCCTCGTAGCGGACCTCCTCGTAATGCGCGCCTTCGAGTCCGCCCGCGCCGCGCCTGATCGCGCGCTCGATCGTGTCCTTCGGCATGTTCTGGTCCGTCGCCTTGTCCATCGCGAGGCGCAGGCGCGGGTTGGCCGCCGGATCGCCGCCGCCGAGGCGCGCGGCGACGGTGATCTCCTTGATGAGCCGCGTGAAGACCTTGCCGCGCTTCGCATCGGCAGCGGCCTTCTTGTGCTTGATGTTCGCCCACTTGCTGTGGCCGGCCATGCTCGGGATACTGGAACGGGCGCGAAGCGCGGATTATACGGCCTGCAACACCCCCTGGCGCTCGAGAAACTGCCGCAACGCCGCGAGGCGCACGTTCGCATCGTTCACTTCGAGCATGCTCTGCTTGAGCGCGAGCGGCAGCGGCAGCAGCTCGGCGAGACGGTGGCCGACCCAGGACGCATCGTCGTAGCGCGCGGGGGCGGAAAAATGCTCCGGGCCGACCCGGCTCGCGATCAGCTCGAGGAGCCGCGCGAGCGGCGCGTAGGCATCGGCCAGCGGCAGCCGCGGCTCGTCGGCGATCGTCGTCACCTCGGCCGTCACGAGCCCCGACGCGTCGGAGGCATGGCGATGCACTTCGAAGCGGCTGCCGCCTTCGGTCATCAGGTGGAGGATCCCCATTTGCGGCATGTCGAAGTTCGTGATCTGGGCGAGCGTGCCGACCGTCGCGATCTCGGGGGTGCCGCTGCCGGTGCGGGCGACCTCGTCGCCGCGCGTGATCATGCACACCCCGAATGGCCGATCGTCGCGCAGGCACGCCTTCGTCATCTCGACGTAGCGCCGCTCGAAGACCTTGAGCGGCAACAGGCCGCCGGGAAACAGCACCGTGCGCAGCGGAAAGAGCGGCAGCGCCCATGGCCTGCGATCGTCGACGTCGTGCGGCGGGGACGGCATCGGGCTCTCGAAGGCGGTCGGATGAACGCCGGCGCCGCGGCGCGTCAGGCGCGCGCCGCCGGCGGCCCGGCCGCCGTGCGCGCATCGCCCCAGCGCGGCACCAGTGCGTGAGGCACGGCCAGATGATCGAGAATTCGCGCGACGATGAAATCGATCAGGTCCGCGACCGATTGCGGATGCGCATAGAAGCCGGGTGCCGGCGGCAGGATCACCGCGCCGGCGCGCGCCAGCTTCAGCATGCTCTCGAGGTGGATCGCCGACAGCGGCGTCTCGCGCGGCACGAGGACGAGCGGACGGCGCTCCTTGAGCATGACGTCGGCGGCGCGCTCGATCAGGTTGTCGGCGAGGCCGCCGGCGATCGCGCCGAGCGTGCCCATCGTGCAGGGGCAGATCGCCATCGCGTCGCCGGGATTGGACCCCGACGCCATCGGCGCGAGCCAGTCTTCGCGCGCGTAGACCGCGAGCTGCCCGTCCGCGGCGCGATAGCGCTCGCCGAGCAGGCGCACCGCTTCGCGCGGCTGGGTCGGCAACGTCAGGTCGCATTCCTGGCGCGCGACCACTTGCGCGGCGGCCGAGTAGACGAGGTCGACGTGGACGCCCGCCGCGAGCAGGCATTCGAGCAGCCGCAGCCCGAACGGCAGGCCGGAGGCGCCCGTGTACGCCAGCGTGATCCTGCGCGGCGCGTTCATCGATGGATCCCGGCAAGCCGTCTCGGAATCGTCGCGAGCGCCCCGAGTGCACGAAGGCCCGCAGCGAGACCCGAGACAGTACATGAGAGTACGGCGAGGGTCGAGCGAGGAAACGACAAAGCAATCGGGGCGCGCAGCAGATTACGAGGCGGCTTGCAGGTCGCGGTGGCGGACGAGGACCTGGTAGCGCGGCGAGAACGCGCGCCCGAGCCGCTCGACCAGGTAGACGGAGCGATGCTGGCCGCCCGTGCAGCCGATCGCGACGGTCAGGTAGTTGCGATTGTCGCGCGCGTAGTCCGGCAGCCAGCTCGCGATGAAGTGATAGATGTCGTTGTACATCCGCTCGACCTCGGGAATCGTCTCGAGGAACGCGACGACGTCGGCGTCCCTGCCGGTCAGCGGCGACAGCGCCGGCTCGTAGTGAGGATTCGGCAGGCAGCGCGCGTCGAACACGAGGTCGGCGTCGAGCGGCACGCCGTGCTTGAAGCCGAACGACTCGACCTGCAGCGTGATCTGCGATGGATCGACGGAGACGAAATCCTTGATCCACGCGCGCAACCCCGCCGCCGGCAGCTCGGACGTGTCGAACGTCGTGCCGAGCAGCCGGGCGTCCGCGAGCAGGTTCCGCTCGTACTCGATCGCCTCGGTCAGCGTCCGGTCGACGCTCGAGAACGGATGGCGCCGGCGCGTTTCCGAGAAGCGCTTGACGAGCGTGTCGACGGTGGCGTCGAGGTAGAGGAAGCGCACTTCCCAGCCGCGCTGCTCGAGGGCCGCCATCGCTCCGGCCAGGCCCGGCAGTCCCGGACCGGTCTTCGCGTCGAGCGCGATGGCGACGCGCTCCTGGCCCGATTGCGCGAGATGCGTCGCGGTGTCGATCAGCAGCGGAACGGGCAGGCTGTTGACCGTGTAATAGCCGGCGTCCTCGAACGCCGTGAGCGCGACGCTCTTCCCGGAGCCCGACACGCCGCCGATCAGGAGGAGGTCCATGCCATCGTCCCTTGCCCCTCACCCCTCGTCCATCAGCTTCTGCTGCCGCTCGATGAATTCCTTCGTGCTGTCGATCCCGCGCTGGTTCAGCACGAAGTTGCGCACGGCCGCCTCGACCAGCACGGCGAGATTGCGCCCGGCGGCGACGGGGATCGTCACCTTGCGGATCGGCACCGACAGCACCTCCTGGAAGGTCGCGTTCACCTGCAGGCGATCGAGATCGGAGAAGGCCTCGTTGCCGTGGTCCTCGAGGTGCACGATCAGCCGCAGCAGCTTGTGCGGCCGCACCGCGGTTTCGCCGAAGATCGTGCGGATGTTCAGGATGCCGATGCCGCGCACCTCGAGGAAGTCGCGCAGCACCGCCGGGCAGCGTCCCTCGATCGTGTCGGGCGAGATCCGGTACAGCTCGACGATGTCGTCGGCGATGAGGCCGTTGCCGCGGGAGATCAGCTCGAGCGCGAGCTCGCTCTTGCCGATCGCCGACGCGCCGGTGATCAGCACGCCGAGCTCCAGCACGTCGAGAAAGACGCCGTGCAGCGTCGTCGATTCGGCGAGCACGCGTGACAGGTAGATGCGAAACACGTCGACGATGTGCGGCGAGGGCTGCTGCGACGTCACGAGGGCGATCCGATGCTGGTTGCACATCTCGAGCAGATGGCGCGGCACCTGCTCGCCGTTGCCGACGACGATCGCGGCGAGCTCGTTCGTGAACAGGCGGTTGATCGAGCGGTTGAGCTCGTCCTCCGGCAATGCGCGCAGATACGCGAGCTCCGCCGCGCCGAGGATCTGCACCCGGAACGGGTGGATCAGGTTCATGTGCCCGACCTGCCCGATCGTCGGCCGCAGGGCGCTTTCGCCGACGAGCTGGCGATCGCCTCCGTCGCGGCCCGCGAGCCAGACCAGCCCGAGACGCTCGCGGTTCTCCTCGAGGAACTGCTCGACGGTCACCTGACGCATCGTGGATCCGCGTGCGCGTGCGAAGCCGGCGCGCGCCTCAGTCGCCGGGCTGCCAGTTGCGGAACACCTCGGCGACCGCGTGCGCATCCGGCGCGGCGGTCAACCGGTCCCGGAACTCGGCCTCGGAGAACATCTGCGCGAGCTCCGACAGGAGCTGCAGGTGCTGGTCGGTCGCATGCTCCGGCACGAGAAGCACGAAGAGCTGGTCGACCGGCCTGCCGTCCGGCGCATCGAAGGCGATCGGCGCGCGCAGCCGGGCGAACGCCCCGACCGCCTCGGTGAGGCGCGGGATGCGCCCGTGCGGAATCGCGATCCCCTGGCCGAGTCCCGTCGACCCGAGCTTCTCGCGTGCGGCGAGGCTCGCGGCCACGCTCGCCTGCGGCAACCCGGCGCTGCGCTCGAACAGGCCGCCGATGGTCGCGAAGAACTGCGTCTTCGAGTGGACGTCGAGGTCGACGACGATGTTGGAGGCCGGCAGCAGCGCCGCGATGAGGTTCATGTTGGCCGGGTGCGCGTCAGGTGGCTCCAAAGCAAACCGGCGGTTTCGGACCCCCCCAGGATCCTCCCCGCCGGATTGCCCCGCCGATTATACGGATTCGCTCCCTAGCCGGTGCCCTCGGCGCCCGAGCCGACGGCCGCCTGGTTGATCGCGGCGCTGTCGCAGCGGTGGTCCTTCAACTGCTCCTTGTACTTGAGCACCTGGCGGTCGAGCTTGTCGGCGAGCGAATCGATCGCGGCATACATGTCGGCATCGATGCTCTGCGCGTGCAGATCCTTGCCGCGCAAGTGCACGTTCGCTTCCACCTTCTGCTGCAGCTTGTCCACCGAGAGCACGACACTGACGTCGATCACGTGGTCGAAATGACGATTGAGGCGATCGAGCTTCGCGACGACGTAGTCGCGGATCGCCGGCGTGATCTCCAGGTGGTGGCCAGTGAGGTGCAGATTCATCAGGCTCTCCTTCCATGCTGCATTGGCGGCGCTCCCGCGCCGGAACCGCGCAGACAGGCGGCCTGCGGCGGCCGATTGGCGGCACGCCGAAGCCGTGCGTGTGCGCGACGGGCGATGCGAAAAGCGGGGACGGCGCGAGGCGCGTGGGGCGGGCGGCAACCGGTCGCGGCGGGCAGCGGCATCGGCGAGTCGGGCGGCTCAAAGCGCCTTGCGCATGTTCACCGGCGGGATCTGCAGGGCTTCCCGGTACTTCGCGATCGTGCGGCGGGCGACCAGTATGCCCTGCTCGCCGAGCATGTCGGCGATCTTGCTGTCGGTCAGCGGCGCCTTCGTGTTCTCGGCGGCGATGAGCTGCTTGATGAGCGCCCGGATTGCCGTCGCCGACGCCGCGCCCCCGGTGTCGGTTGCCACGTGGCTGCCGAAGAAATACTTCAGCTCGAACGTGCCGCGCGGCGTCAGCATGTACTTCTGCGTCGTCACGCGCGAAATCGTCGATTCGTGCAGCGACAGCATGTCGGCGATCTCGCGCAACACCATCGGTCGCATCGCGACTTCGCCGTGCTCGAAGAAGCGGCGCTGCCGCTCGACGATGGCCTTCGCCACGCGCAGGATCGTGTCGAAGCGCTGCTGCACGTTGCGGATCAGCCACTTCGCTTCCTGCAACTGCGCGGCGAGCTGCTGGTTGGAGCTTTCGCGGTTGCGCGTGAGGATGTCGGCGTAGATGCGGTTCAGCCGCAGCTTGGGCATCGCCGCCTCGTTCAGCGTCGCGACCCACTGATTGCGCACCTTTCGCACGACCACGTCGGGGATCACGTAGTTCGCCTCCGCCTTGGCGAACGCCGCACCCGGTCGCGGGCTCAGGCTGCGAATCAGGTCGCGCACGCCGCGCACGCCGGCGTCGTCGGTGTGCAGCAGGCGCTTGAGCTTCGTGAAGTCGCGGTTCGCGAGCAGCGGAAGATTGCCGTCGACCACCTTCAGCGCATCGGCGAGGAACGGCGTGTCGGGCGGCAGCGTCTTCAGTTGCAGCGCCAGGCACTCGGCGCAATCGCGTGCGCCCACGCCTGCCGGCTCGAAGCTCTGCACGTACTTCAGCGCGATCGTGAGCTCCTCGGGCTCGAGCTCGACGTCCGCCGAAAACAGCTCGGCGATTTCCTCGAGCGACGTCTTCAGGTAGCCGTCCTCGTCGAGGGCGTCGATCAGCGCCGCGACGAGCTGCCGATCGCGCAGCGGGAGATTCAGCAGCGCGAGCTGGCCGTTCAGTTGATCGCGCAGCGTGCTGGTCGCGACCTGCTGCGGCAGGAAATCGTCGTCGTCGCTCGAATTGCCGCTCCCCCAGTCGCTGTCGCCGGAGCTGCCGTAATCGGCGAAGTCCGGCGCTTCCGGGATCTCGTCGCGGGTGCTGCGCGTTTCGGCCGCCGTGTCACCGGCCGCGACCTCGCGTGCGCGGTCCGGACCGTCGGCGGCGCGTCCCGGGCCGGAGAGCGGCGCCTCGGCCGCCCCGCGATCCTCTTCGACCTCGGCGCGCTCGAGCAGCGGATTCTCCTGCAGTATCCGCTCGACCTCCGCATTCAGCTCGATCGTCGATAGCTGCAGCAGCCGGATCGACTGCTGGAGCTGCGGTGTCAACGTGAGATGCTGCGATAACTTGAGTTGGAGCGTCTGCTTCACCGCCGTCCGCGCTTTCCTGAATGATGCAGGGCCTCCGGCATCGGATCCTCGCTGCGCCCGGAATCGACGATCGACAATCGGTCGCTCGCGTGGAGCGCGAAAGACTCCCGCGAGTCAGAGCCGGAAGTGCTCCCCGAGATAGACTTTCCGGACGTCCTCATTATAAACAATCTCGCCCGGCGCGCCCGAAGCCAGCACCCGCCCTTCGTTGATGATGTACGCGCGGTCGCAGATCCCGAGCGTCTCCCGGACGTTGTGGTCGGTGATCAGCACGCCGATGCCGCGCTCCTTGAGGAAGCCGATGATCTTCTGGATGTCGAGGACGGCGATCGGGTCGACGCCGGCGAAAGGCTCGTCGAGCAGGATGAAGCGCGGCCGGGTCGCGAGCGCGCGGGCGATCTCGACGCGCCGGCGCTCGCCGCCCGACAGCGACACGGCGGGGGCGTCCGCGAGATGGGAGATCGAGAGGTCCTCCAGCAATGCGTCGAGCCGGTTCGACAGCGTGTCGGCGTCGAGATCCTGCAGCTCCAGGATCGCGCGCACGTTCTGCGTCACCGTGAGCTTGCGGAAGATCGACGCTTCCTGCGGCAGGTAGGACAGGCCGCGCCTGGCGCGCCGATGGATCGGCAGCCGCGACAGGTTCTCGCCGTCGAGCGCGATCTCGCCGCCGTCCGCGGCGACCAGGCCGACGATCATGTAGAAGCACGTCGTCTTGCCGGCGCCGTTCGGGCCGAGCAGGCCCACGACCTCGCCGCTCGCCACCTCGAGCGAGACGTCGTGAACGACGGTGCGTGCCTTGTAGCGCTTGCGTAGGTGCGCTGCCGCGAGCTTGCTCACTTCAGCGTCTGGTCGGGCGTGAGCGCGAGCGGCGGAGCGGCCTTCGCGTCCTTGCCGTCGCCGGGCGGCTTCCCGTTCCCGGATCCGCCCTTCCCTGCGCCGCCCTTCGCGCCCGGCGCGCCGGGTTCCTTCGGGCCGAGTGGCGTCTCGGAGCGCGGCTGGAAGACGCCGCGCACCCGCGAGTCGGGGCCCTCGGCGCCGGGCGCATCGGGGCGGCCTTCCGCCTTGAAGATCCCGGTCGCGCTGTTGTACGAGATGTAGTTGCTGCGCAGCTCGTCGGTCCCCTGCTTGAGCAGCGCGCGATCGAAGAGCTCGAGCGTCTGCTTCTGCCCGTCGTAGACCGCGCGCTGCGCGTAGCCCTCGAAGTACTCGTCGGAATCGTCCTTTTTCTGGCGGAAGCTGATCGGGTTGCCGTAGGCGGTGGCCGACAGCGAATTGTCGGGGTTCTGCTTGAAGTCGATCTTGTCGGCGCGGATCGTCATCGTGCCCTGGGTGATCACGACGTTGCCGCGCAGCGTGCCGATGCGCTTCTCGAAGTCGACCTCGGCCGGCTGGTCGGCCGAGAAGTGGATCGGCTTGTCGCGGTCGGCCTTCTCCGCCCCGGCGCCGCAGGGGGCGAGCAGCGCAAGCGTGCAGGCCGCGAACGCGAGCGCGCGCCGGGTGCCGATGCCGGAAGCGGTCATTTCGGCGCTTCCGATTGCGGTTGCAGCGTTCCGCTCACGTGCGACTTGATGCGCACGCGCTTCGCCTTGTTGTCGAACTCGAGACCACGGCCGCGGATTATTCCCCGCGGCTCCTCGATCGTCACCGGCTGATCGGTCTCGACGCGCTGCTCCTTCGCGATGACGCGCAGCGAATCGGTCTCGAGCGTCACCGGGCCGCTCGGGCCCTCGCCGCTCGCGGGCTGCGGATCCGCGGCGCGCTCCACGCGCACGCGCCCGGTGAACTCGCCGTGATCGCGATCGCCGGCGAGCCGGCCGCGATCCGCGGTGATCGTCAGCGTCGGTCTTCCGACCTCGGTCAGCGCCAGCTTCGGCGCGGCGAGCGCGACGCTGCCGTCGTCGGGAAAATGCTCGGCGAGCGACGCCGACAGCGCCTCGCGCGGCTTGCCGTTCGCATCGAACGTGATCGTCTTGAAGTCCTGCAGGAAGAGGTCCGGCTCGTGGCGCGACGACCCGTCGCGGCGCGCCGCGGGCGGCTGCACCTGCGCATCGAGCCAGTACGTGAGCGCGGCGAGCCCGCCGAGCAGGAGCACGGGTGACCACGCCACGAGGCGATCGAGGAATTCGCGCGTGCGGTCCATGTCGGTTTTCAGCGCCTGGCGGGCGCCGGCTCGGAGGCGCGTGCGCGCGCGACGCGCAGCGCGGCGTCGCCGCACCCTTGCGCCGCGAGCACGATGTCGGCGAGCTCGCGCACGGCGCCGCTGCCGCCGTCGCGCGTCGTCACGTAGTGCGCATGCGCGCGGACCGGCGCGGGCGCGTGCGGAACGGTCACCGCCAGGCCGCAGGCCGCGAGCACCGGCACGTCCGGCAGATCGTCGCCGATGTGCGCGCATTGGTCCGGCGCGAGACCGAGCTCGCTGCGCAGGCGCTCCCACGGCGTCAGCTTGTCGTGCGCGTCGAGGATCAGGTGCGGAATGCGTAGCTGCTGCGCGCGATGCGCGACGGCCGGCGCGGTGCTGCCGGTGATCCATGCGACGACGATGCCGGCGTTGGCGAGCAGGTGGACGGCGACGCCGTCGAGCGCCGAGAAGGCCTTGAACTCGTGGCCGCGATCGTCGATGTAGATCCGCCCGTCCGTCAGCACCCCGTCGACGTCGCAGGAGAGCAGCCGCACGCGGCGCGCGCGGGCGACGACATCCGCCTTCACCGTCCGGCGCGCGGCGCTCATCAGACGACGCGCGCGCGGAAGAGATCGTGCATGTGGACGGCGCCCGCGAGCGCGCCCGCCGCCTCGACGACGATGAGCTGCGTCACCTTGGGCGGCGTCTCCATCAGCACGACGCAATCGGCGGCGAGACGATCGGCGGTGATCGTGCGCGGCGTGCGCGTCATCAGCTCCGCCACCCGTCGCCCCATCACGTCGCGCTCGCTGCCGAGGCAGCGCCGCAGGTCGCCGTCGGTGAAGATGCCCGCTACGACGTCGTCCTCGCCGGTGACGATCGTCATGCCCATCCCCTT
>DASURV010000150.1:0-11770 GCA_036375455.1 Casimicrobiaceae bacterium | reverse complement strand
GGTTCGGGCGAAATGACGCACGCCGCGCTCAGGCGCTCGCCCGGTCGAGCGCCAGCATCGCGTCGGCGTCGAGCACAAGACGCATCGCGGCGGCGAGCTCGTCGAATTGCGCGACCGACGTCGCGCTCGCGATCGCCGCGGTGACGCCGGGGCGTGCCATCAGCCACGCCAGCGACACCTGGGCGGGCGTCGCGTGCAGGCGCGCGCCGACGCGGTCGAGCGCGGCGAGGATGCGCAGCCCGCGCTCGTTCAGGTATTTCTTCATCCCGGGGCCGCGCGGGCTCTTCCCGTAATCGGCTTCGGAGCGGTACTTGCCCGTCAGGAACCCCGCGGCGAGCGAGAAGTACGTGATCACGCCGATGTCCTCGCGGATGCACAGGTCCTGCAAGTCACCCTCGAACGTGTCGCGGTCGCACAGGTTGTACGGCGGCTGCAGCGTCGCGTAGCGGGGCAGTCCCTGGCGCTTGCCGGCATCGAGCGCCTGCGACAACCGCTCCGCCGTGAGATTCGAAGCACCGATCGCCCTGACCTTGCCCCGCTCGATCAGGCGCGCGTACGCCTCGAGCGTCTCGTCGAACGGCGTCTTCTCGTCGTCCCAGTGCGACTGGTAGAGATCGATCGCATCGACGCGCAGGCGCCGCAGCGAATCGTCGGCGGCGCGCAGGATGTAGTCGCGGCGCAGGCAGCGCTCGCCCAGCCCCATGTCCGAGCCGACCTTCGTCGCGATGACGACGTCGTCGTGCCGGCCGCGCTGCGCGATCCAGCGCCCGATGACCGTTTCCGACTCGCCACCCGCGTGCCCCGGCACCCAGCGCGAATAGGAGTCGGCGGTGTCGATCAGGTTGCCGCCCGCGTCGACGAATGCGTCGAGCAATCGGAACGAGGTCGCCTCGTCGGCGGTCCAGCCGAAGACGTTGCCGCCGAAAGCGAGTGGCGCCACCTCGAAGCCCGTGCGGCCGAGCTTGCGCCGGATCATGGCGACTCCTTCGAATCACCGGTGCGCGTAGACTGCTGCGACGCCTCGTAACGCGCGCGGGTTTCGGCATTCGGGGGATAGAGGCCCGGCAGCGGCACGCCCCGCGCGATCTCGTCCATGATCCACGCCTCGAGGCGTTCCTGCTCGAGCGCCTGCGCCGCCACGTCGTCGACGAGCGCGGCGGGAATGACGACGGCCCCGTCGTCGTCGGCCACGACGACGTCGTCCGGAAATATCGCGACGCCGCCGCAGCCGATCGGCTGCTGCCAGTCGACGAAGGTGAGCCCGGCGACCGAGGGCGGCGCCGCGACGCCCGCGCACCAGACGGGCAGATCGGTTTCGAGCACGCCGCGGACATCGCGCAGCGCGCCGTCGGTGACCAGCGCCGCGACGTCGCGTTGGCGCATCCGCGCGCACAGGATGTCCCCGAAGATGCCGGCGTCGGTGACGCCGCGCGCGTCGACGACGGCGATGCAGCCCGCGGGCATCGCCTCGATCGCGCCGCGGGTGGACGTCGGTCTGGCCCACGATTCGGGCGTTGCCTGGTCCTCGCGCGCCGGGATGAAGCGCAGCGTGAACGCCCGCCCGACGACGCGCGCCCCGCCGGGCCGAAGCGGCCTCGTGCCGCGCATCCAGACGTTGCGTAGCCCGCGCTTCAGCAGCAGCGTCGTCAGCGTCGCCGTCGTGACGGCGCGAAGCGCCCGCCAATGCACGCCATCATCATCGGAGCTCATCGCCATCCCTCTCGTTGGTTGCGGCAATCGCGATTATCGACGAAGGCATGGCTGCGCTCCATGCGCGACGAAGCTGGCCGCGTGCCGGACGCCCGCTACAATGTCGGGGTGGCTTCCACTTCGGGGGGATGGCGATGACCGCGTTCAACGTCGTGCGGGTCCGGGTCAAGCCGGGCGAGGAGGAGCGGTTCCTCGACGCGCAGCGCAAGGCGCGCCGCGATTTCGCCGGCTTTCGGGGCGCCGCGCTGATCAAGACCGGCGAGCGCTCGTATTGCATCATCGGCGGCTGGGACGACTTCGCCAGCCTGGTGGCGGCGCGTCCGCAGATGATCGCCGTGCTCGACACGTTCCGCGACACGCTCGAGGACCTCGGGGGCGGTCTCGGCGTGACCGATCCCGTGTCGGGCGAGACGGTGGTCGAGATGCCGGTGAAGCGGTAGCGGCGCGCCGTGCGCGCCAGGATGGCGCTCGAGTCCGGCAGCGACCACTGGGACGCGACGTCGCCGCATCGGGATACCGCCATCCGGTCCTCCCGCGGACGAGGCGCCGGAGCCCCTCGCGTCGAGTAATTGCCGCTCAGCGGTTTCCGGCGCGCCGCCATACCTCGTAGAGGTGCTCTGCCTCGCGCACCGGCAGGTGCACGATGCGGATGCTCTGCTGCGACAGCGGCTTCGCCATCTCGGCATAGATCTTCGCCGTCGAGAGGTTGAACGGCTCGCCATCTTCGTTCGAGTACGCGTAGTAGACCTCGCCGATGCCGATCATGTGCATCAGCGACAGGCACATCGGACAGGGGTTGCCGCTCGCGTACATCACGCAGCCGTCGAGCCGCGGCGAGCGTCGCGCCGTCGCGGCGGCGCGGATCGCCTGCATCTCCGCGTGCGTGGAAGGATCGTTCGTGGCGTGAATCTCGTTCACGCCGGTCGCGACGATCTCGCCGTCCTTCACCAGCACCGCGCCGAACGGCCGGCCGCCGTGCTCGTCGATGTTCTTCCGCGCGAGCCGGATCGCCAGCGCGAGATAGTCTTCGTTCGTCTTCATCGGATGGATCTCCTTGCCCAAGGCGTCAAAGCGGGACGAACGCGCCGTCGCGCGCAACGAGCCTGCCCGCCTTGAACACGTACCGCCGCGGCGGCCGCGCGACGACGGCCTCCGCGACGCTGCGCGCGGCGACGACGACGAGGTCCGCCTGCGCGCCGACGCGCACGCCGTAATCCGCGTGACCGAGCACGCGCGCCGCGCTGCCGGTCGCCAGATCGAGCGCAACCTCGAGGCTCGCGTCGGTGAGGAACCCGGAGCCGTAGCCGACGAGCATCGCGCGCTCGAGCATGTCCGCGTCGCCGTAGGGCCACCACGCATCGCGGATGTTGTCGTTGCCGGTGATCACCGTCACGCCCGCGGCGCGCAACTGCATGACCGACGGATAGGCGTGGTTGCCCGGCGCGTTGGTGAGGATCGCCACCCCGGCATCGGCGAGCTTCTCCGCGGTGCGCTGCGCGTCCGCCCGCGGCACCATGCCCAGCGCATAGGCATGGCTGACGGTGACGCGCCCCTGCAGGCCGAGCGCCTTCGTGCGCCGCGCGATTTCCTCCAGCTCGCCGAGGCCGGTGAAGTCGGGGTCGTGCAGGTGGATGTCGATGCGCGCGCCGTGCTTGTCGGCCAGCCCGAAGATCGCGCCGAGCTGACCTTCGACGTCGTGGTCGAAGCCGGCCGGGTCGAGGCCGCCGACGAGCGCCGCACCCTCCTGCAGCGCGGCATCCATCAGCTCGAACGTTCCGGGACAAGTCAGCACGCCGCTCTGCGGAAACGCGACGATCTGCACCGACACCGCATCGCGGTAGCGCTGGCAGACGGCGAGCACCTCGTGCAGATGCGCAAGGCCGATCCCGGGATCGACGTCGACGTGCGAGCGCATGTGCGTCGTGCCCTTCGCGACCGCCAGCTCGATCAGCGCCGCGGCGCGCTGCGCGATCGGCGCCGCGCGGGCGAGGATCTCCTTCTCGATCGCCACGCGCTCGCGCACGTCGAACACGCCGCTCGGCTCGGTGCGATGCGGCCACCAGCGGTCGCCGACGAGCGACTTGTCGAGGTGCACGTGGGCGTCGATCAATCCCGGCAGCACGAGCGCGCCGCCGAGGTCGATGCGCTCGCGCGCCGATGGCAACGGCGCGCCATCCGTCTCGATGGCGACGATGCGCCCGCCCCGGATGCCGATCGCGCCGGTCCGGCCGTCGGGCAGGCGCGCGCCGTCGAGCGCGAGGTCGAGCGCGAGGTCGAGCACCGTCACGGCGTCGTCCCCGTCATCGTCGTGCATGCCCTCGGCCTCGTCATGTCTTCGGGAACGTCCCCTCGATGCCCTCGACGACCCAGTTCATGCTGCGCGCCTCGGCGTCCGGGAGCACCGCGCCGGCGGCGACGCGCTGCTTGCCGTCGCGATCCTTGAGCGGCCCGGCGAACACCTGCAGCTTGCCGGAGACGATGTCCTTCTCGCGCTGGGTCACATCGGCGATCACCTCGGAGGGAATCGCGGCGTTGTACGGGGCCATCCGGCAATAGCCGCCCTCGCCGAGGCCGCGCCAGCGGCTCTGCGACTTCCACTTGCCGGCGAGCACGTCGCGCGCCGCCTCGATGTACGCGCTGTCCCAGATCAGCAGGTCGCCGGTGAGCTGGCGCTTCGGCACGAACTTGGAAAAGTCGCTGCAGTTGCCGACGGACCACACGCCGCGCTCCTCCGCGGCGATGCCCTGCACCGGCGTGTTCGGACTGCCGGAGACGACGTCGACCCCCTGCGAGATCAGCGCGCCGACCGCCTCCTTCTCCCGCACGGGATCGTTCCAGGTGCTGATCCAGACGACCTTCATCGTCGCCTTCGGATTCACGCTGCGCGCCCCGAGCATGAAGCCGTTCATCCGCCACACGACCTGCGGCACGGGAAAGGCACCGACCCAGCCGAGAACGCTGCTCCTGGTCATCCTGCCTGCGACCACGCCGCCGAGGTACGAAGCCTCGTAGTTGCGCGCTTCGAACGCACCCATGTTCGGCAGCGTCTGGATCGCCGCGCAGCACTCGAACGTCGTGCCGGGCATCGCGCGCGCGACCTTCAGCATCGGCGTCATCTGCGAGAACGTCGTGCCGAAAACGAGCCTGTGCCCCTGCGTCGCCAGCTCGCGGAACACCCGCTCGGCGTCCTGCGCCTCGACGACATTGGTCACCACCGTCGTCTTGACCTTGCCGGGCAGCGCCGCCTCCATCGCCTTCCAGCCCTGCGCATGCTGGGCCTCCCAGCCGACCTCGCCGATCGGAAATTGGTGCACGACGCCGACCTTGAGCACGTCGTCCTGCGCGAACGCGTCGAGCGACCGGCCGCCGAGCGTGGCCAGGCCGAGCGCCGAGGCACCCTTCAGAAACTCCCGCCGCGTCACGATCTGCATGCTGCCCTCCTCTACGTGGTGTCGACCCTAAGCGGTCGACGGTGGCGCCGCTATGGCCGATACAGCTTGGCAGGTTCGCGCGAAAACGTCATCCGGCCGCGCTTGAAGCCGTACAGCGGCGTCGCGAGCTCGGCGATCGCGCCCTCCGGCGTCGTGCAATCGAGCACGACGAGGTCCGCGTCGCTGCCGACCGCGACCCCGTAGTCGCGAACGCGCATCAGCCGCGCGGAGCGACCGGTGATCATCGCGAGGCATTCGCGCATGTCCTCGCGCGTGCCCACGTGGCAGACGTTCGCGTACAGATTGGCCATCCGCACGAGCGAGCAGTCGCCGAACGGCGTGAACGGGTTGAGCACGTTGTTCGTCGACAGCGAGCAGTTGACGCCGCGATGCAGCAGGTCGTGCGCGGCAAGCACGCCGCGGATCACGTCGTGGCGCCGTCCCCGGCCCATCAGGTACAGGTCGGTCGCGGGCAGCACCGTCACCGCGACTCCGGCCTCGGCAAGGCGTTTCGCGATCGGCTCGTAGCGCTCCGCGGGCACCATCGACAGCTTGGTCACGTGCCCGATCGCGACGCGCCCGCCGTAGCGGTGGCGCTCGGTCAGCTCGCACACGTATTCGGCGTCCATGTGCTCGGGCGAGTCGCCGAGGTCGAGATGCATGTCGATGTCGGCGTCGAACTCGCGCGCCAGCGCGAACACGCGGTCGATCTGGCCGTGCGGGTCCGGATCCGTGTACGGCGCGGCGCCGACGACCCTGGCCCCGCTTGCCAGCGCCGCGCGCATCAGCGCCTCGGTCCCGGGCGAATTGGTGAGGCCTTCCTGCGGAAACACGCAGATCTCGAGGTCCGCCGCCCACGCGTAGCGGGCAGCGACGCGCCCGATCGCATCGAAGCCGCGCAGGCCGATGCCCGGATCGACCTCGACGTGAGTGCGCACGTGCGTCGTGCCGTTGCCGATGGCGCGCTCGAGCGTGCGGCTCGCGCGCTCGACGATGTCGTCCTCGGTGAAGGCGCGCTTCGCGACGGCGACCTGCTCGATGGCCTCGTCGAGCGTGCCGCGCTCCGGCCGGCAGCGGTCGAGAATGCACGACTTGTCGAGATGAATGTGCGTCTCGACGAAGCCGGGCACGATGAGCCGGCCGGCGACGTCGATCTCGCGCTCCCCCTTGCCGATACGCTCGCCGAGCGCGACGATCCTGCCGCCGGCGATGCCCACGTCGACGCGCGCCGGTGCGCGGCCCGGCTCGGCTATCGCGGCATTGCGCAGGACGAGGTCCATCGGCTATCGAAGATTCGCGCGGTCAATGCATGTGCGATCGGGGGTTTGCGAGCGTGCCGGCCGCCGCGGGCGTCACGCCCCGCCCAGGTAGGCACGCTCGAGAACCGGATCATGCCGCAGCTCCGCCGCGCTTCCGCTGTGCATGATCGCACCCGACTCCATCACGTATCCCCGGTCGGCAATGGCGAGCGCGAGCGCCGCCATCTGGTCGACCAGCAGGATCGTCATGCCCTCGTCGCGCAACTGCGCGAGGACGCGATACAGCTCGTTGATGAGCGCCGGCGCGAGGCCGAGCGAGGGCTCGTCGAGCAGCAGCACCTTGGGCTTCGCGATCAGCCCGCGCGCGATCGCGAGCATCTGCTGCTCGCCGCCCGAGAGCAGCCCCGCCCGGTTGAGCTTGCGGCGCTCGAGCGAGGGGAAGCGCCGCACCATCGCATCGATTTCGGCGCCGGTCGTCTCCCTGCGCGTGTAGGCGCCGAGGCGCACGTTGTCGAGCACCGACAGCTCGGGGAATACCTGCCGCCCCTCGGGAACCAGCACGAGGCCCGCGGCGGCGACCTGGTGCGGCGGCCGCGCGGCGACATCCGCCCCGTCGAACAGGATCGCGCCCGACACCGGCCGCAGCAGGCCGGACAGCGACTTCATCAGCGTCGACTTGCCCGCGCCGTTCGCGCCGAGCACGGCGACGACCTCGCCGCTGCGCAGCGTGAGATCGATGCGCTTCAGCACGTCCGCCGCGCCGTAGCCGGCGCCGAGCTGGCGCACGTCGAGCCGGGCGGTTGCGGCCGGCTGCCATGCAGCGGCACGCGGCGTCGCCTCGAAGTGCGCGTCGCCGAGATAGGCGGCGATCACCGCGGCGTCGTTGCGCACCGCTTCGGGACGCCCCTGCGCGAGGCACTTGCCCGCGTCGAGCACGACCACCTGGTCGGAGATGCCCATGACGAGACTCATGTCGTGCTCGATCAGCACCACCGCGATGCCGGCGTCCGCGATGCGCCGCAGCAGCTTCGCGAGCTGCTCCTTGTCCGCCGGCGTCAAGCCCGCCGCGGGCTCGTCGAGCATCAGGATGCTCGGCCGCAGCGCGAGCGCCCGGCCGATCTCGAGCAGCCGCTTGTCGATGTGCGGAAGATCGCCGGCCTGCCGTTGCAGGCTCCCGTGGTAGCCGACGTAGTTCAGCACGGCGCGGGCCGTCTGCGCCTGCGCGCCGGCCGGGGCGCTCGCGAGGTCGGACCACGGCGATCCGAGCGCTCCCCGCTGCATCGCGACCAGCAGATTCTCGAGCACGCTCATGCGCTCGAAGAGCTGCGGCGTCTGGAACGTGCGTGCGAGTCCCGCCCGCGCCACGCGATGCGCCGAGGCGCCGCCCAGGTCCTGCCCGCCGAGGCGGATCGAGCCGGACTGCGGTTTGTAGAAGCCGCAGATCAGGTTGAGGACCGTCGTCTTGCCCGCGCCGTTGGGCCCGATGATGCTCGTCACCTTGCCGCTCTCGACGCGCATCGAGACGTCGGAGACGGCGCGCACGCCGCCGAAGGCGATGCCGATGTTGGCGACCTCGAGCGCCTGTCGCGGCGCGCCGGTCGACCACAGCAACTGCGCGGAGGCCGGTGCGGTCGGCGCATCGACCGCCGCGGCGCGCCTGAGGAAGCGCGCGAACGCGCTGGCGATGCCGCCCGGCGCGAACAGGAGCACGGCGAGCAGCAGCGCCCCGGACATCAATATCCGGTACTCGGCAAGCCCCGACAGCAGCTCCGGCAGCCCGACGACGACGATCGCGCCGATCACCGGTCCGTAGGTGCGCTCCACCCCGCCGATGATGACGACCAGCACGAAGAGGATCGACTGGAAGAACGGGAAGGTGCTCGGCGCGACGAACGTCGTCGCCGATGCGAAGAACGCGCCGGCGATGCCGGCGAGCACCGCGGAGATCGTGAACGCGAGCGTGCGCACCGCCAGCGGATTGACCGCGATCGACGCGGCGGCGACCTCGGAATCGCGCACCGCGCGCATCGCGAGGCCCCACGCGCTCTGCGCCATTCGCTTGTAGAGGATCAGCGCGAGCGCCATGATCGCAATCGCCGCGAGCGCGATGCCGCGCTCGCCGAGCGACCAGGCGCCGAACGCCGGATAGGGGATGTTCATCAGGCCGTTCTGGCCGCCGGTCACGCTTTCCCATTCGACCGCGCTGTATTCGACGACGAACCCGAACGCGATCGTCACCATCGCGAGGTAGGGCCCGCGCACGCGCAATGCGACGAGCCCGAGCAGGCTGCCCACGACGCCGGTCAGCACCGCCGCGGCGGGCAGCGTCCACCAGAAGCTCCAGCCCAGCCGGGTCGTGAGGATCGCCGTCGCGTAGGCGCCGA
Organism: Casimicrobiaceae bacterium; assembly: GCA_036375455.1. Taxonomy (GTDB): domain Bacteria; phylum Pseudomonadota; class Gammaproteobacteria; order Burkholderiales; family Casimicrobiaceae; genus VBCG01. The sequence continues at coordinate 2,986 of DASURV010000150.1, read as the reverse complement.
GCGCGTAGAAGCCGACGTGCCCGAACGAGACCTGCCCGGTGAGCCCGATCAGCACGTTGAGGCCGATGCCGACGATCACCGTGAGCGCCCCGGTCGTCAGCAGGAACAGGTAGTACTGGTTGGCGACGACCGCGTAGATCGCCGCGGCGGCGATCAGCAGCAGCAGGATCGGATCGCGCAGCGCCTTCATACCTTCTTGACGCCGGCCTGCCCGAGCAGGCCGTGCGGCTTGATCGCGAGCGCGACGATCACGAGCAGGAACGCGAGGATGTTCGTGTAGGCCGAGCCGAGCATCGAGGTGATCAGCGCCTCGACGATGCCGAACAGGAAGCCGGCGAGCACGACGCCGCGGGCGCTGTTGAGACCGCCCAGGATCGCGACCGCGAACGCCTTCAGCCCGAACAGCGTCCCCATCTCCGCCGACACCGAGAACAGCGGCGCGATCAGGATGCCGGCCACGCCCGCCAGCATCGTCGACGCCGCGTAGCAGACCATGACGGCGCGCGCGACGTCGATGCCCATCAGGCTCGCCGCCGGTGGGTTCTGGACGATCGCGAGCAGCGCCTTGCCGTAGCGCGTGCGCTGCGCAAATGCCTGCAGGCCGAAGGCGAGGCCCACGGCGACGACGAGGATCGTAATCTGCAGCGGCGACACCGCGACCCCGCCGAGCTTGAACGCCTCGCCGGAAACGGGAAGCACGAGGCTGCGCGGCTCCTTGCCGAACGTGAAAAGCGCCACCTGCTCGAGCACGATGCCGGCCGCGACCGTCGACATCAGCCAGCCGTTCGAGCCGACGCGCACGAACGGGCGCACGATGAAACGCTCGATCGCGATCCCCCACAGCGCGCACAGCGCGAGCGCCGCGGCGATCGCCGCGGCGAGCGGCCAGTGCAGCGATACCGAGAACACGTAGCAGAGCACGGCGCCCAGCATCAGCGACGAACCCTGCGCGAAGTTCACCGTACTCGACACCGAGTACGTAATGTGGAACCCGAGCGCGAGCAGCCCGTACATCGCGCCCATCGACAAGCCGGAGACGATCGACAGCGTCAGCACGAGGCGCGGCTCATGTCGCGAAGGGCCGCCCCGAGCGACTGACCACCCCGTAGGGGGGCAGCGAGCGGAGCGAGCGTGGGGGGATGTCTCATTTCAGCGGACGTTGAGCTCGCCGGCGAGCGCGAGCAGCGCCTGCGTGAAGCACGCCATCGGCGCGCGCACGATGCCGGCGCCGATCTGCCCGACACCGGCCTGCTTGTGCGCGATGCCCGTCGTGATGACCGGCCGGATGCCGTTGTCGACGACCTTGCGGATGTCGATGCCGCACGGCGTGCCCGCGAAGTCGAGCGCGGGCAGCGACATCCCCGGGTTGCGCGCGACCGTGGCGTCGTACATCTCGCGCGAGTACGCGGTCGCCTCGCCGACGGTGCCGCCGACGAGTTGCACGAGCGCCGGCGATGCAGCGAGCGCGAAGCCGCCGAAACCGGCCGTTTCGCAGATCGCGCTGTCGCCGAGATCCGCGTTCGCGTCCTCCTGCCGAAAACCCGGGAAGAAGAGACCCGCCGGCAGGTCGGATGGGGACTCGAACCAGCGCGAGCCCAGTCCGCTCACGCGAATCGCCGTGGTGACGCCGTTGCGCGCCATCGCGGTCACGACGCTGCTCGCCTCGATGCCGTGCCCGGCGTCCATCGTCGCCTTCGACGAGGCCATCGACAGGTTGAGGAAGAACTGCGAGTTGCCGGCGATGAACTGCAGCGTTTCGCGCACGCCCCGCGGGTCCGCGTCGCCGCCCGCCAGCGCGACCGTCGCCGCCGACAGGAATTGCAGCGTGGCGGCCGCGTTGCGGCTGTGCACCTCGTCACCCATCAGCAGCGCCTGCGCCTGGATCGCCTTCAGGTCGATGCCGCCGGCCGCGCGCACCGCGGCGCGCAGCGTCGGCGCGAGCACCGTCTCGATCCAGCGCAGCCTCGCGATCACGTCCTCGCCATTGGCGCCGAAGCGCAGCACGCGCCCGATGCCTTCGCTCATGTTCGAGTAGGCGAGATTGCCGTGCGTCGCGTTGCGCACGACGAACAGCGGCATCGACGGGGAAATGATTCCGGACATCGGACCGACCGCGTGCTGGTCGTGGCATTGCCCGAGGCGGATCTCGCCCCGTCGCAGCATCGCTTCGGCCGCGCTTGTCGAGTCGGCCCACCGTTCGTAGAGGAGCGCACCGATCATCGCGCCCTGCATCGGGCCGCACATGTCGTCCCACGCGACCGGCGCGCCCGCGTGCAGCAGCGTGCGCCCCATTTCCGGCCACACGTCGCGCGCGTGCAGCGCCACATCGACCAGCACCGGCTGCGCGGCGATCACGCGCTCCACCGCGAGCGCATTCGCACGGTCGATGCGCGATCCGACGCTCTGCGGATCGTCCGCATCGCCGGCGAGCTGCGCGAGCGCCCAGGCAAGCTGCGGTTCGCCGTCGCCGACCGGACGCCAGTCGACGGGAAGCGCGACGCCTCCCGCCTCGCGCACGCTGTCCATGAATGCGTCGACGCCGACGTTGACCACCGACAGGGGTTGCTGCGCGAGCAAGGAATGCGTCATGGGAGCGTGCGGTTCGCCTCGCCGGGCGCCGCCGCGCGGCGCCGGCGTGCGTCACCGGGATCGTGAAGGACGGAAGATGCGCGACCGGTCACGCCGACGATGAATCCGGCGAGCATGTCCCAGCCGGACGAATGGCCGATTGCGACCAGCGCGCGCGCGGCATCGAGCCGCGTTTTCTGAGGCGCGTCGCTCGCAAGCGCCGCGGCGAGCGCGTGCAGCGGCGCGAAGCTCTCGCCGCTCGCCAGGTCGCGGAACAGCGCGGCACCGATCGGATGGCTGCGCGCGTCGCAGGCGTCGACGAGCCGTGCAGTAACCGCGCGCCAGCGCGCCGCATCGGATGGCGCCGGCGCGATCGCGTTGCGCGCGAAGAGCGCGGCGCCGACGAGATCGTCCCCCG
>DASURV010000149.1:0-3448 GCA_036375455.1 Casimicrobiaceae bacterium | reverse complement strand
CGACGATCTGCGCCAGGCGGTCGAGAGCGCGGTGGCGCGCCACGAGGCGGTCATCCGCGACCGCGAGCAGCGTCTCACGGTCGACGTCGGACGCGAGCCGCTGACGGTGATCGGCGACGCCGGGCGGCTCGTCCAGGTGATCGGCAATCTGATCGGCAACGCGTCGAAGTTCACGCCGAAGGCGGGATGTGTGCGCGTCACCGCGCAGGCGCGCGACGGCGCCGCCGAGATCGTCGTGGCGGACGACGGGCAGGGGATCGACGCGGCGGCGATTCCGCATCTGTTCGATCTTTTCGACCGCGCGCCCGACGCCACGCAGGGTCTCGGCACGGGCCTCGCGATCGTCGCCCGGCTTACGCGCCTGATGGGTGGTGAAGTCGAGGCGCGAAGCGCCGGGGACAACGCGGGCAGCGAGTTCACCGTGCGGCTGCCGCTCGCCGACGCGGGGGCGGTCGCCGGGAGTGCTGCCGAGGACAACGGCGTGCGCGCGCAGCACCGCCTGCTCGTCGTCGACGACAACGTCGATGCCGCTGATGCCATGGGTACGCTGCTCGGGCTTGCCGGCTTCGAGGTCGTGACGGCACACGATCCCGAATCGGCGCTCGAGCGCGCGATCGCGCTCGACCCGGATATCGTTCTGCTCGACATCGGATTGCCGGGAATGACCGGCTACGAGCTGGCGGCGAAACTCTCGAAGCATCCGGTCACGAGGCGCGCGAAAGTGATCGCCGTCACCGGATACGGACAGGCCGGCGACACCGAGCAGGCGAAAGTCGCGGGCTTTGCCGGCTATCTCGTGAAGCCTGTCGATCTTGCGCAGCTGCGCGAGCGCATCGCATCGATCCTCGACGCGCCACGTTCGCACGCGCGGCGTTGAAGATGCCGCTGCCGCCGTCGCGCATCGACCAGGCGTTGTCGTTCGCCGTGCTCTCGGCGGTGATCGTCGGCTGCTTTTTCGTGCTGCAGCCGTTCATCACCGCCCTCGTATGGGCGGCGATTCTCTGCACGACGACGTGGCCGCTTTACCTGCGCCTGCGCGCGCGGCTCGGCGACCGTGCGGGCGTCGCCGCGCTCGCGATGGTGCTGCTGCTCGCGCTGCTGATCCTCGCGCCGTTCATCGTCGTCGGCGCGACGATCGCCGACAACGCAACGCTGATGGCGCAGTGGTGGCGCGACATCCTCGAGAGCGGTCCGCCCGAGCCGCCGGCCTGGGTCGCCGAGCTGCCGCTCGTCGGTCCCACGGTGGCGGCGTACTGGATCGGCTTGGTCCACGACACGGCGCAATTGCTCGGCGTGCTGCGCCAGTACATCGAGCCGGTGCGCAAGTTCGCGGTGTCGTCCGGCGCGCTGCTCGTCGGTGCGATGCTGCAGCTCGCGTTCTCGATTTTCATCGCGTGGTTCATGTTCCGCGACGGCGAGGCGATGGTCCGGCACCTGCGCGGCGCCGCGCAACGGATCGCCGGCGATCGCGGGATGCACCTCGCGTCGGTCGCGGCGACGCCGGTGCGCGGCGTCGTCCTCGGCATCCTCGGCACGGCGCTCGTGCAGGGCGTCGTCGCCGCGATCGGCTTCTGGATCGCCGGCCTCCAGGCAGCGCCGCTGCTCGGCCTGCTGACGTTCGTCGTCTCGCCGGTGCCGGTCGGGCCGCCGCTCATCTGGGTACCCGCAGGAGCCTGGCTCATCTACGAAGGCCACACCGGGTGGGGAATCTTCGTACTGTTGTGGGGAACGTTCGCGGTGTCGACGATCGACAACGTGATCAAGCCGCTGATCATCAGCCGCGGCGTCGACCTGCCGTTCGTGCTCGTGCTGCTCGGTGTGCTGGGCGGCATCATCGCGTTCGGCTTCATCGGCGTATTCCTCGGTCCCGTGCTGCTCGCCGTGGGTTACGCGCTGCTGATGGAGTGGGCGGTATCGCGGGGAAGAATCGAATTGCTGACGCCGCGCGAGGAGATGCCTGCCGGTACGGACAGCGCGATTGAACTCGCCACTGCGGATCGCGACGCCGACGCGCGAAAAGCGTCCTGACGGTTTGGGGGTACGACCGCTTTCCGTCCCTGAAGTCAGGACGAACGGGCCCGTACTCGACCCGTTCCGCAGCGTTCCATTTATGTGCCAAAACGGCACCCAATTGCGCTTGCCAGCGCGATGGTGGCGGCTCAATATGCCAGCGGGACAATAAAAAAAGTGGTGTTAAAACATGAAGTTATTCGCTGCATTGAGAAAGATCAGGGAGTTCGAGAGACTGCAGCTACCGTTCCTCAACTCGCTCATCGATTTCGACATCATCATCGAGATCGGATTTGCCGCGGAGCGGGAACAACCACTCACGCCGAAGCAGCTCTTTCTTCTGGAGATCGGTTCCCTTACGACCGTACGCCGCAGGCTGGCGAAGCTCGTGGATCAAGGCGTCGTAACGCGGCACACGAACGTGAAGGATCGCCGTTCCGCCACGCTGACGGTCTCTTCCTCGAGCCTCAAGGCGCTGGCCAAATATGCCAAGACCCTTTCTGCGATCTGCACAGCGATCACCTAGGGTTTGCCATGTCTCTCTCGTCGAGCGGGCCGATCGATGCTGAAACGATCAATGCGTTGCGCGCAGCGTGACCCGGTTCCGTTGAATGGATCGACCGCAGGGTAAACTGCATCCCGCGTCGCGGACGCTCGGAAGAAGCGCCGACGCGCTCTGACAACGAACCCGATGGCGAACAAGAGTGGCCGTCGCCGTGCACCGTCCGCGGCGACCAAAGACCTGTCCGCTTCGCGCGACATCTCGCCGGAGGCGGGCGATGCTGCGCGTGCGATCACGTCGTTCCCGATCGTCGGCATCGGCGCGTCGGCGGGCGGGCTCGAAGCGTTCACCGAACTGTTGCAGCACCTGCCCGCCGACACCGGCATGGCGTTCGTGCTCGTCCAGCATCTCGATCCGCAGCACGAGAGCGCGCTGCCGCAACTGCTCGGGCGCGCTACGTCGATGCCCGTGCATTCGGTCACCGACAAGCTGCGCGTCATACCCAATCAGGTCTACGTCATACCGCCTAACGTCGGCCTGGTGATCGCGCAGGGCGCGCTGCGGCTCGCACCGCGCCCCCGCACGCGCGCGCCGACGCGCTCGATCGACGCCTTCCTCGAATCGCTCGCCGAGGATCAGCAGGAGCGGGCCGTCGGCGTGATCCTGTCGGGAACGGCGACCGATGGCACGATGGGACTCGAGGCGATCAAGGCCGAAGGCGGCATCACGTTCGCGCAGGACGACTCGGCGCGCTACGACTCGATGCCGCGCAGCGCCGTGGCCGCGGGCTGCGTCGACTTCGTGCTGTCGCCGGAGAACATCGCGAACGAGCTTGCGCGGATCGCGAAGCATCCGTATGTCGCAGGAGGCGACGGCGCCGGGCTCGCCGAGCCCGAGCTCGACCGCGCCGCGGCGACCGCGCACGAGGACGACGCG
>DASURV010000148.1:0-2599 GCA_036375455.1 Casimicrobiaceae bacterium | reverse complement strand
GATGTGGCGTAATCCGATGCTGTCCCGCATGCGCCGGCTTTTGCGGCGAACGTCGTGATCGACCGCTACCGCCTCCCGCTCTGGCTCGCCGCCGAGCCGCACTTCAACGTGCCCGTCGTCGTCATCCAGAGCGACGACTGGGGCCACGCCTGCGTCGACAATCGTGAGCAGCACGAGCGCATCCTTCGCGCGGATAACGACGCGTCGAGCGGATGGTCGGCGGACGCACTGGAAGGCGACGACGACGTCAGCAGCCTGGCGGCGCTGCTCCGCGGATTTCGCGATGCCCGCGGGCGCAGCGCTCGCCTTACGCTGAACTTCATCGTCGCGCGCCCTGATTACGAAGCGATCGAAGCCAGCGATTTCCACACTTATCGGTCGATACCCATCCGGCCGGCCGGCGCGATCTTCGACGCCTTGCGTGAATCGGATTTTGACGCGGTGTTCGAAGTGCAATCGCACGGCGCCGAGCATGTCGCGCCCGCGCGCTGGCTGCGACTGCTGCAGGAGGGAGCGCCCGATCTGCGCGCGTATTTCGCCGCTCGGGCGATGCCCCCGCCGGGCGTCGTCGCGCGGCATCCCGGGCTTGGAGCAGCGTATCTTGCCTGCCCCGATGCCAGCGACGGTGGCGCCGTGCCGGGCCCGGACGAACGCGTGCTCGAAAGCCTGAGGGTCTTCGCGAGCCTCTTCTCCCGCCCGGCCCAGGGCTTCGTGCCTCCGAACCATGCGTGGGACGGCTCGCTCGATCGTCTGTTGCGCCGTGAAGGCGTACGCCACCTGCAGGCGTCCCATGTCCGCTATCCGACGTTCGCAGCGGCGGAATCGGGTCAATGGCGTGCGCTCCGCGCGGGTCCGGAACGCGGCAACGATCTGTGGCGGCAGACGCGCAACGTCGACTTCGAACCGGTGGTTCGGCCGGATCGTGTCGATGCAGCGATCGCCCGCGCATGCCTGCTCGTCGCGCGGGGCGTTCCGGCGGTGATCAACACTCACCGGATCAACTACGCCGGAGCGATTCGACCCGAGCGTGCCGCTTGCGGCCGGGAGCGTCTCGGCGACCTCCTCTCCGCGCTGGTCGCGACGCGCGACGACGTGCATTTTCTCGGCAGCGACGAATTCGACGCCGTCCTGCGAGGCACGCATCCGGCGATACGGCGCCGGCCGATCGCCGGCGGCCGTTCGCTCCTGACGGACGTGGCATGGGCAACGCTCGGGCGCCAGCCCGCTGCGCGGCATTGAAGTTAATATCGCGCTGTCATCACCCGGGCACGCCCGACTTCTACGCGATATTGCATGAGCGATCAACAACGCACCCTCGTCACCGGCGCCGGCGGCTTCATCGGCAGCCACCTCGTGGAGCGCCTGGTGCGCGAGGGTCACGCGGTCCGCGCGTACGTGCACTACAACGCGCGCAATGATTGGGGCAACCTCGAGCTGATCGACGCGGCGGTGCGCCGCGAAATCGAGATCGTCACCGGCGACATCGCGGACCCGTTTTCGGTGCGCCGCGCCGCCCATGGCGTGCGGACGATCTATCACCTGGCATCGCTGATCGCCATCCCGTACTCGTATGTCGCGCCGCAGACGTACGCCGTCACCAACGTGCTCGGCGCCATCAACGTGCTGCAGGCTGCGCGCGACGAGAACGTCGAGCGGGTCGTCCACACGTCGACCAGCGAGTGCTATGGCACCGCGCAATACGTACCGATCGACGAGCGGCATCCGCTGCAGGGACAGTCACCGTACTCGGCGAGCAAGATCGGCGCGGACATGGTGGCGGAGAGCTATTGGCGCTCGTTCGGCCTGCAGGTGGCGACGATCCGGCCGTTCAACACGTTCGGACCGCGGCAATCGGCGCGCGCGGTGATTCCGACGATCATCACGCAGGCGCTGCGCGGCGGTCCGATCAAGCTGGGCTCGCTCGCGCCGACGCGCGACATGAACTACGTCGACAACACCGTCGACGGCTTCATCGCGATCGGCGGGCACGCGGCGGCGGCCGGAGAAGTGATCAACATCGGCTCCGGACGCGAGATCAGCGTCGGCGACCTGGCGAAAATGATCGTCGCGATCGTCGGCAGCCGCTCCGAGATCGTCGAGGATACGGCGCGTATCCGGCCGCGCGACAGCGAAGTCGAGCGGCTGCTCTGCGACCACGCCAAGGCGCGGCGCGTCGTCGGCTGGTCGCCGCGCATCGCGCTGGAAGACGGACTCGCGCGCACGATCGACTGGATCGGACGCAATCTCGACCGGTACAAACCCGACATTTACAACGTCTGAAAGCGGCGGATGCGAGCGGTCATCCTGGCAGGCGGCAAGGGGCAGCGATTGCGGCCGTATACGACGGTGCTGCCGAAGCCGCTGATGCCGATTGGGGACATGCCCATCCTCGAGGTCGTGCTGCGGCAGCTCGCTCACGCCGGCGTCACGCACGTCACGATGGCCGTCGGGCATCTCGGCGAATTGCTGCAGGCGTTCTTCGGCGACGGCAAGCGGCTCGGCCTTACCATCGACTATTCGTTCGAGGCGCGTCCGCTCGGTACCGTGGGACCGCTGACGCTGATCCCGTCGCTTCGCGGCGAGCGCGAGTTCCTCGTCA
>DASURV010000147.1:0-2979 GCA_036375455.1 Casimicrobiaceae bacterium | reverse complement strand
GCGATCATGTCCGCGATCGCCTTCGGCGTGCCGATGCAGTTCGAGAAGGCTTATGCGGAAGGCATCACGAAGCTGACGCGCGAGGACCTGCGCTATGCGGAGGAGCTCGGCTACCGGATCAAGCTGCTCGGCATCACGCGGCGCGCGCGCAACGGCATCGAGCTGCGCGTGCACCCGACGCTGATCCCCGCGAAGCGCCTGATCGCCAACGTCGAGGGCGCGATGAACGCCGTGCTCGTCAAGGGCGACGCGGTCGGCTCGACGCTCTACTACGGCGCCGGCGCCGGCGCGGAGCCCACGGCGAGCGCCGTCATCGCCGACCTGGTCGACGTGACGCGGATGCACACGGCCGATCCGGAGCACCGCGTGCCGCATCTCGCGTTCCAGCCGGATCAGCTCACCGACCTGCCGTTCCTGCCGATCGGCGACGTCGAGACCAGCTATTACCTGCGGATGCGCGTGCTCGATCGCCCGGGGGTGCTCGCCGACATCACGCGGATCCTGGCGGATCGCGAGATCTCGATCGACGCGATGATCCAGAAAGAGCCCACCGAGGGCGAGGACCAGACCGACATCATCCTGCTCACGCACAGGTCGATCGAGCACCGCGTCGTCGACGCGATCGCGCGGATCGAGGCGTTGTCGACGGTCCGCGGCACCGTCGTGCGCATTCGCCTCGAGGATCTCGGCTGACCGTGCCTAGGGAGCCTCTGCATAACCCCCGTGGAGCGCGTTGGCGCGAGATGCGGATGAATGCGAGACGCACGCCGACGGTCGTAGTCGACCGCAGGAGCCGAGAAAGGCGGCGAAGCGGGGGCCGCATCTCGCGCCAACCCTTCGGGACAGCGCTTGCCGGGGCGCTGGCTTTGTCGCCGTCCTCGCCAATGGCGCCGGCCATTGGCTTCGTCCTGCTTCGCGCCATCATCCCCGGCAAGCGACCCGTCGCGCCCGCGCGGGTTATGCAGAGGCTCCCTGGCGGAGCCTTCGCATCCGCGATCATGACCGGCGGGGGCCGGGGCCGGCGATGAATTACGTCAGCACGCGCGGTGCGTGGCGCGACGCGCCGCAGCCGTTTCGCGCCATCCTCCTCGAAGGGCTCGCGCCGGACGGCGGGCTCGCGGTGCCGGAGGCGTACCCGCGACTCGGGCCGGGAGAGCTGTCGGCGTTGCGCGAGCTTTCCTACCGCGACCTCGCCGGCGCGATCCTGGCCCGCTTCGTCACCGACATGCCCGCGGCGGACCTGCGCGACATCGTCGCGCGGACCTATACCGCCGAAGCGTTCGGCAGCGACGACATCACGCCGCTCGCGACGCTCGAGCCCGGGCTGCATCTGCTCCGCCTGTCGAACGGTCCGACGCTCGCCTTCAAGGACATCGCGCTGCAACTGCTCGGCAACCTGTTCGAGCACGCGTTGCGCGACGGCACGCGCGCGCTGAACATCCTCGGCGCGACCTCGGGCGATACCGGCAGCTCGGCCGAATACGCGATGCGCGGCAAGCGCCACCTCGCCGTGTTCATGCTCTCGCCGCATCGGCGCATGAGCGCCTTCCAGCAGGCGCAGATGTATGCGCTCGACGATCCGAACATCCACAACCTCGCCATCGAAGGCACGTTCGACGAGTGCCAGGACATCGTCAAGGCGCTCGCCGGCGACGCCGAGTTCAAGCGCCGGTACTCGCTCGGCGCGGTCAACTCGATCAACTGGGCACGGATCGCGGCGCAGGTCGTCTATTACTTCAAGGGCTATTTCGCCGCGACGAGGGGCGACGACGAGGCAGTCGCCTTCGCCGTGCCGTCGGGCAATTTCGGCAACGTGCTCGCGGGCCACGTCGCCCGGCAGATGGGACTGCCGATCCGGCGGCTCATCGTCGCGACGAACGAGAACGACGTGCTGCACGAGTTCTTCCGCACCGGCCGCTACCGGCCCCGCGCCGCCGCGGAGACGCAGGCGACCTCGTCGCCGTCGATGGACATCTCGAAGGCGTCGAACTTCGAGCGCTTCGTGTTCGACGTCGCCGGGCGCGATCCGGCGCGCCTGGCGGAGCTGTGGCGCCGGCTCGAGCGCGACGGCCACTTCGACCTGGCCGGGACGCCGCTGTGGCCGCGCGTGGCGGCGACCGGATTCGTATCCGGCACGAGCACGCACGCCGACCGCCTGGCGACGATTCGCGACGTCTACCGGCGCCACGGCACGCTGATCGATCCGCATACCGCCGACGGCGTCAAGGTCGGGCAGTCGCTTCGCGAGCCTGGCGTGCCGCTCATCTGCCTCGAGACCGCGCTGCCGGCCAAGTTCGCCGCCACGATCCGCGAGGCGCTCGGCATCGAGCCACCGCGGCCACCTGCCTACGCCCAGCTCGAGGCGCGGCCGCAGCGCTGCACGGTGCTGCCGGCCGACCCGTCGCGGGTGCGGGCGTTCGTTGCCGCGCACGCGGGCGTGGCGTCCCCCGGCTGAGCCGGTCCATGCGCAACGCCTTGCACGCGCTGGGCCGCAATCTTGCAGCCGGACTCTGGCTCGCGCTGTTCATGCCGGTGGAGCGCACGGCGTTCCGGATCTCGGCGCTGCAGCTCGTCCTCGTCGTCATCGTGTCGGCCGCGATCGACATCGATGCCGACTGGCTGCGCATGTCGGGCGACGCGCGCTTTTCGATCCGCGGACTGCACGGCGAGCTCTTCGCGCTCGGACTGCTCGTCCTGTCGAGCGCCGTGATCGCGATCCTGCGGCGCGATCGGGACTTGTACCTGGCGCTGCCGATCGTGATGCTCGCCTCGTTTCCGGCGATCCAGGTCGTGCACCTGCTGCCCGATCTTTCGCGCGCGAGCCCGGTCGTGTCGGAGGCGACGCGCCGCATCTTCGAATACGCGGTGTTCGCGTGGATGACGCTGCTCGCGATGCGCGCGGTGTACGTCTGCGTCGATCCGCTGCGCCCGCGCCGCCGCGCCTGGGCGTTCGGCGGCGGATTGCTGGTGATCGCACCG
>DASURV010000146.1:0-36878 GCA_036375455.1 Casimicrobiaceae bacterium | reverse complement strand
CCCGCCCGGGCGCAGCGCGGCATGCACGGCGCCTAGTGCACCGCGGGGATCCGGAAGGTGCTCGAACACGTCGTTGAACACGATGACGTCGAATCGCACGCCCGCCGGCAGCGCCTGCGGAAACCGACCGTGCGTGACCGTATGCCCGCGCCGCACCGCCTGCGCCGCGATGGCCGCATCGGGCTCGATGCCCGACGCCACGTAGCCGCGGCGACGCGCGGCGTCGAGAAACCAGCCGTGCGCGCAGCCCACGTCGAGAAGCTCCCCGCGGACGGCGCCGCACGCCGCGAGCCTCTCGAGCACCGTCTCGAAGTTGCGCCGGCGCAGCGGCTCAAGCGCCGCTTCGCGTTGCTCCTCGCGCAGCGGCACACCCGCCCCCCCGATGCCTACGGCAGGCAGCCGCGCGCACGCGTAAGCGCAGCGTGCGCAGTCGTAGCGGAATCCGGCGCTCGGTCCGCGCAACTCACCGCCGCATGCCGGACAGGCGCCCGGAGACGCCGTGCTCACCCCGGACGGCGTGCTTGCGCGCCGCGTTGCAGCGGCTCGCGGGGCACGCTTGCGATGTCGTAATTGAGCGCCGCGATCAGCAGCTGCACGCCGATCAGAATGGGGAGCGCCGCCAGCATGACCTGGCCGGACGTGGTCGGCGTTCCGGTCGCCGCCGAGTGAACCCAGTATCCGACGCCGACGATCACGCCGGCGAGCGCGATCGCGCCTCCGACGACGAACTGCAGCGTGCCTGCGTTGAAGTCGCGCAGGAGGTAGGAATAGAACAGGCGCTTCACCGCCGTGCGGGCGTACTTGAGCGGGAATATCGCCGCGACGCGTCCGATGCGCAGGCTGCTCCGTTCGTTCCCGTAGCGCGCGGGCATCGGCACGTCGCGGACGACCGCCCGAATGATGTACAGGCGGAACAACATGTCGGACTCGAAGAAGTAGCCGCGGTCGAGCTTGTCGAGCGACAACAGCGACAGCGCCTCGCGATGCACGGCCGTGAACCCGTTGGTTGGATCCATGATGTCCCAATAGCCGCTCGCGAGCTTCGACACCAGCGACAGCAGCGAGTTGCCGAACAGGCGCACGCCGGGCATCGTGCGCAGGAACTCGAGCTCGTAAAAGCGGTTGCCCTTCGTGTAGTCGGCGCGGCCCTCGACGATCGGCGCCACCAGCCGCTCGATCTCGGCGGGATCCATCTGGCCGTCGCCGTCGAGCTTGACGACGATGTCCGCCCCTTCGGCGAGCGCCGTGCGATAGCCGGTGATCGTCGCCCCGCCCACACCCTGGTTCTCGGCGTGCCGCAGCACGCGCACGCGAGCGTCGGTGCAGTCGCGCGCCAGGCGATCGCCCGTGCGCTCCGGGCACGCATCGTCCACCGCGTAGATCGCCGAAACGCAAGGGCCGACGCGTGCGACGACGTCGAGCACCTGCCCCGATACGCGATAGCAGGGCATCACCACGGCGATCCTCGGAGCGGTCATCGGGCGGCGATCGCCACGCCGGCGACGATCACGGCGCCGCCGATCAACGCGTTCGCCGTCAGCGGCTCGCCCGCGAACAGGTGCGCGAGCACCGGCACGAGCAGGAACGCCAGCGCGTACAGCGGAAAGGCCGCGCCGAGCGGCACGATGCGCAGCGCGTAGACCCACAGCAGCGTCGCAACGGCGTAGACGACGAGCGCGGACGCGAATGCCGGTGACAGCAGCGTGCGGATCGCGACCCACACGCCCGCGTCGAGGCGCCATTGCGCCGCGGCCGCCTTGAACAGCACCTGTCCGCCTCCGATAAGCGCCACGCAGGCAAGCACGACCATCACGCCCTTCGACGACATCGATTGCTCCCCTACCGCTGATTCGCCGCGCTCGAGCTCGAGCGCCGCATCAACGCGAGCCGGCCGCGCGCAGTCGCCGCTCGCGCAACGTCATCCACGCCGATACCGCATAGCCGGAAAGCGCGTACGCGACGAACGCCGCGAACAGCACGAGCGGCGGCCGGTACGCAACCAGGGCGAGGAACAGGACGATCAGGAACATCGCGACGAACGGCACGCTCTTCTTCAGGTTGATCGTCTTGAAGCTGTAGTACCTGAGGTTGCTGACCATCGTCAGGCCGGCGAACAGCGTGACGAACCAGGCGAGCCAGCGCAACGCGTCCGGATCGTAGCCGAGGTCGTCGACGACCCAGACGAAGCCGGCGACGAGCGCCGCCGCGGACGGGCTCGGCAGGCCCATGAACCAGCGCTTGTCGGCGACCTCGAGCAGCGTATTGAAGCGCGCGAGGCGCAGCGCGGCGCCGGCGACATAGACGAACGCGGCGATCCAGCCGAGCTTGCCGAGGTCGCGCAGCACCCATTCGTACATCACGAGCGCCGGCGCGGCGCCGAAGCTCACCATGTCGGCGAGGCTGTCGAACTCGGCGCCGAACGCGCTCTGCGTGCGCGTCATGCGCGCGACGCGACCGTCGAGGCCGTCGAGGACCATCGCGACGAAGATCGCGATCGCCGCATGCTCGAAGTTGACGTTCATCGCCTGCACGATCGCGTAGAACCCGGCGAAGAGCGCGGCCGTCGTGAACAGGTTCGGCAGCAGGTATATGCCCCGCCGCCGCACGCGATTCTTCAGCAGCCGCCGCTCGTTCTGGTAGTCGTCCATCGCGGAAGGCCAGCCCGGCTATCTCCGGTGAAAGGTCCTGACTAGACCTGCGCCTGGCGCAACTCCGCGACGATCGACGACGTCGCGTGCACCTTGTCGCCCACGCTCGCGCGCGGGATCGCGTCGGGCGGCAGATACAGGTCCACGCGGGAGCCGAAGCGGATGAAGCCGTAGCGCTGCCCGCGCGCGAGCCGGTCGCCGGCGTTGACGTAGCAGAGGATGCGCCGCGCGACGAGTCCGGCGATCTGCACGCACGTGATCTCGGCACCCTGCGGGGTGACGAGCCCGAGCGCGGTGCGCTCGTTCTCGAGCGCGGCCTTGTCGAGCGCGGCATTCAGGAAGCCGCCGGCGTGGTACCACGTCTGCGCCACCTCGGCGTCGACGGGACTGCGGTTCGAATGGACGTTGAAGACGTTCATGAACACGCTGATCAGCAGCGCATCGCGGTCGAGATAGGGATCGCGCGCCTTGCCGACCTTGACGACACGCCCGTCGGCGGGCGCAAGGACCGCGTTCGGCTGCTGCGGGACCTCGCGCGGCGGGTCGCGGAAGAACTGGAGCACGAACAGGAAGGCGATCCAGGCGAGCGCCGCGAGCAGCCACCACGACGCAAGCGTCAGCGCCAGCGCGATCACCAGCGCGACCAGCACGAACGGCCAGCCCTCCCGCGCGATGATCGGATGCGGATAGCTGCTCACTTGGGAATCGCATCGTCGATGCGCTTCTCCTGCTCGGCGGCGCCGCGCTTCACGATGTCCTCGACGCCCCGGGCGCGCTCGAGCGCGTTGCGCGGCGTGACCGTCGCCGCCTGCTCGGCTTCGCTGGCACCGGGCGCGGCCACGTGGCGTGCGCTGTCCGGGTCCTCGAACAATCCGTACGACTTGAGCGCGGTCCGTGCGAGCAGGCCGACGATGACGAGCGCGAGCAGCAGGACGATCAGCCCCACCCATCCCCGTTGCTGCCGGCGCGACGGCATCGGCGTTCCCCGCGTAAGTGACGACCGTTCAGTATACCGTCGCCCTCACCGACGCAGCCCGCTCCGCATCCTCCGGGGCGGGCAGAGCGCCGGCGCGCCGCGGGAGGCCGTGACGCCCGGCCGTCAGTTGCGCGTCTGGTCGACGAGCTTGTTCTTCCTGATCCAGGGCATCATCGAGCGCAGCTTCTCGCCGACGATCTCGATCGAATGCTGGGACGTCATCCGCCGCCGCGACAGCAGCACCGGCGCGCCGGCGCGGTTCTCGAGGATGAAGTCGCGCGCGTACTCGCCCGACTGGATCCGCGTCAGCGCCTCCTTCATCGCCCGCTTCGTTTCCGCGGTGACGATCTTGGGGCCGGTCACGTATTCGCCGAATTCGGCGTTGTTCGAGATCGAGTAGTTCATGTTCGCGATCCCGCCCTCGTAGATCAGGTCGACGATCAGCTTGACCTCGTGCAGGCATTCGAAATACGCCATCTCGGGGGCATAGCCGGCCTCGACGAGCGTCTCGTAGCCCGCCTTGATCAGCTCGACCAGGCCGCCGCAGAGCACCGTCTGCTCGCCGAAGAGGTCAGTCTCCGTCTCCTCGCGGAAGTTGGTCTCGATGACGCCCGCGCGGGCGCCGCCGATCGCCGCCGCATACGACAGCGCGACATCGCGCGCCTTGCCGGAGACGTCGCGATGCACGGCGATCAGCATCGGCACGCCGCCGCCGGCGACGTACGTCGAGCGCACCGTGTGGCCGGGCGCCTTCGGCGCGATCATCACGACGTCGAGGTCGGCGCGCGGCACGACCTGCCCGTAATGGATGTTGAAGCCGTGCGCGAACGCGAGCGTCGCGTCCTTGCGGATGTTCGGCTCGACCTCGCTCGCGTACGTCGCCGCGATGTGCTCGTCGGGCATCAGCATCATCACGACGTCGGCGCCCTTCACCGCCTCGGCGACCTCGGCCACCTTGAGGCCCGCGGCCTTCGCCTTCTCCCACGACGCGCCGCCCTTGCGCAGCCCGACGGTGACCTTCACGCCGGAGTCGTTCAGGTTCTGCGCGTGCGCGTGACCCTGCGAGCCGTAGCCGACGATCGTGACCTTCCGGCCCTTGATGAGGGAGAGGTCGGCATCCTTCTCGTAGTAGACCTTCATGGCTGTTCCTTTGGTGGTGGCTTCGATGTCGAAAGGGGCGAGCGACGAGGGACGAGTCGCCCTCGCCTCTCGTGCCTCGCCCCTCATCGCTAGATCCTGAGTATCCTCTCCCCCCGCCCGATCCCCGACGCGCCGGTGCGCACCGTCTCGAGGATCACGCCGGGCTCGATCGCCTGCAGGAACGCATCGAGCTTCGAGCCCGTGCCCGTCAGCTCGATCGTGTAGCTCTTGTCGGTCACGTCGAGGATGCGGCCGCGGAAGATGTCCGCGAGCCGCTTCATCTCGTCGCGATCCTTCCCCGCGGCGCGCACCTTGACCAGCATCAGCTCGCGCTCGATGTGGTTGCCCTCGGTGAGGTCGACGACCTTCACCACTTCGACGAGCTTGTTGAGCTGCTTCGTGATCTGCTCGATGACGTCGTCGGAGCCGCTGGTGACGATCGTCATCCGCGACATCGTCGGATCCTCGGTCGGCGCGACGGTGAGCGACTCGATGTTGTAGCCGCGCGCGGAGAACAGCCCCGAGATGCGCGACAGCGCGCCCGCCTCGTTCTCGACCAGGACCGAGAGGATGTGCCTCATAGCTCTTCCGCGAGGATCATTTCGGTGAGCCCCTTGCCGCCGGGCACCATCGGGAACACGTTCTCCGTCTGGTCGGTCATGAAGTCGAGGAACACGAGGCGCTCCTTCTGGGCGAACGCCTCGCGCAGCGCGCCCTCGACGTCGCCGGGCTTCTCGACCTTGATCCCCACGTGCCCGTACGCCTCCGCCAGCTTGACGAAATCGGGCAGCGCGTCCATGTACGACTCCGCGTAGCGGTTGCCGTAGAAGAATTCCTGCCACTGGCGCACCATGCCCATGTAGCGGTTGTTCAGGTTCACGACCTTGATCGGCAGGTGGTACTGCTTGCAGGTCGACAGCTCCTGGATGCACATCTGGATCGACGCCTCGCCGGTCACGCAGACGACCGTCGCGCCCGGGTTGACGAGCTGCACCCCCATCGCCGCCGGCAGGCCGAAGCCCATCGTGCCGAGCCCGCCGGAATTGATCCAGCGGCGCGGCTTGCTGAACTTGTAGTACTGCGCGGCCCACATCTGGTGCTGGCCGACGTCGGAGGTGACGAACGCGTCGCCGCGCGTCAACTCGTAGAGCTTCTCGATGACGAGCTGCGGCTTGATCAGCTTGCTCGCGCGGTCGTACCTGAGGCAGTCCTTGCGCTGCCATTCCTTGATCTCGGCCCACCACGCCTTCAGCGCGGCCGGGTCAGGCCGCGTCGGGGACGACTCGACCAGCTTCAGCATCTCGGCCAGCACGTCGCCGACGTAGCCGACGATCGGCACGTCGACCTTCACGCGCTTGCTGATCGACGACGGATCGATGTCGATGTGAATGATCTTGCGATCGGGGCGGTAGAAGTGCGCCGGGTTGCCGATCACCCGGTCGTCGAAGCGCGCGCCGACGGCGAAGAGCACGTCGCAGTTCTGCATCGCCATGTTCGACTCGTACGTGCCGTGCATGCCGAGCATGCCGGTGAACTGCGGGTCGGTGCCGGGGAAGCCGCCGAGTCCCATCAGCGTGTTCGTGCACGGGAAGCCGAGCAGCCGCACGAGCCGCGTCAGCGTGTCCGACGCATTGTTGAGCACGACCCCGCCGCCCGTGTAGACCATCGGTCGCTTCGCCTCGAGCAGGAGCTGCACCGCCTTCTTGATCTGCCCGGCATGGCCCTTCGTCACCGGGTTGTACGAGCGCAGCGTCACCGTCTTCGGGTAGGCGAACTCGGTCTTCGCCTGCGAGACGTCCTTCGGAATGTCGACCAGCACCGGGCCCGGCCGCCCGGTCGACGCGAGATAGAACGCCTTCTTCATCGTCAGCGCGACGTTGGCGACGTCCTTCACGAGGAAGTTGTGCTTGACGCACGGGCGCGTGATGCCGACGGTGTCGCATTCCTGGAACGCGTCCTGGCCGATCGCGGCCGTCGGCACCTGGCCGGTGATGATCACCATCGGGACCGAATCCATGTACGCGGTCGCGATGCCGGTGACGGCATTCGTGACCCCCGGCCCCGACGTGACCAGCGCGACCCCGACCTTCTGCGACGAGCGCGAATACCCGTCGGCCGCGTGGACCGCGCCCTGCTCGTGGCGGACCAGCACGTGCTTGACCTTCGTCTGCTTGAACAGCTCGTCGTAGATGTTGAGAACGGCCCCCCCGGGGTAGCCGAAGACGAACTCGACGCCTTCTTCCTGAAGACAGCGGATCAGGATTTCCGCACCCGTCAATTGCATGTCGTTACGCCTCAGTGTGCCGATCGCCCAGGCGGCGAACGGTGAAACCGGAATGTCGGTCGCACTCGCGTCGAGCGCGCGCCCGCCAAGGCTCGATCGGGTAGAAAGCCGCTAATGGGGCATCCGGCCGGCTCCAGGGAAGCTCGTTGACGCTTGTGGCGTCGCGGAGGGAGCGATCAACGGCCCATGTTGCAGTACAGCATCCGGGCCTCGCGGCCCGGAAATCGCGACACTACCGGGAAACGGGCGGCGCGGTCAAGGCATCGATTGCTACACCGCAGCATCCGGCGCGGCGGACCGGAAGGCGCACGTCGTGCGCCTATAATCGCCGCGCCGTCACAAGGACTCGCAACCTGGCCCAGCCGCAGGAAATCTCGAGCTTTCTCGCCGATGTCGAGCGCCGCGCGTTCAAGCAGGCGATGTTCGCGGTTCGCGACGAGGATGCGGCGCTCGACATCGTCCAGGACGCGATGCTCAAGCTGACCGAGAACTATGCCGACAAGCCGCTCGCCGAGCTGCCGATGCTGTTCCAGCGAATCCTGCAGAACACGATCCACGACCACTTCCGCCGGCAGAAGGTGCGCTCGACGTGGACGACGGTGCTCTCGGCACTGGGCCACAAGGACGAGCGGGATGACGATTACGATCCGCTGGAAACTTTGCAGGCGAGAACCGATTCGAATGCGGCGTTCGACCCGGCCGGGAACGCCGAGCAGCGACAGGTTGTAGCCATCATCGAGCAGGCGCTGGCGCGGCTGCCGGCCCGTCAACGCGAGGCGTTCCTGTTGCGTTACTGGGAAGAGCTCGACGTCGCGGAGACCGCCGCCGCGATGGGCTGCTCCGAAGGTAGCGTCAAGACGCACTGCTCGCGGGCAGTCCATGCCTTGGCCCAGATGCTGAAGGCAAAGGGAATATCGCCATGACCGATCGTGAGTCCGAATTCGCCCGGAAGGTCGCGCGCTACCTCGATCGGGGGGCGGACGACCTGCGCTCCGGAACGCTCTATCGGCTGCAGCAGGCCCGCGCCGCCGCGATGGCCGGCCTGGCCGCCTCCCGCGCGGCCGGCACGGAGCTCGCCACCGCGGGCGCGGGCGGCGTGTCGACGGGGGGTGCCCGGCCCTGGGCCGGGCCCGCCCGGTGGTTCGCGCTCGCCCTGCTGGTCGCCGGCGCCGGATTCGGCTACCAGCAGTGGCACGCCGTCCAGCAGGTGCGCGAATTCGAGGAGCTCGACCTCCATCTGCTAGCGTCGGACCTGCCCATCGACGCCTATCTGGACAGGGGATTCCAGAATTGGCTTCGGACGGCGTTCGAGCACTGACGCGCGTCCTCGCCGTCCTCGCCCTGGCCGCGTCGGTGGCCGAGGGCCAGGTCACGCTCAAGTCGCCGTCGTGGAGCGAGCTGTCCGAGCACGACCGCCAGGTGCTGGCTCCGCTCGCCCCCGACTGGAACCGGCTCGACGCCCAGCGCAAGCAGAAGTGGCTCGGCCTCGCGAAGCGCTACCCGACGCTGGCCCCGGACCAGCAGCACCGGATCCAGACCCAGATGCGCGAGTGGTCGCAGTTGACGCCCGACCAGCGCAATGCCGCGCGGGAGCGCTACAAGACGCTCAAGTCGCTGCCACCCGAGAAGAAGGACGAGGTGCGGCAGAAGTGGCAGGAATACCAGAACCTGCCGGCCGAGACCAAGCGCGAGCTGGCGGCGAAGCCTCCGCCCCCGCCGCGACCGGCGGGCGGCGCGCGGCAACCGGCACCTCAACCACCGCGCGTGGCGCCCAGGCCGCCGGCGACGCCGATGCCGCCGGCACCGCCGCCATCGGGGCCGGTCCAACCCGCCGTGCCGCCGCCCCCAGCGCCGGCGCGGTGAGCCGCCCGGAGCGCGGCCCGGCCGAGCCCGCACCACCCACGACTGCCGGCCCGCGCCGCGCTTCGCTCGGGCCGCGATTCGGCGCGTTGCTGTACGAGGCGCTGCTGCTCGCCGCGATGGCGCTCGTCGCCGGTTTCCTGTTCCTGCCGCTGGTTTCCCCCATCGGCGTCGGCCAGCGGTCGCTGACCGTGCCGCCGCTGTTCGCGCGCACGGTGCTGTTCTGCGCGCTCGTCGCGGGCGCGGCGGTCTATTACACGTGGTGCTGGAGCGAAGGCCGCCGGACGCTGCCGCAGAAGACCTGGCGGCTGCGGGTCGTCGACGCCGATGGCCGCATGCTCACGCGCAAGACGGCGCTGGTTCGCTATGCGATGGCGTGGGCCGGGCCGGTCGCGGCGATCGCCGCGTACGGCGCGCTGCGGCCGATCGGATTCGGTCGCTATGCGGCAATCCTGCTGGCGCTCAACTACGCGTGGGCGCTCGTCGATCGGGACCGGCAGTTCCTGCACGATCGCATCGCCGGAACGCGAATCGTGCGCGGACCCTGATCCCGATCGGCGGACCATGTTCCGGAGACCTGAATGACGATCCTCACCTCGGCCGAGGAGGACCGCTCGGAAATCAGCCGCGCATTCGGGGACCCGCAACGGCTCACCGTGGTGTCGTTTTGCGCCGCCTGGTGCTACACGTGCGACGAGTTCCGCGCGACCTGCGAGCGGCTCGCGCTCGCGCGCCCGCAGGTCGCGTTCGTATGGCTCGACATCGAGGACGACGCCGCGACGGCCGGCGACATCGAAGTCGAGAACTTTCCGACGCTCGCGATCTACCGCGGTGGCACGCCGGTGCACTTCGGGGTCTCGCTGCCGCATGAGGCGATCGTGAGCCGGTTGGTCGACGCGCTCGCCGATGGGGCGCCCGCGCTGCGCGACGCGCCCGAGGCGCTGCTGCGGCTGCCGGAGCAGCTCGCCGGCCGCTGACAGCGCGTCCGCCACGCGGGCCCTGTCGGACTAACGCCGCCGCGCGAGCGCAACGCCAACGGCGATCAGCACCATCCCCGCGACCGCGAGCGCATCGAGGCGCTCGCCGAAGAGGGCGAACGCCATCAGTGCCGTGACCGGCGGCACCAGGTAGAAAAGCCGCGCGACATCGGCCGCGGCGCCGTGGCGCAGCAGCCAGTACAGCAGGCTGATCGCGCCGACCGAAAGCACGACGACCGACCAGCCCAGCGCGAAGACGAACTGCGGCGTCCATGCGATCGGACGGGGTCCGAGCCACGCGACGAGCGGTGCGTAGAGCGCGACGCACGCGGCGAACTGGATCACCGCGCCGCTGCGCAGGTCGACGTGGTGACAGTACTTCTTCTGGTACAGCGTGCCGACGCTGATGCCGATCAGCGCCACGACCACCGCGACGAGCGCCGTCGGCTCGCCGCCGAGCGCGATCTTGTGCCGGACGACGAAATAGACGCCGGCGAGGCCGAGCACGAGGCCCCACCATTGGCGGGCCGATATCCTCTCGCCGAGCCATGCACGCGCGAGGAACACGGTCAGGATCGGCTGCAGTCCGACCAGCATCGCGCTGGTTCCCGCCGGCATGCCGGCGGCGATCGACACGAACACGCCGCCGAGATAGATGCCGTGCACGAGCCACGCCGCGATCGCGATGTGCGCGACCTGCCGGGCGCCGCGCGGCCACGGCGCCCGCGTTGCGAGCGTGACGATCGTCATCAGCGCGGCGACGAGCGCGAAGCGGACCAGCAGGAATTCGAGCGGCGGCGCGTACGGCAGGCCGTATTTGGCCGCGATGAAGCCGGTGCTCCACAGCACGACGAAAAGGCCCGGCAGCAGCGGCCGTGCCCGCGCCGTGAGCCGGTCCGCGGCCGCGGGCGCCGGATGCGAAGGCTCGGTCTCGAAGGCCGCGGCGCCGGTCCCCGGTGCCCGCGCCTCAGCGTCGCCGATCGACTCCCGCGTCATCGCCCGCCAGCGCAGCGAGACGCACGACCGCCGCGAGCCGCCAAGTGCGCGTATCCAGGGCGAGCACGCCGGCCGTGGTCGTGATCACCGCATTGCGCTCGTCGCTCGACCACGCGAGCGCGTGCACCCGCTCGCCCGGCGGCAGGAAGACGGTGCGCATCAGCACGATGCTGCCCCCGCGGGCGTACAGGATGCGCACGCTGGTCGCGCCTTCCGCCGAGACCGCCAGCAACCCCGTCATCGGCGCCGACGTCATGATCGGCGGCCTCGCAGGTGCGGGAGCGCACGCGGCGAGCGCGAGCGCGGCCGCGAGCACGGCCGCCGTCTTCGCCAGCGCTTGCGGGAACCCGGGGAGTTGAGTCATCATGCCCGGTACAGTACCTGACACTTTCCGGGCTTCCGATGCACACTTTTCGCGGCAGATTGGAGACTGTCATGGTCGCAGCGCCGGTCCAGTCGTGCTGAGCCTCGACCTCCGCGCCGCCGGCGGTGGGCCGCTGGTCGAGCAGCTCGTCACCGGCGTTCGCCAGCATATCGAATCGCGGCTGCTGCGGCCCGGCGCGCGGCTGCCGTCGATTCGCACGCTCGCCGCGCAGCAGCGGGTGAGCCGCTTCACCGTCGTCGAGGCATACGACCGACTCGTCGCGTCGGGTCACGTCGAGTCGCGTCGCGGCTCCGGTTTCTACGTCAGCACGCCCGCGGTGCCCGAGACGGCCGCCGAGCGGACGGGCGGCCTCGACCGCGCCGTCGACGTCGCGAACCTGATCGCCGAAGTGGTCGGCGACGACGCCCGGGCGGCGTTCGACGCGAGGAAGCTCTATGCGGGCGGCTGCCTGCCCAACGACTGGCAGGAAGAGTCGGGCATCCGCCGCCACGCGCGCCTCGTCGCCGCCAGCGGTGTCGAGCTGACCGATTTCGGAACCGCGCTCGGGTATCCGCCGCTGCGCGAATACGTCGCGCGCCGCCTGGCCGAGCTCGGCATCGGCGCGGCTTCGTCGCAGGTGCTGCTGACCGCGGGCGCCACGCAGGGCTTCGATCTCGTGATCCGTTATCTGCTTGCCCCTGGCGACGCGGTGCTGGTCGACGACCCCGGCTACTACAACCTCTTCGGGCACCTGAAGCTCGCCGGCGCGCGGCTGCTGCCCGTGCCGCGCGGCCCGGGCGGCCCGGATCTCGACGCGCTGGCCACGCTCGCGGCCGCGCATCGCCCCAAGGCGTATTTCACGATGTCGGTGCTCAACAATCCGACGTGCACGCACATCCAGCCCGCCATCGCGCACCGCCTGCTGCAGCTCGCGACGCAGCACCGCTTCTACGTCGTCGAGGACGACATCTTCTCCGACTTCGCGGCGAGCGCGCCGCCGCGGCTCGCGGCGCTCGACCGTCTGGAGCGCACGTTCTATCTCGGCAGCTACAGCAAGACGCTGTCGTCGAGCCTGCGCGTGGGATTCGTCGTCGCCAACCCCGACGCGATCGCGGCGCTCACGCGGATGAAGCTGCTGATCACGATGACGACGTCGGCGTTCGCCGAGCGCGTGGTCCACGAGATGCTCGTCGGCGGCCATTTCCGCAAGCACATCACGCGCGTGCGCGAGCGCCTCGATGCGCGGCGCGCGCGCATGGCCCACGAGCTCGAGCGCGCGGGCTGGCAGCTCGACCACGTGCCCGACGCCGGGCTGTTTCTCTGGGCGCGGCATCCGGCGGTCGACGATTCGCTGTGGATCGCGCAGGGCGCGCGGCGCGAGGGCGTGCGGCTTGCGCCCGGAGCGTCGTTCCGGCCGCATCACGACGCGAGCCCGTGGATGCGCTTCAACGCGAGCTGCGTCGTCGATCCGGCGGCGTTTCGCGTCCTCGCGCGCGCCCCCGCCATCGCCCGGACCGTGCAGCGTGGATAGCGGGTGCGCGCGGCGGCGGTACGCGGTGCCGCGGCGGCGGCCGGCGAGCCGCGGGGCGGGCAGCGCCGCGCTCGATGAACGGTCAGACGGCGTCGGATCGACGCGTGGCTCGATGGCGCTCGACGCTCTCCACGATCTCCCGCTTCGCCTCCTCGGGACCGACCCACCCGGCGAGACGCACCCATTTGCCGGGCTCGAGGTCCTTGTAATGCTCGAAGAAATGCGCGATCTGCGCGAGCTGAACCTCCGGCAGGTCGCGCGGCGTCTCGATCGACCGGTACATCGACGAGAGCTTGTCAACGGGGACGGCGAGAATCTTGGCGTCGCCGCCCGCCTCGTCGTCCATCTTCAGCATGCCGATCGGGCGGCAGCGCACGACGACGCCGGTGATCAGCGGCACCGGCGAGAGCACGAGCACGTCGCAGGGGTCGCCGTCATCGGATAGAGTCTGCGGTATGTAGCCGTAGTTGCACGGGTAGTGCATCGCCGTCGACATGAAGCGGTCGACGAACACCGCCCCGGTCTCCTTGTCCACCTCGTACTTGATCGGCTCGGCATGCATCGGGATCTCGACGACGACGTTGCAGTCGTTCGGCACATCGGCGCCGGCGGGTACGCGATCGAGGCTCATCCGGGCGTGGTGGGCGGCGGTGCGCGATCGGCGACGCGCACGACGGCGCGATTATACCGAGCGGCGACCCGGGCGCTGCCGCGGGCGGCGATCCGCGTGCTGCCGCTTGCGGCGACGCTGGCGCTGGGCCTCGGCCAGGCGGCGCGGGTCGAGGCGCAAGCCGCCGCCGCGCTTACGCAACTGCCGCGCTTCTCGCAGATGAAGCCGGGCGGCGCTCTCGCGCCCTGGGAGCCGGTCACGATCGTGTTCGGCAAGCGGTCGACGCGCTACGACCTCGTCGACGACCACGGCACGGTCGTCCTGCACGCGATCGCCGACAACGCCGCGAGCGGCCTCGGTCATGCGGCGCAGTTCGAGCTGCGCGATGCGCCGGTGATCGCGTGGCGCTGGAAGATCGCGGCCCTGATTGCCGAGGCGGATTCGTACAAGGCCGGGCGCGAGGACGCACCGGCGCGCATCGTGCTCGAGTTCGACGGCGACCGGAAGAAGCTCACGCTGCTCGAGCGCGGCATCTATCGGGTCGCGGAAGAGGTCGCCGGGCGCGAGTTGCCGTACGCGACGCTGATGTACATCTGGTCGAACCGCGTGCCGGTCGGCACGCTGATTGCGAATCCGCGCACGCGCCGCGTGCAGATGATCGTCGCCTCGTCCGGGCCCGCCGGTGTCGGCGCGTGGCAGTCGCTCGCGCGCGACGTGCGCGCCGATTTTCGCCGTGCATTCGGCGAGGAGCCCGGCCGGTTGCTGGCGGTGGGCGTGCTGACCGACACCGACAACACCGACGGCCACGCCGAAGCCTGGTACGGCGACATCGTCTTCCAGCCCGCACCGCAGTAGGCGCGAGCGCAACGCTCGCATCGTGCCGGACGGTATGATCGCAGGATGAAGACCGCGCATTCGGCGCCGGCGATGGACTCGCTGCAACCCGCACCGACGATCGTCGAGCAGGTCTATCGCACGATCCTCGACGCGATCTGCGACGGGCGCCTTGCGCCGGGTGAGCGGCTGACGCAGGAGTCGGTCGCCGAGAAGCTCGCCGTATCGCGGCAGCCGGTCGGCCAGGCGCTGCTGCTCCTGAAGCAGCAGAAGTTCGTGAGCGAAGCCGGGCGGCGCGGCCTGATGGTGGCGCCCCTCGACCGGGATTTCATGCGCTCGATCTACGAGCTGCGCCTCGGCATCGAGCCGCTCGCGGCCACGCTCGCGGCGCGCAATGCGACGAGCGTCGATATCGCACGGGGCGAACGGATCATCGCGGCCGGCAAGGAGGCGGCACGCCGCAATTCGATTGCGGAGCTGATCGCCGCCGACATGCAGTTCCACATGCACCTCTACGAGCTGTCGGGCAACCGCCTGTTCGTGGACCTGATGACCGACCTGTGGAACCACCTGCGGCGGGCGATGCGCGAAGTGCTGCAGCATCGCGAATACCGGAAGGCGATCTGGGTTGAGCACGAGCAGATCCTGCGGGCGATCGGCCAGCGCGACGGCGAGGCTGCCGCTGCGCTCGTGCGCGCGCATCTGGCGCAGGCGGCCGTCAACGTGCAGGTCGTGCTGCCGACGAACGCCGAGGCGACGCCGTAGCGGCAGCCGCATCCTGCCGCTTCCGGTAATCGCTCGAGTACTCGACGTAGATGTCGCGTGCCCGCGCGAACTCGTCGCGTTCGGCGGCCTTCAGCTCGCGGAATGCGCGCGCCGGGCGTCCGGCCCAGATCCATCCCGCCGGCACGACGGTGCCCGGCTCGACCCACGCACCTGCCCCGATGCAGGCGCCGCGCTCGACCACGACGCGATCGCCGACGCGCGAGCCCATGCCGATCAGCGCGTCGTCGCCGATCGTGCCGGATCCGAGCTGCACGTTGTGACCGATCGTCACGCCGACGCCGAGGACGAGATCGCCTCGCGCGCGGTCGGTGGCCAGGATCGAATTGTCCTGCACGTTCGTGCGCTCGCCGATGACGATCCGGCCATCGCCGGCGCTGACGGCGCATCCGAAGAAGACGCTCGCCTCGTCGGCGATGACCACGTCGCCGGCGACGATCGCCGTCGGTGCCACGTACGCCCGACCGACCTTCGGAGCTCGACCGTGCAGCGTGTGCAACGGCCCGCCGGATGGCGGCGGCAGCGCCTGCACGACGTCGGCCCACGCCGGCAGGCGCGCCGACCGCAACTCGGGCGGCGCATCGCCCGCGCGCAGCGAGCGGGCCAGGCGGGTCAGCTCCTCGCGACCGATTTCCCGCACCGCCTTGGCCGGATGCCCCGCGTACACGCAGCCTCCCGCGAGGTTCTTGCGCGGCGGCACGACGCTGTCCGCGGCGATCAGCGCATGGGCACCGACGCTCGCGCCGTCCATGACGACGGACGATTCGCCGACGACGACGCCGTCGCCCAGCGTGCACGCGTGCACGACGGCATAGCGGCCCACCGTGACGTCGTCGCCGACGACGGTGCCGAGGACCCGGTCGGCGATATGGACCGTCGCGTGCTCGCCGAACCAGGCATTCGCGCCGATGCCGATGTTCTCGCCGTCCGCCCTCACCGTCGCGTAATCGCCGAACGAGGGATGCGCGCCGACACGGGAGCGGCCGATGACGGCGCCGCGCTCTGCGATGTGCGCACCGGCCCCCACGTCCGGGTGGAAGTGCAGGTAATCGAGGATCAAGCCTTGCGTCATGCGGTGGGCCCGTCGACGCGAAAACGCTCGCGCTCCGCATTGTCCCACGCGGTCAGCGGCTGGTAGTCGGGCACCAGGCTCAGGCCCTTCTCCAGGTCGGACGACAGCGTGTCGCGCGTGACGACGACGTCGAGCAGCGCCGGCGCGTGCGCGAACGCGCGCTCGAACGCACCGTCGAGCGCCACGGGGTCGTCGATACGCTCGGCATGCAGGCCGAACGCGCGCGCCATCGCCGCGTAGTCGGAGTCGCCGAGCGTCGTCCCGGCGACGCGGCCACCGTAATGGCGCTCCTGGTCGACGCGCTCGATGTTCCATGCGGCGTTGTTCGCGACGACGAACACCGCCTTGCAGCCGTGACGCGCCGCCGTGTCGATCTCGAGCGCGTGCAGCCCGAACGCGCCGTCGCCGCACACCGCGACCACCTGCCGGTCGGGAAACGCGAGCGCGGCCGCATTCGCGAACGGCACGCCCACGCCCAGGCATCCGAAGGCGCCCGCGTCGAGATACGTCGGCGTCGCGAGCCCGAGCCGCGCGAAGCTCAGGATGTCCCCGCCGTCCGCGATGCCGATCGCATCGTCGCGCAGGCACCTGCGCAGCGCCGCGAAGATGCGGTTCGGGTGCATGCGCCCGTCGTTGCCCGCGGGCGTCGTGCCGAGCGCCGTCGCATACTTGTGCGAGCGCTCGGCGTGCGCGCGTTGCAGTCTTTCTCTCCATTCGGCATCGAGCGCCGGCGATCGGCCGCCAACGCCCTGCGCCAGCGACGTCAACGTCGCCGCGACATCGCCTGCGAGCGCGACCTCGCCGGGGCGATTGTCGGCGAGCTCGCCCGCGTGCGCGGCGATCCGCACGAAGCGGGCGTCGGCGAATGCGGCGGGGGACCCGTAGCCGAGCTGGTAGTCGAGCCTGCGGCCGACGGTCAGCACGAGATCCGCCTGCTGCATCGCGGCGGCGCGCATCGCGCCCACATACGCGGGATGCGCGGGGGCCACGACGCCCCGCGATTCCTGCGTGTCGAGGTAGACAGCGCCGCTCGCATCGAGCAACGCGGCCAGCGCAGCGGACGCGTTGGCGGCGCCGCGGCCGCTGATGACGAGCGGACGGCGCGCGGCCCGCAGCAGGGCGGCGGCGCGCTCGATCGCGGCGGGATCCGCCAGCGTTCGCGGCGGCGCGCGCCGCGCCAGGTATTCGGGCAGCGCCGCCGACGCGGCGATCGTCGTGCGCAGCACGTCGGCCGGAATCTCGACATACGCCGGTCCCGGCGCGCCGCCGGCACCCTGCGCCTGCAGGAGCGCATGGTCGAGCTCGCGGAGCACCTGATCGGCGATGCGCAACGTGCGCGCGACGCGTGTGATCGGCCGCAGGATCTCCGCGTGCGGCGTCCCCTGCAGCGGGCCCATGTGGTCCTGCCGCGCCGGCGGGCAGCCGCCGACGATCAGCACCGGCGCCCGCTCGAGGTCGGCATTGGCGACGGAGGTCACGCAGTTGGTGACGCCCGGACCGGACGTCACCAGCGCGACGCCGGGCTCGCCGGTCAAGAGCGCATGCGCCGCCGCCATGTGCACCGCGGCGCCCTCGTGCCGCACGTCGACGATCGCGACGCCGCGGGCCGCGAGGCGGTCCCAGAGCGGCTGGATGTGGCCGCCCTGCAGCCCGAACACCCGCGCGGGTCCGCGCGCCGCGAGGAAGCGCGCGACCCATTCGGCGACCGTCAGCGGTGTCGACATTGCATCACCGGAGGACATGATGCGAGTCTCGTATCGAATCCGCGAGATGCGCAACGCGGCACGCGCCGCGCCAACGGAGACACCGTCGCATCCGATCCCTGCTCCCTGATTCCCGACACCTGATCAGAACACCGGGCTCTCGCGGTACGTGCCCCACAGCGTCTTCAGCTTCTCGACGATGTCGCCCATCGTCGCGCCGGCCGCGACGAGCTCGATCGTGATCGGCATGATGTTCTCGTCCTCGCGCTTCGCCACCTCGGCCAGCCGCTCGAGGAGCGCATTCACCTTCGCGTTGTCGCGCTCGCGCCGCACGCGCCGCAGGCGCGCGATCTGGCGCTCGGCGGTCGAGGCGTCGTACGGATGCAGCTCGATGTCGAATCTTTCCTCCGGATCCGCGTACATGTTGACGCCGACGACGGGCTTTTCGCCGCCTGCCTTCTTGAGCGCGGTGTCGTAGGCGAAATCGGCGATGCGGCGCTGGAACCAGCCCTCCTGCGTGAGCTTGATCGTGCCGCCGTTGCGGTCGACCTCGTCGATCACGCCGAAGATCGCGCGCTCGTATTGCGTCGTCAGGCTCTCGACGAAGTACGCGCCGCCCAGCGGGTCGACGACGCTCGCCACGCCGCTCTCGTGCGCGACGATCTGCTGCGTGCGCAGCGCGATCCTCATCGCCTCCTCGGTCGGAATCGCGAACGCCTCGTCCATGCCGTTCGTGTGCAGGCTCTGTGCGCCGCCCAGCACGGCGGCGAGCGCCTGCAGGCCGGTGCGCACGACGTTGATCCGGTATTGCGGCTTGGTGAGCGAGGCCGCCGCGGTCTGGCAGTGGAAGCGCAGCCGCATCGACTCGGGGTTCTTCGCGCCGAAGCGCTCGCGCATGATCTTCGCGTACACGCGGCGCACGGCGCGGAACTTCGCGATCTCCTCGAAGAAGTCGGACTGGCAGACGTAGAAGAACGCAAGCCGCGGCGCGAACGCGTCGACGTGCATGCCGGTCTTCGTCACCGCCTCGACGTACGTGATCAGGTTGCACATCGTGAACGCCACCTCGTCGAGCGGCGAGCCGCCGGCCTCCGAGATGTGATAGCCCGAGATGTTGATCGGGTTGTAGCGCTTCATGTTGCGCGCACAGTACGTGATGCAGTCGCGGACGATGCGCACCGACGGCGCCACCGGGAACGCCCATTCCTTCTGCGCCTGGTATTCCTTCAGGATGTCGGCCTGGATCGTTCCCGACAGCTTGTGGAGGTCGCAGCCCCTCTTCTGCGCGAGCGCGACGTACATCGCGAGCAGGATCCAGGCGCTCGGGTTGATCGTCATCGACACGGAGATCTTCTCGAGGTCAATGCCGTCGAACAGGTGCTCGATGTCGGCGAGCGTGTCGATCGCGACACCCTCGCGGCCCACCTCGCCCTCGCTCATCGGGTGGTCGCTGTCGTAACCCATCAGCGTCGGCATGTCGAAGTCGGTGGAGAGTCCCGTCTGCCCCTGCGCGATCAGGTACTTGAACCGCTGGTTCGTGTCTTCCGCCGTGCCGAAGCCGGCGATCTGGCGCATCGTCCAGAAGCGGCCGCGGTACATCGTCGGGTACGGCCCGCGCGTGAACGGGTATTGGCCCGGCAGGCCGATGTCCTCGAGCGGCGTGTCGGCGAGATCGAGCGCCGTGTACGTGCGCTTGACCGGAAAGCCGCCGATGGTCGCGAACTCGGCCGCGCGCTCGGGCGCGCGCTTGACGAAATTCGCGACCTCGCTGCCCTCCCACGCATTCACCTGCGCGGCAAGGGCCTCGCGGACGCGGGCGTCGGGTCCCGCCGACGGCGGGCTCGCTTCATTCATGAGTCACCTCCGATGTGCAGTTCGCGCAGCAGCCTGCGGGCCGCCGCGTTGGGCGATACGGTGCGCTCGCGCAGTTGCGCGAGCAGTGCCGAAAGCTTTCCATTGCGATGCCGAACGAATTGCTCGCGCAGCATCGCTTCGCCTGCGGCGAGCAGCCTCCGCTCGGCGATGGCCGCGCGGCGGGTCTCGATCTCGCCGCTCTTCTCGAGCGCCTCGCGATGCCGATCGATTGCGGCCAGCAGCTCGGCCACGCCTTCGTCGCGGATCGAGCTCGTGGCGATCACCGGCGGGCGCCACGACGAGGCGGGCGCGGCATCGACGCTTCGCCGCTCGTGCGGCCGCTGGGCTTGCGCCGCGAGCGTCGCATCGGTCGCGGCTCCGGGGACCGGCGCGAAGCGCGCGGTATCCATCTTCGTGAGCCCGAGCGCGAGCATGTTCTTCAGATCGGCGATCGTGCGGTTGGCGTCGGGCCTGTCGCACTTGCTGACGGCGTGGACATCCGCGATTTCCAGGATGCCCGCCTTGATCGCCTGGATGTCGTCGCCCAGGCCCGGTGCGGACACGACGACCGTCGTGTGGGCGGCGCGCGCGATCTCCACCTCGTCCTGGCCCACGCCCACCGTCTCGATCACGACGATGTCGAACCCGGCCGCGTCGAGAACGTCGACCGCCTCGAGCGCGCCCTTCGCGAGGCCGCCGAGCGCGCCGCGCGTCGCCATGCTGCGGACGAAGACGCCCGGATCGCCGCCGAGCTCGCCCATGCGGATCCGGTCGCCGAGGATCGCGCCGCCCGAGAACGGGCTCGACGGATCGATGGCGACGATGGCGACGCGGCGGCCGCTGCGCCGCACGGCGGCGGCGAGCCTGGCGACGAGCGTCGACTTGCCGCTTCCGGGCACGCCGGTGATGCCGACGACGTGCGCGCGACCGGCATGCGCGAACATCGCGTCGAGCGTCGGTCGCGCCTCGACGACGCCGGACTCCGCGCGCGTGAGCAGCCGCGCGATGGCCCGCGTGTCGCCGGCGAGCACGCGCGGCGCGAGGTCGGGCGAGGAGATGTAGGCCATGGCTCGGACCGAGGGTCAGGAACCCGGATCCTGGATCCGCGCGTTCATCTCGCGGAACACCTCGCGATCGTCGATCACGCGGCGCGCCTTGAAGTCGGTGCGCGCGAACGTGCCGGGAGCGACGACTTCGATCCTCGAGCGCAGCCCCAGCATTTTCTGCAGGCGCCGCCCGGCCTCGTCGCGCAGCGCCGGCGCGCCCTGCGCATCGTGCCCGGGCGCGATCTCGATGCGGATCAAGAGCTCGTCCATCGCGCCCTCGCGCGAGATGACGATGCGGTGCTCGCCGCCGTACCCCGGCAACTGGTTGAGCACGGCGTCGACCTCGCTCGGATAGACGTTCTCGCCGCGAATCGTGAACATGTCGTCGATGCGCCCGAAGATGCCCTGCGGCAGGCGCGGATACGTGCGGCCGCACGGCGTCGGGCCGTCTTCCCACCGCGTGAGGTCGCCCGACGCGAGGCGGATCATCGGCTGCGACGTCCGCTCCAGATGCGTGTACACGGGCGTGCCGCGCTGTCCGTACGGAACGCGCCGGAACGTCTGCGGGTCGCAGACCTCCGTGTAGACGATGTCCTGCCAGCACAGCATGCCGTCGGTCTGCGCGCTGCCGCCGACGTGCATGAACGGCGTCATCTCCGCCATCGACCCGCAGTCGACCACGCGCGCGCCGTACGCGGCGGCGATGCGGTCGCGCACGCCGGGCACCGAGGCGCCCGGCTCCCCGGAAAAGAACATCGTCTTCAGCCCGAACGTGCGCGGATCGTAGCCTTCGGTCCGCGCGACTTCGGCCAGATGCAACGCGAACGACGGCGTCGCGTACAGGGCCGCGGGCCTCGCGAGGTCGAGCCACATCGCCGCGCGCGCCGTCATGCCGGGCGCCCCGGCCCCGAACGGAAACGCCTTCGCGCGCAGGCGCTCCGCACCCGACAGCGCCCCCCACGATCCCATGTACAGGCTGAATATCGCGGCGACGAACACGATGTCGCCCGGCCGGATGCCCATCCCCCACATGATCCTGGCATGCGCATTGGCGATCGCGTCCCAATCGGCGCGGCCGATGGCGAACGCGGTGGGCCGCCCGGTAGTCCCCGACGTGCCGTGGATGTGATGGACCTCGTGCTCGGGCACGCACAGGTAGTCGCCGAACGGCGGCACGCGCGACTGCGCCTCGCGCAGGTCCTTCTTGTCGATGACCGGCACTTTCGACTCGAAGTCCTCGAGCGTGCGCAGGTGATCCGGATGGAATCCGGCCGCGTCCCACTTGCGCCGGTAGAACGGCGACGTGTCCCACGCATAGCGCGTCAGTTGCTGCAGCCGCGCGAGGATCGCCCGGTCGCGCTCGCCCGCGGGCATCGTTTCGCGCCGCGGGAACCAGTAGCGCGACGCGGCGGGCGGCAGGTACTCCGCGTCGAACCTCGGGGGGAACGACCACTGTTCCATCATCGTGCGCCGCGCTCGGCAACGATGCGCCGGATCATGTCGACGATCGCCGCCGGCGGAGTGTCCTGCAGCAGGATGTCCCTGACGCCGAGTGCCTTGAGCTTCGGCAGATCCTCGTCGGGGATCACGCCGCCCCCGACGACCAGGATGTCGTCGGCGCTGCGCTCCTTCAGCAGGCTCACGAGGCGCGGGAAGACCGTCATGTGGGCCCCGGAGAGGATGCTCACGCCGATGACGTCGACGTCCTCCTGGATCGCCGCCTCGACCACCTCCTCCGGCGTGCGATGCAAGCCGGTGTAGATGACGTCCATTCCGGCGTCGCGCAGCGTGCGCGCGACGATCTTCACGCCCCGATCATGGCCGTCCAGTCCGACCTTGGCGATGATGACGCGGATCGGTTCCGTTGTCTGCTCCACGACTTCTCCTTGCAGAATCAGCGCGTTGCGGTTGTTCTACGTGTCGAATTATTGCATTCCGAATTCAGTATCCAGTAATTGCGCGGAATTGTCAAGCCCGGAATCGAGCGTAGCCTTGTCCACAGCCCGCGACCGGTGAATCCCGCCGCCGCCGCTTTCGCATCCAACCGTGTTGCCCACCCTGCGCAAGCCGTGCCCATGCCCCGCTCGTCGCTGCCCTGGCTGATCCTCGCCACCGTATTGGTTTCCGCCGCGCTCGCGTGGTGGACATTGACGCGGATCGGCGCCTCGGGGCATCGGCCGATGCCGATCGCACACCGCGATCTTGCGCCGTTTCACGAGATCGAGGTCGGCGGCACCGCGCGCGTGACGCTGGCGCAGGGCGACAGCGAGGCGATCGAGGTCGACGCGCCGGGTCGCGGCGTTCTGGTCGACGCCGACGTGTCGCGGGGCCGCCTGGTCGTGACGGCGCACGACCGGCGCCGCTGGTGGGGGGGCCTCCTCGGGGGACGGCGGCAGTCGGAGCCGGCCGGCATTACGATCCGCTTTCGCACGCTCGACGCCATCGCGGTCGGAGGCACGGTCAAGCTCCGCGTCCCCGCACTCACGGCGTCGTCGCTGCGGATCCAGGCGTCGGGCGGATCGGCGGTCACGATCGACGATCTGCGTGCGACGTCGCTGCGCGTGGACGGCTCCGGTGCGCTGCAGGCGGAGCTCGCAGGACGCGTCGAGGACGAGACCGTCTCGATCTCCGGCGCGGGCTCGTATCGCGCCGATCGCCTGCACGCGAGCGATGTCACGGTCTCGGTGAGCGGCGTCGGCAACGTGCTGATCCATGCCGAGCGGACGCTTCGCGCGAGCATCTCGGGCGCGGGCGTCATCGAATACATCGGCGACCCGAAAGTGACCGAGCACGTGAGCGGCATCGGGCGGGTCAAGCGGCGCGAGGCGGCCCCGGCAAGCGGAATGCGCGTTGCGCTCGATCGGGCCGTGCCGCCGGACCTGCGCGCAGACCGCCGCGGCTTCGGCGATCAGTGGAGCGCGTCGACGGCGGCCGTCTTGAAGAACAGCGGCGCGCGCGTCAGCGGGTCGATGTCCTCGTGGACGCCCGGGACGACGCGCACGTCGGCGACGCGGCAATCGCGCATGAGCGCCTGCAGCATTTCGGCGACGTCGGCGATCGCCTCGTACGGATAGACCGGGCAGCGGAAGCCTTCCGCCTCCCCGGGCGCGAAGACCGCCGAGAGCGACAGCCGCAATTCGCCGCCACCGGGCGCGGCGGCGGCACGGTGCGAGCTGATGACCGCACCGGGCTCGCCGTAGGCGGCGCGAAGCCTGCGGATCGCGTTGCTTGCGAAAAGCTGCGCCGATACGTCGCGCTGGACGGCGCGCCCCGTCTGCACCGCCGGCAGCAGCCGCTGCGCGGCGCGGGGCAGCGCCAACAGCGACGTTCCCGGCGCGCGCAGCGCCTTCGCCACCGCTTGCGCGAACGGGATCCCCCACTTGCCGACGGCCGCCTCGGCCAGCGGATCGATTCGCGGCGGCGTGAGCACCGCGCCCGGGATGAACCGAAGGTGCACGCGCTCGCCGCGGTCGCCCACGTCGATTGCAGCGGGCGGCAGATCGAGCGATGCGACGCCGGGACCGGCAGCGCCGGCGTGAGCGAGCAGCGCGGGCAATGCCGCGACGTCGATCGCATCGGCGCCGACGAGCGCGCTCGACAGCGCGAACGTCTCGCAGCCGCCGAACGCACGCCCTTCGCGCAGGATCGCCGCCAGCGCCTGCGCATCGGGCAGCGTGCCCGACAGCCTCATCGGCCGCTCGCGCGCATCGAGGGCTGCGACGACGATCACCGGAATCGCGAACAGCGTCGTCGTCAGCGTTTGGCTCGACTGCGGATCGCCGCGCTCGATCTCGGCGAGAAGCCGCCGCAGGTGCCGCGCGACGCCGAGCGAGGGCGCGCGCTCGAGCGCAGCGGCGAGCGCGTCGCCGCGAGCCGCCGCAACGGCCGATTCGAGGAGCGCCCGTGCCGCCGCATCGAACGCATCGGCCTCGCGGCGCGTCGGCGCCACGATGGCATCCCGCGCGGCGGCGTGCAGCCGCGCTGCGAATGCATCACCGGGATCCGGTGCGGGCCACGATCGCGGGTCGACGAGATCGGCAACCAGGATCAACCCCCCCACGCTCGCTCCGCTCGGCCTGGAATGCGAGCGGCGAAGCGCGCCGATTCTCGCACGCGCGCCGTGGCCGCGCGAAACAACGATAAAATCGCGCCTTTGCCGACTGCGGCCGCCCCGCCGATGCGCGTCTCGAGGTTCTATCTCAGCACCCTGAAGGAAGCGCCCGCCGAGGCGGAAGTCGCGAGCCAGAAGCTGATGCTGCGCTCCGGCATGATCAAGAAGGTGTCGTCGGGCATCTATAGCTGGCTGCCCCTGGGCCTGCTGACGCTGCGCAAGGTCGAGCAGGTGGTGCGCGAGGAGATGAACCGGGCCGGCGCGCTCGAATCGTACCTGCCGCACATCCTGCCGGCCGAGCTGTGGGAGGAGACCGGCCGCTGGGACAAGTTCGGCCCGCTGCTGTTGAAGATCAAGGATCGCCAGCAGCGCGACTTCCTGTTCGGGCCGACGCACGAGGAAGTGGTGACCGACATCGTGCGCAAGGACATCCGCAGCTACCGCCAGCTTCCGGTGAACCTGTACCAGATCCAGGTCAAGTTCCGCGACGAGATCCGTCCCCGCTTCGGCGTGATGCGCGGCCGCGAATTCCTGATGAAGGACGCGTACTCGTTCGACGTCGACCGCGACGCGCTGATGGTGTCGTATCGCGCGATGTACGACGCGTACGCGCGGATCTTCGCGCGGCTCGGCCTCACGTTTCGCGCCGTGGAGGCGGATACGGGCGCCATCGGCGGCTTCGCCTCGCATGAGTTCCAGGTGCTCGCCGAATCGGGCGAGGACGCGATCGCGTACAGCGACGCGTCCGACTACGCCGCGAACGTCGAGCAGGCCGAGGCGCTCGCGCCGGCGGCGGCGCGCGCCGCGCCCGCCGAGACGATGCAGAAGGTGCCCACACCCGGACAGGCGACGTGCGAGGAGGTTGCGCAGTTGCTCGCGCTGCCGCTCGCGCGCACGGTCAAGTGCCTGCTGATCCATGCGCAGGAGCGCGTGCAGATGCTGCTCGTGCGCGGCGATCACATGGGCAACGAGGTGAATATCGGCAAGCTGCCGGGCCTCGGACCCTGGCGCTGGGCGAGCGAGGCCGAGATCGTCGCCGCGACCGGCTGCCGTCCCGGCTACCTCGGCCCGGTCGGGATCGCGGCCGGGATGCCGCTCATCGTCGATCGCGCGGTCGCGGCGATGAGCGATTTCGTCTGCGGCGCGAACGAGGCCGACTTCCACCTGCGGGGCGTGAATTTCGGGCGTGATTGCCGGGAGCCGGATCGCGTCGCCGACATCCGCAACGTCGTCGCCGGCGACCCGTCGCCGGACGGCAAGGGCACGCTCGCGATCGTGCGCGGGATCGAGGTCGGGCACGTCTTTGCGCTGGGCGACGTGTACTCTACAGCGATGGGCGCAACCTATCTCGATGCCGCGGGGCGCTCGCACGCCGTCCAGATGGGCTGCTACGGGATCGGCGTCACGCGCGTGGTCGCCGCGGCGATCGAGCAAAATCACGACGAACGGGGTATCGTCTGGCCGGCGGCGATGGCACCATTTGCCGTGGCGATCGCGCCGATCGGCTACGACCGCAGCGAGAGCGTGCGTGAATGCGCCGATCGCCTGCACGGGCAGGTCGCCGCCGCGGGCATCGAAGTGCTGCTGGACGATCGTGGCGAGCGGCCTGGCGTAATGTTTGCTGATCTGGAGCTGATCGGCATCCCGCATCGCGTAACGATCGGCGAGCGAGGCTTGAAGGAAGGTATCGTCGAATATCAGGCTCGCCGCGAACCGGCAGCCACGAAAGTGGCGGTCGCGGAAATCGTTTCGTTCATCCAGGACCGGATCAGGAACGCCCGGACGTGAAGACCCGATTCGCGCTGCTTGCGCTGGCTGCCGCAGCGCTGCTGGTCGCGCCGCTCGCCGCGCGCGCCGGCGCGCAGGTCGAGGAGCGGCTCGCGCCGTCGGTCGCCAGCGGATTGCAGCGCTCGATCGCCGACAATCCGGTCCCGCGCGGCTACAGCGACCGCGCCGGCGTCCACGCGTGGGTCGCCGACATGTCGCCGCGGCTCGCCGCGCGCTTCCCCGACGAGACGGGCCGGACCGAATTCCTCGCGACCGTGCATTACGAGGCGACGCGCGCGGGCCTCGATCCGCAACTCGTGCTCGGCGTCATCCATCACGAGAGCAACTTCCGCAAGTACGCGATCTCGTCCGCGGACGCACGCGGGTTCATGCAGGTGATGCCGTTCTGGGTGCGGCTGATCGGCAGCCCCGACCAGAACCTGTTCCAGTTGCGCACCAACCTGCGCTACGGCTGCACGATCCTGCGCCATTACCTCGACGTCGAGAACGGCGATCTGTATCGCGCGCTCGGGCGCTACAACGGCAGCCTCGGGCAGGCCGAATACCCGATCGCCGTCATGGCGGCCGCGAGGCGCTACCAGCCGGACACGTCGGTCGCCGCCGTGCAGACGTCGGCGCCGGTTTCGCCCCGCTGACGCCGCGGAGGTGGTCGCGCTCGAAGCGGCGCCGTATCGCGGCCGCTTCGCGCCCTCCCCCACCGGCCCGCTGCATTTCGGATCGCTGGTCGCCGCGATGGCGAGCTACGCCGACGCTCGCGCCGCGGGTGGACAGTGGCTCGTGCGCATCGAGGACGTCGACCTGCCGCGCGCGCGTCCCGGCATCGCCGACGACATTCTGCGTGCGCTCGAGCGCCTCGGTTTCGAGTGGGACGGCACGGTGTGGCGGCAAGCGGAGCGCCGCGCGGCCTACGAGGAAGCGCTCCAGACGTTGCGCGCCAGGGGCATCGCCTATCCGTGCGCCTGCACGCGGCGCGAGCTGGCCGCGGCTCCGGTCGGACGCATCGGCGAGCGCGTCTACCCGGCCACCTGCCGCGACGGGCTCAGCGGCGAGCGTGCGGCGCGCAAGCGAATGGCGATGCGCGTGCGCGTCCCGGGCGCGGCGATCGCGTTCACCGATCGCCATTACGGGCGCCAGCAGCAGCATCTGGCCGCGGACGTCGGCGACTTCATCGTGAAGCGCAGCGACGGGCTCTTCGCGTATCAGCTCGCCGTCGTCGTCGACGATGCGGCGCAGCGGGTCACCGACGTGGTGCGCGGCGCCGACCTGCTGGCATCGACGCCGCGCCAGATCTTCCTGCAGCGCGCGCTCGACCTGCCGACGCCGCGCTATCTGCACGTGCCGGTGGCGATCGACGCGCTCGGCGCCAAGCTGTCGAAGCAGACCGGCGCGCCGGCGCTGCCCGCGTCGCCATTGCCCGCATTGCAGGCGGCGTGGCGCTTCCTGCAGCAGGCGCCGCCACCCGGCGCTCCGTCGACGACGCGCGAATTCTGGGCGTGGGCGATCGCGCATTGGCAACCGGCGCGGCTGCCGCCCGCGGCGATGCTCCCCGCACCGGCGCCCTATGGCGGCCGAGGCGTCCCCGTATAATGGCGCCGGAGCCGTGGCAAACGGAGCGTGATTCGCGCGCCTCCCTGTCATCGCCGCCCCGCTTCCACCGATGACCACTCTCGTCGTCGTCCGCAAGGGCGACTCCGTAGCCATCGCCGCCGATTCGCTGACGACCTTCGGCGACACGCGCCTTGCCGCCGAGCACGACCGCACGTACGACAAGATCGTCCGCTATCGCGACACCTACATCGGCCTGTGCGGATCGGCGGCGCACCAGCTCGTGTTCGAAAGCCTGCTCGC
The DNA here is from genome assembly GCA_036375455.1 of Casimicrobiaceae bacterium. Classification (GTDB taxonomy): domain Bacteria; phylum Pseudomonadota; class Gammaproteobacteria; order Burkholderiales; family Casimicrobiaceae; genus VBCG01. The sequence goes on along the minus strand of DASURV010000146.1, from coordinate 8,453 downwards.
CAAGCACGGCGACCTCGATTTCGCGCACAAGTCGGCGATCTTCGAGACGTTTCGCAAGCTCCATCCGATCCTCAAGGAGCAGCACTTCCTCAACCCGAAGGAAGAGGAGGACGATCCGTACGAGTCGACGCAGATCACCGCCCTGATCGCGAACGGCAACGGGATCTTCGGCGTCTTCTCGATGCGCGAGGTATTCGAGTACACGCAGTTCTGGGCGGCGGGCTCCGGACGGGAGTTCGCGCTCGGCGCGATGCATTCGCGCTATGCCGAGCTCGAGTCCGCCGAGGCGGTGGCGAAGGTCGGCGTCGAGGCGGGCGCGATGTTCGATCGCAACTCCGCGCTGCCGATGACGATCTACACGATGCCGCTGAAGCGGCCGGGAGCGGAACATAGGTGAGCCTGTACACGCCCTCGCACTTCGAGACCTCCGACCGCGCCGCGATCGCGCGCCTCATGCACGACCATCCGTTCGCGACCCTGGTCACCCCGGCGACACCCGAGCCGTTCGTATCGCACCTGCCGCTGCTGCTGATCGCGGGCTGCGAGCCGCACGGGACGCTGATCGGCCACATGGCGCGTGCCAATCCGCACTGGCGGCATGCCGGCGGCGTCGAGTCGATCGCGATCTTCCACGGCCCGCACGCCTACGTGTCGCCGACCTGGTATGCCGAGCCTGCCGCGGCGGTGCCGACCTGGAACTACGTGGCCATCCACGCCCACGGCACTCTCGACGTCATCGGCGATCCGGCCGAGGCGCGCGGCGTGCTCGACGCGCTCGTCCAGCGCTTCGAAGTGGGCCGGGACGCGCCGTGGCAGTTCGCAATGCCGCAGCGGCAGCGTGATGCGCTCGTCGGTGCGATCGTCGCATTCCGGTTGCGGATCCGGCGGCTCGCGGCGAAATTCAAGCTGTCGCAGAACCGGCCCGCCGAGGACCGGGTGCGCGTCGCCGCGGCGCTCGACCACGAGGGCCATGCGGACGCCGCGTTGGTCGCCGCGTGGATGCGCGCGTACGGCGGTCTCGGGAATCCATGAACCGCGCCGCGTGGATGCGGACGTACGGCGGTCTCGGCAATCGATGAAGCGCGCCGCGCCGGACGCCGGACCCGCGAAGGCGGTCGCCGGCCGCGTGCGCATCGACAAGTGGCTGTGGGCGGCGCGCTTCTATCGCACCCGCGGCCTCGCGGCGCTGGCGGTCGACTCGGGCCAGGTGCGCGTCAATGGGGCGCGCGTCAAGCCCGCGCATCCGGTGCGCACGGCGACGCGCGTGACGATTCGCAAGCAGGACCTCGCGTGGGACGTCGAAGTGCTCGACACGAGCGAGCGGCGCGGCCCCGCGCCGCAGGCGCTGAAGCTCTACCGTGAAACGGCCGAAAGCGCCGCCGCGCGGGAACGGCTCCTCGCCGAGCGCGGCGCGGCGCGCGCGGCTGCCGCGCCCGGGCGGCCGACCAAGCGCAACCGCCGCAGGCTCGAGGACTTCCTGAACGAGCCGTAACCGGCAGTGCGCACGAGCCGCGATCAGCAGAGGCGCATGCCGGCGAACTCGAGGATGAATTCCGGCTGTCGATACGCGGTGAAGATCAGCCACGCGAGCACGGCCGCGGCGAGCATCGCCAGCGCATGCCACAGCAGGCGGCCCCTCGCCGCACGTTGCGGCGCTTCGACGGTTGCAAACGATTCGTCGCGCGAGCTCACGCGAGCGAATCTACGCCGATTGCGTCTCTCCCGGCAAGTCGGGCATGCGCGTCACCGGCGCCGCGGGGAGCACCCCACGCGCGCGCAGCGCCGCCATCACGGAGTTGAAATCCGCGGCAACCTGCACGTTGTCGATCGGCTTGGCGAGCAGGTTCACCGCACGGCCGCTGACGATCAGCGGCAGCTCGGCCGGCACGGCGCGGCGGAGCGAGCGGATCTCCTGACCGGCAATCTTGCCGGAGATGCCGCGATCGAACAGCAACACGACGAGGGCCGCGTGATACGCTTCCGCTGCGCCCGCGATCTCCTGCGCCGGAACGCCGGTCCCGAGGGTGAGACAATTGATGCCCTCGGTGAACAGCAGCAGCTCCAGAATCGCAAGGCCGAGCTGATTCGGATCGTTCGGCGGCGTCGCGAGCAGCAGTTGGCGGGCGTCGCGCGTCGGCCGGACAAGGCGGGTGACGTCGCGGAGCAGCCGCTGCGCAAGGTCGGTGAAGCGCAGTTCCTGGTAGGTCTGCATCTCGCCGCGCACGACGCGCTCGTGGACCGCCTCGTTGAGCGGAATCAGCGTCTGCTCGAGGAACTTGCGCAGCCCCTGCCCCACCAGCAGCTTCGATAGATGATTTTGCAGCTCCCCGATGCGGTGCTCGCCCAGCAGGCGGACCGCGTTGGAAATTTCGGGAGGCAGCGGCGCCGGCTCGGCGATCGCCAGGCCTACCATCGATTGCAGCGCCGTGTCGGTGAGCGGAACGACCGCGCCGGCGCGCCAACCCTCGGAGAGCAGTTGCTTGATGAGCTTGAGGCGCGCCACCTGGTCGGCGGGGTACACGCGATCGCCGAACGCATCGCGCAGCGGCGCGGGAAAGCCGTAGCGGCGCTGCCACATGTAGAGCTGCTCGCGGCGCAGGCCGGTGATGCGAACGACTTCGCGGATGTGCAGGGCGCCCGCGGGCTCGCCCGCGGCGACCGCCGGCGAATTGGCCGGCGTTCCGGACGCGTCCTGGCGGCGTGACGGCGCCTCGATCAGGATTCCCATGTGCATTGTTCCTTGCATTTCCCATCGCTGCCGCGTGCACGTTGTCGCGCACGGGCGTAGCGACGGTCCCCAGCACGCCACGCGCGGCAAAGTTCAGGCCGAAGGCCGCGCGTTGTGCTGCACCGACACCGGGGATGCAGGATGCGTGCCACGCGGATCGACGGGTCCGCCGCATGGGGTCGCCGGCCGATCGCCGGCGGGTCCGGAACTTGCAAACGTCGCGAATCGGAAAGCTACCGGTCGGCCGCGCCGGCCGCGCTCCCTCTGGAGTCGCGTCGTCCCCGTCGCGGCGCGCCCGCCGTTTCACTGCCGCACCTGACGCTCCGCGACGCACGATGTTCCGTTTTCGCAGGTCGAGCAAGAATCCCCTGGCCGACGTCCGGGCGGCGGAGCGCTGGCTCTCGACGCTGCCGGGGGGCGACACGCTCGCCGCGCACTCGGACGTCGTCGCGCAGCTCGAACGCGTGGCGGGCGATGCCGCGACCCGCACGCCGAGCGGCCTGCAGGCGGTCTTCCACGTCGACGCGCAGACCGGCGGGCAGCGCAGCGCGCTGATCTCGCAGTACGTCGAGCACGCGAGCCGCAGCTCGCGGATCGAGAACCAGTTGTGGACCGCGCTGTTCGGTCTCACGCAGGGCTTCCTGCTCACCTACCAGGCCTTCGCCCGCGAAATCGCGGAGCGGCCGCAGAGCGCGCGCTGGCAGCAGTTGCTGCCCGAGCTCGTCTGCCGGCAAATCGTCCACCTCGCCCTCGACATTCGCGTGCGCCTGTTTCGCCACGAGCCGTGGATTCCCGCCAAATGGGCCGAGTTGCACGCGCTGATGACGCTCGCGTGCTCGCACCAGATCGAGCGGCAAATGGTCGCGCTCGCCGATGCGAGCACGACGACGATCGAGCACGAGTACCTGCGTGCGCTCGTGCTGCAACTGATGAACGCGGGCAGCCTGTCCGCACGCCAGGTCGAGTTCATCTGGAGCGAGCTCGACGACTGGTGCGCGCCGCTGCGGCTCACGCTCGAGCCGCCGGCGGCCAACGCATTCTTCGTCGACCTCGGCGGGCGCGAGGGCCTGCGCCGCCGCACACCGGGTCCGCTCGAGAGCCGCGTGCTGTTCCTCGACACGCGTCCGCTGCACGCCGTCATGGTCCAGCACGTCGTCACGCTCGAGCAGAAGATCAAGAGCGAGCCGCTGTCGAACCGCACCCCGCGCAGGAGCGAGCAGCTCACGCTCTTCACCAAGCTCGCTGCGCAGGTCGACCCCGACTACAAGCCGTTCGCGCGCCGCGGCGAGCGCGTCCCCACGAGCGGCGCCGTCGACGCGATCGTCGGCTTCCAGAAGATCGCGAGCTACTTCAGGGAAGAGACGCGGCAGCCGCTCGACCTCACCGATTCGAGCGGCGAGAGCTTCGACAGCACGATGGACATCGCCGTGTTCGGCCGCATTCGCGACGAGCCGACGCGACGCCGCGAGATCGCGCGCCGCCGCATCGGCGCCCATGCCGCGCCGGGCGGGCCGTGGGAAGCGAAGGACGTCTCGCAGACCGGCTTCAAGCTCGTCGCGCCGATCCAGGTGGCGAACGCGGTCTCGCTCGGCACGCTGGTCGCGATCCATCCTCATGGTCAGCCGCGCTGGACGCTCGGGATCATCCGCCGGATGAAACGCACGTCGGCCGATCGGGCCGAGATCGGGCTCGGGATCATCGCCGACACGATCTCCTCGGTCGATCTCACCGAGCAGCGAAAGCGCGGCGCGGACGAGTACTCGATCGACGGCGAAGGGACGACGATCAACGGCCGGCGCTTCGGCGCGCTGCTGCTTGCGCTGCGTGCGCGTGACGGCGAGCCGATGGTGCAGTCGCTGATCGTGCCAGCCGTCGAATACCAGCCGATGAAGCGCTATCGGCTGGCGACCGGCAAGAAGGACCATCGGATCCGCTTCGGTCGACTGATCGAGCAGCAGCCCGATTGGGTCTGGACCGCGATCGAGCCGCTCGACGCGGGCGCGCGAACGCCGGCGGCGCCGCCCGCCGGCGGCCCGCATACGCTCGGCGGTCCGACGACCCGGGGCGGTCCGCGCACGCGGTAGCGATCCGCAGATCCACGCGCGGCGGCTATACTCGTCGCATGGTCTTGGATCGCCATGCCGAGATCCACCGCGACCACCGGTGGGAGGTGCCGCCCGATTTCAACATCGCGCGCGCGTGCTGCGGCCGCTGGGCGCAGGATCGCGCGCGCTTCGCCCTCTACTGGGAAGACGAGGACGGCGCACGTGCGGCGTTCACGTTCTGGGACCTGCAGCAGCAGGCGAACCGCCTGTCCAACGCCTTGGCGGGAGCCGGCGTCGGACGCGGCGACAAGGTCGCGCTGATCCTCCCGCAGCGGCCGGAGACGGTAATCGCGCATCTCGCCGTCTACCAACTCGGCGCAGTCGCCGTGCCGCTGTCGTTCCTGTTCGGTCCCGAAGCGCTCGAGTACCGACTGCAGAACAGCGCGGCAAAAGCCGCGTTCGTCGACCCGCAGTCGTTGCCGAATCTCGCGCCGATTCGCGGGCGCTGCGCCGGCCTCGCCCACGTCGTCGGCGTGGCGGGGGCGAGCGGAGCCGGATCGGTCGCGTGGGAGGATCTGCTGCAGGGCGCGTCGCGCCATTTCGCGCCGGCCGCCACGCGCGCAACCGACGCGGCGCTGCTGATCTATACCAGCGGAACGACCGGGCCGCCCAAGGGCGCGCTGATGCCGCACCAGTGCCTGCTCGGCAATCTCCCCGGCTTCACGCACTCGCACGACGGGTATCCGCAGCCGGGCGACCTGTTCTGGTCGCCCGCCGATTGGGCGTGGACCGGCGGCCTGATGGATGCGTTGCTGCCAGCGCTCTACTTCGGCCAGCCGATCGTCGGCTACCGCGGGCGCTTCGACCCGGAGCGTGCGTTCCGCCTGATCGAGCGCTACCAGGTCCGCAACACGTTCCTGTTCCCCACCGCCCTCAAGCTGATGATGAAGGCGTATCCGCGCCCGCGCGAAGCGTTCGACATCGGCTTGCGCAGCATCATGAGCGCCGGCGAAGCGGTCGGAACGGCGGTGTTCGACTGGGCGCGCGGCGCGCTCGGCGTCACGATCAACGAAATGTTCGGCCAGACCGAGATGAATTACATCGTCGGCAATTCGCAGGCGCTGTGGCCCGCGAAACCCGGCTCGATGGGCAGGCCGTATCCGGGACACCGGATCGCCGTCATCGACGACGACGGCAACGAGTGCAGGCGTGGCGAGCCGGGCGAAGTCGCGGTCCACCGGATCGCGCCCGACGGCGTGCCCGATCCGGTGTTCTTCCTCGAATATTTCGGCAATCCCGAAGGCACGCGCAGGAAGTTCAGCGGCGACTGGTGCCGCACCGGCGACGTCGCCGTCATGGACGACGACGGGTATCTCTGGTACCAGGGCCGCGCCGACGACGTGTTCAAGGCGGCCGGCTACCGGATCGGGCCCTCGGAGATCGAGAACTGCCTCGTCGGGCATCCGGCGGTGGCCAATGCGGCGGTCGTGCCGTCGCCCGACGAGGTGCGCGGCAACGTCGTAAAGGCGTTCATCGTGCTCGCGCCCGGACATGCGCCCACGCCCGCGCTCGAAGCCGATATCGCGCAGCACGTGCGGCAGCATCTCGCCCCGTACGAGTATCCGAAGGAAATCGAGTTCATCGACGCGCTGCCGATGACGACGACCGGCAAGGTGCAGCGCAAGGTGCTGCGCGACCGCGAGGCCGCGCGCAAGCGCAGCGGCGGCGCGAGCGTGCGCTGAAGGATCGCGCGTCGAGCGACGCGTGGCGCCCGCGATTCAGGTCGCGGCGCGCGGGCGCCGCAGCGCGGCGAGAAAGCGTCCGTGCATCGCAACCCACAGCACCGCGGGTGCGACGGCCGGCAGTATCAGCGAGCCGAACTGGTAGGCGAACGCGATCGCTTCGCGCTGCCACGCGACGAATCCCGTCTGCGATGCGACCGCCGGGCCGGCGGTGATCGCGACGTTCTTCAGGAAGTCCGCCACGGTTCCCCACGCGATGAACGGCTGCATCGCGACGTAGCCGACGGCAAGGTGCCGCTTCCAGGCACGCTCGCGCGCCGCGAGCGTCAGCGCCGCCAGCATCGGCAGGCCGAACGAATACAGCAGCAGGTTGACGTCGACGGTGAGCACGCCGGTCGGGGCAGCGCCCGCCGGGCGCAGCGTCGTCACGAACGTCGCGGTCGCGCTCGCCTGCTCGACCGAGCGCACGATGTCGCCGAAGGCGAGCCGCGCGATCGCCCGCACGAGCAGCACCGCCGGCGCGAGCAGCAGCGGCGCCGCGAAGTACCAGGCGGCGAAGGCGAGCGGAAGCCAGCCGAGCGTGCGCACGACGAAGCCGGGCACCGTCAGCGGCTTCGCAGCGGTTTCGGCGGGCATCGCGCCTGCGTTCACCCCTCTACGCGGCCGCCGCGTGCGGCGCGCCCGGCGGCACGGGCGCCGGCGCGAAGCGCACCCAGATCACCCAGACGATCAGCACGTCGAGCATGATCAGCGCCTGCCATACATAGAGGTGCGCCCATTCGAACGCGTCGCCGCTCCATAGTCCGAGGTAGAACAGGCTGACCACGCGCACGATGTTCAGCGCCTGCACGGCGGCGACACCGGCGAGCACGCCGCGCACGCGATGCTTCCACGGGGCCGGGAATGCGAGCATCGCGGCGAGCAGCACCAGCGTGGCCTCGACGCCGTTGCAGCCGGCCTCGATCGACACGGCGAACGCGCTCGCGCTCGAGCCGATCACGTTGCCGCTCGTCGTGATGCTCGCGTCGAAGAGGCGCATCAGCGTCCCCGAAGCGCGCGCGACCGCGTCGGTCCATGGCGTGACGAGCCATGCCTGTGCCCACGGCGTCAATTCGAGGCCGAACGAGACCGCGAGCAACGCCACGAAGACGATCAGGAACCGCGGCATGGCGCGCATTCTAACCGGGCGGAGGCCGGGCGCCCGATCGGCGGCCGCGCCGCTCGGACACGCGTTGTCCCTGGCGCGCTAGGCTCGCGCAAGCGGCGGACTTTGCGCGAAGTAGCGGTGGATGCCGTCGGCGATCGACTCGGCAAACCGCTGCTGGTGACGCGGGCTGCGCAGCCGCAGCTCCTCGTCGGGATTCGAGATGAACGCCGTCTCGACGAGGATCGACGGAACGTCGGGCGCCTTCAGCACGGCGAATCCCGCCTGCTCGACGGTGGGCTTGTGCAGCGCATTGTGCGTGCCGAGACCCTCGAGCACTTCCCGTCCGACCTTGAGGCTGTCGCTGATCTGCGCCGTCTGCGACAGGTCGAGCAGCGTGCGCGCAAGCACCGGATCCCTCACGTCCAGATTGACGCCGCCGATCAGGTCCGCGGCGTTCTCGCGTTGCGCGAGCCAGCGCGCCGCGGCGCTGGTGGCGCCGTGCTCGGAGAGCGCGAACACCGACGAGCCGCGGGCCGACGACTCGCGAAACGCGTCCGCATGGATCGACACGAACAGGTCCGCCTCGACGCGGCGCGCCTTCCTCACCCGCTCGGCGAGCGGGACGTAGAAATCGTCGTTGCGCGTGAGCAGCACGCGCATGTTGCGGTCGGCGTCGAGCGCCCGCTTCAATTTGCGCGAGATCGCGAGCACGACGTTCTTCTCGTACGTGCCGCGGCGCCCGATCGGCGGCCGCGCCGCTCGGACACGCGTTGTCCCTGGCGCGCTAGGCT
>DASURV010000145.1:0-4691 GCA_036375455.1 Casimicrobiaceae bacterium | reverse complement strand
GCCGCTGCTGTCGATGGTCGCCACCGCGCTCGCGACCGAGCCCCGGTCGGGGTTCACGCTGATCTACGGCAATCGGGCGTCGGCGACGGTGATGTTCCGCGACGAGCTCGCGGCGCTCAAGGACCGCTATCTCGAGCGCTTCAACCTCGTGCACGTGCTCTCGCGCGAGCCGCAGGACATCGAGCTCTTGCACGGCAGGATCGATCGCGCGAAGGCGGACGCGTTGTTCGAGCGCTGGGTGCCGGTCGGCGACGTCGACTACGCGTTCCTTTGCGGACCGGAGGGGATGATGGACGCGGTGCGCGCATCGCTCGCCGCGCACGGGATGGCGTCGGAGCGCATCCGGATCGAGCGCTTCGCGGCCAGCATCCCGAAGCACACGCACGTGCCGCGGCCGCTGCCGGCCGCCGCGCAGACCGAGTGCGAGGTGAGCGTGATCATCGACGGCTCGCAGCGAACGTTCCTGCTGGAGAAGGGCCGCGAGAACATCATCGACGCCGGGTTGCGCAACGGCGTGGAGCTGCCGTTTTCCTGCAAGGGCGGCGTATGCTCGACGTGCCGCTGCAGGCTGGTGGCCGGCGAGGTCGACATGGACGTGAATTTCGCGCTCGAGGACTACGAGGTGGCGCGCGGGTTCATCCTCGCCTGCCAGAGCTATCCGGTGACCGACCGGATCACCGTCGATTTCGACCAGACGGGAACGGGGTAGGGATTCCCGACGGCGGCGTGAATTCGACAGTCGCGAACGCGCTCGCGTGCTAGAGTAAACGCATCGCAACGGAACCGGGGGCTCGCCTGTGTCGCATCCCTTTTTCGAACGGCATCGCGCAACGCTCGACCGCGCCGTCGACGCCATTGCGAACCGCGGCTACTGGACGCCGTTTCCGGAATCGCCGAGTCCGAAGGCGTACGGCGAGGGCGCGGCCGAGGCCGGGAAGGCGGCCTTCGACCGGCTCGCGAACCAGCGCTTCCCGCTGGCGCAGCCGGCGACGATCGGCCAGGTCGGCGGCGAGCGCTCGCCCTATGGGCCGCGGCTCGGCATCACGTATCCGAAGCCCGACATCGATGCGCTGATGGCCGCGATCGAAATCGCGGAGGCCGGGTGGCGCAAGGCCGGTCCGGAAGCGTGGGTTGGCGTGAGCCTCGAGATCCTCGACCGGATCAACAAGGCGAGCTTCGAGCTCGCCAACGCGATCATGCACACGACCGGGCAGGCGTTCGTGATGGCGTTCCAGGCGGGCGGTCCGCACGCGCAGGATCGCGGCCTCGAGGCGGTCGCCTACGCATGGGATCAGATGCGCCGCGTGCCCGCCCAGGCGATGTGGGAAAAGCCGCAGGGCAAGGGCGAGCCGGTGCGGATGGAGAAGCACTTCCGCATCGTGCCGCGCGGCGTTGCGCTCGTCATCGGATGCAGCACGTTCCCGACGTGGAACGGCTATCCCGGCATCTTCGCGAGTCTCGCCACCGGTAACGCGGTGATCGTCAAGCCGCATCCGAACGCGATCCTGCCGCTCGCGATCACCGTTCGGATTGCGCGGGAAGTGCTCGCCGAGGGCGGGTTCGACCCGAACGTCGTCACGCTGGTCGCGCACGAGGGCGCAGACAACATCGCGCAGACGCTCGCGCTGCGTCCCGAGATCAAGATCGTCGATTTCACCGGCAGCACGGCGAACGGCCGCTGGCTCGAGGAGCACGCCCGCCAGGCGCAGGTGTACACGGAAAAGGCGGGCGTCAACCAGGTGATCGTCGACTCGGCCGCCGATTTCACGGGACTCGTGCGCAATCTCGCCTTCTCGCTGTCGCTCTACAGCGGCCAGATGTGCACGGCGCCGCAGAACATCTACGTGCCGAAGGACGGCATCGACACCGCGGAGGGCCACCTCACGTTCGACCACGTGGCGGCGGCGCTCGCCGAAGGCGTCGACAAGCTCCTCGCCGACCCGGCACGCGCGGTCGAGGTGCTGGGCGCGGTGTCGAACGACGGCGTGCTGCGCCGGCTCGAGGCGGCGCGCTCGCTCGGCGACATCGCGCTCGACACGCGCACGATCGAGCACGCGCAATTTCCCGGCGCGACGATCCGCACGCCGCTGATCGTCAAGCTCGCGCGGGGCGACCGCGCGACCTACCTGAACGAGTGGTTCGGCCCGATCGCGTTCGTCATCGCGACCAACGGCACGGACGACAGCCTCGCGATCGCGCGCGACGCCGTGATCGGTCATGGCGCGCTCACGATGGCCGTCTATTCGATGCACGACGACGTCATCGCGCGCGCGATCGAGGTGGCCGAAGACGTCGGCGTCTCGCTGTCGATCAACCTGACCGGCGGCGTATTCGTCAACCAGTCCGCGGCCTTTTCCGATTTCCACGGCACCGGCGCGAATCCGGCCGCCAATGCGGCGCTGACCGACGCGGCGTACGTCGCGAACCGCTTTCGCGTCGTGCAGCACCGGGCGCACGTCCAGGACCCGGCTCCCGGATCCCAGATCCTCGCTCCCGGCTCCCGATCCCAGATCCCAGCCAGGTCCACCAGCCCATGACCTACGAACAGATCCGCTTCGACAGCGCCGAGGGCATTGCGCGCGTCACGCTCAATCGCCCCGATCGGCTGAACAGCTTCACGACGCAGATGCACGAGGAGCTGCGCGATGCGCTCTCGCGCGTCGCGGGCGACGAGAGCGCCCGCGTGCTGCTGCTGACGGGCGCGGGACGCGGCTTCTGCGCCGGGCAGGACCTTGCCGACCGTGCCGTCGCTCCCGGAGCGGAGCCGGTCGATCTCGGCGCATCGATCGAGAGCAACTACCGCCCGCTCGTGCTGGGTCTGCGCGGCCTGCGCGTCCCCGTCGTGTGCGCCGTCAACGGCGTCGCCGCCGGTGCGGGTGCGAACATCGCGCTCGCCTGCGATATCGTCATCGCGTGTCGCTCCGCGAGCTTCATCCAGGCGTTCTGCAGGATCGGGCTCGTCCCCGATTCGGGCGGCACGTTCTTCCTGCCGCGCCTGGTCGGCACCGCCCGTGCGATGGGCCTCGCGCTGCTCGGCGACAAGCTGCCGGCCGAGCGGGCGGAGGCCTGGGGGTTGATCTGGAAGTGCGTCGACGACGCCGAGCTCGGGCCCACGGTCGAGGCGTTGCTCGGGCAGCTCGCGCGCGCGCCGACCGGCGGTCTCGCCGCGATCAAGCGCGCGCTGTACGCGTCGCCGGACAACACGCTCGAGCAGCAGCTCGCGCTGGAACGCGACGCGCAGCGGGCGCTCGGCTACGGAGCCGACTATCGCGAGGGCGTCGCCGCGTTCCTCGAGAAGCGCGCCCCCAACTTCACCGGCCGCTAGTCCCGGGCCGCCGCGCTTTCCCGCCCGTGTCGACCGCTCTGCCGCGCGATGCGACGGTCGCCGTCATCGGCGCCGGCGCGATGGGTTGCGGCATCGCGCAGGTCGCCGCGCAGGCCGGTCATCCGGTACGGCTGTTCGACACGCGCATCGGTGCCGCCGAGAAGGGGCGTGCACAGATCGGGCAGACGCTCGGCGGGCTCGCCGCCAAGGGCAAGCTCGACCCGGCGGAGGCCGAAGCGGCGGGAGCGCGGATCGTGGCGGTGCACGCGCTCGGCGACTGCGTGAGCGCGCGCCTCGTCGTCGAGGCGATCATCGAGGATCTCGGCGAGAAGCGCACGCTCCTGCGCGAGCTCGAGAAGATCGTCACGCCGGCGACGATCCTCGCCTCGAACACCTCGTCGCTGTCGATCACCGCGTTGTCCGCGGGACTCAAGTTCCCGGCCCGGGTCGTCGGGATGCACTTCTTCAATCCGGTGCCGCTGATGCAGCTCGTCGAGGTGGTGAGCGGGCTCGCGACGAGCGAAGCGACCGCCGAGACCGTCGTCGCGACGGCCGCCGCGTGGGGCAAGCAGCCGGTGCGCGCGACGTCGACGCCGGGATTCATCGTCAATCGCTGCGCGCGTCCCTTCTACGGCGAGGCGCTGCGCCTGCTCGCCGAGCGCGCCGCCGACGAGGCGACGCTCGATTCGCTGCTGCGCGAGGCGGGCGGGTTCAGGATGGGCGCATTCGAGCTGATGGACCTGATCGGCAACGACGTGAACTTCGCCGTCACGCGCACCGTGTGGGAGGCGTGCTACCACGATCCGCGCTATGCGCCGTCGGTGCTGCAGCAGGAGCGCGTCGCGGCCGGCTACTTCGGACGCAAGAGCGGGCGCGGGTTCTACGACTACGCGGAAGGCGCCACGCGTCCGCCGCCGGCGACCGCTGCCGCGCGGCCGGCGCCGCAGCGCATCGCGGTGCGCGGCGACGTAGGGCTAGCGCGGCCCCTCCTCGAGCGCTTCACGCGGGCGGGCATCGCGAGCGAGCGGCTCGCGATGCGCGAAGGGTTCCCCGACGGGGCGTTCGAGATCGGCGAGACGGTGCTCGCGCTGTCCGACGGCCGCACCGCGACGGCGCACGCGGCGGCGACCGGCGCGGGCAATCTCGTGCTGTTCGACCTCGCGCTCGATTACGCGGCGTGCACGCGCCTCGCGCTGGCGCGCGCCGACTCGTGCGAGCCGTCGGCGTTCGACGCGGCGGTGGGCGCGCTGCAGGCGGCGGGGATCGCCGTCTCACCGCTCGACGACGTCGCCGGCCTGGTCGTGCTGCGCACGGTCGCCGCGCTCGCCAACGAGGCGGCCGATGCGGTGACGCACGGGATCGCCTC
>DASURV010000144.1:0-7922 GCA_036375455.1 Casimicrobiaceae bacterium | reverse complement strand
TTCTTCGTGCTGCCGATCGTCGCCGTCGTCATCCGCTATTTCAGCCGGCGTCTGCGGCGCATCGCCCGCGACGTGCAGACGCGCACCGGCTCGATGACGCACGTGCTGGAGGAGATGATCGGCGGGCACCGGATCGTGCGCATCTTCGGCGGCGAGGCCTACGAGAGGGCGCGCGCGGTCAAGGCGGCGAACGCGCTGCGCACCTCGATGACCAAGCAGTCGTCCGCGACCGCGCTGAGCTCGCCGATCAGCCAGATACTCGCCGCGATCGCCGTCGGCGTCATCGTCTGGGTCGCGCTCGCGCAGAGTCATGCCGGGAGCCTCGACCTTGGCACGTTCGCGTCCTACGTGGTGGCGCTGCTGACGCTGCTCGAGCGGCTGAAGTCGCTGTCCGGCGTCAATGCCGCGATCCAGCGCGGGCTCGCCGCGGCCGAGAGCATCTTCGGGCTCCTCGACCGCGACGTGGAGCCGGACGAAGGCTCGGTCGACCTCGAGCGCGCCCGGGGCGAGCTGCGCTTCGACCGCATCTCGCTGCGCTACGCGGGCGCCGAGCGCGAGGCGCTCTGCGACGTGTCGCTGGCGGTGCGCCCGGGCGAGACCGTCGCGCTCGTCGGCAGCTCCGGCAGCGGCAAGACGTCGCTCGTCAACCTGATCCCGCGCTTCTACGAGGCGACGGCGGGGCGCCTCTTCGTCGACGGTCACGACATCACGACGCTGACGCTCAAGAGCCTGCGCGCGCAGATCGCGCTCGTTTCGCAGGACGTGCTGCTGTTCGACGACACGATCGCGGCGAACATCGCCTACGGCGCGATGACCGAAACGCCGCGCGAGGCGGTCGAGCGCGCGGCCGCCGCCGCGCACGCACTCGAGTTCATCGAGGCGCTGCCGCAGGGCTTCGACACCGAGGTGGGCGAGAACGGCATTCGGCTCTCGGGCGGGCAGCGACAGCGGATCGCGATTGCAAGGGCGATCCTCAAGAACGCGCCGATCCTGATCCTCGACGAGGCGACGTCCGCGCTCGACTCCGAGTCGGAGCGCCAGGTGCAGGCGGCGCTCGATGCGTTGATGGAGGGCCGCACGACGATCGTGATCGCGCACCGTCTGTCGACGATCGAGCACGCCGATCGCATCGTCGTGCTCGAGCACGGCCGCGTCGTCGAGGAGGGCACGCACGCAGCGCTTCTCGCGCGCGGCGGCATCTACGCGCGCCTGCACCGGATGCAGTTCGCCACGGCGTCGCTCGCCGCCTAGGGCCCGCACAGGCCCCGGCGTGGCAATCCGCGAACCGGCAACGCTTGCGATTGCGCATACCGAGGCGTCGATGGGCTGGGGAGGCCAGGAGATCCGCACGCTCACCGAAGCGGCCGGATTCATCGGCCGCGGGCATCGCGTCGTCGTCTACGCGGCGCCGGGCGCACGCATCGCCGAGGAAGCGTCGCGCTTCGGCGTCCCGGCGCGCACGCTGCCGATCGGCCGCAAGCGGCCGCACGGCGTGCTCTCGCTCGCGCGGGCGCTCGCCGCCCAACCGGTGGACGTCGTCAACGCGCACAGCTCGACCGACACGTGGCTCGCGGCGCTCGCCTGCCAATGGCTGCGCCGGACGCGGCGCCGCGCGCCGGTGCTCGTGCGCACGCGGCACGTGTCGATCCGGGTGCCGAACGATCCGGCGACGCGCTGGCTGTACCGGCGCGCGACGGCACGCGTCGTCACGACCGGAGCGGCGCTTCGCGAGCAACTGATCCGCGACAACGGCCTCGATCCGGCGCGCGTCGACTCGGTGCCGACCGGCATCGACGCGGCAGCGCTCACGCCGCTTCCGCGCGAGGCCGCGCGCCGCGAGCTGGGGCTGCCCCCGGAGGCGCCGCTGATCGGGATCGTCGCGACGCTGCGAAGCTGGAAAGGGCATCGCTACCTCGTCGAGGCGATGCCGCGGCTGCGCCACCGCGATGCCCGGCTCGTCATCGTCGGCGACGGGCCGCAACGCGCGGCGCTCGAGGCGCAGGTCGACGCGCTCGCGCTGCGCGAGCGCGTGCTCTTCGCCGGGCAGCAGCCCGTCGTCGCGCGCTGGCTCGCGGCGCTCGACGTGTTCGCGCTGCCCTCGTATGCGAACGAGGGCGTCCCGCAGGCGCTGCTGCAGGCGATGTTCGCGGCGATTCCCTGCGTGACCACCGATGCCGGCGCGATCCCCGAGATCGCGCGGGATCGCGAGACGGCCTACGTCGTCCCGCGCGAGGATCCCGCCGCTCTCGCCGCGGCGATCGACGACGTGCTCGACCATCGCGAGGCAAGCGCGGCGCTCGCGCAGCGCGCGCGCGCGTACGTCGTTCCGCGCTACGGTCTCGAGACGATGCTCGACCGGATGGAGGAGGCGTTCCGCCGCGCCCTCGCGGAGCGCGATGGATGAACTTCGAAGACGCGAATCCGCACGCGCGCGAGCGCCGCCGCAAGGCGCTGTCGGGGCGATTGGCCGGGCGGGCGAGCGTGGTCGCCCGGGCGCTGTTGCTGCGGCGGCGGCTGCGCGTGGCTCCCGTCGAGCCGGCCCGGATCCTGATCGCGCACCACCTGCTGCTCGGCGACACGCTGATGCTGACGCCGCTGCTCAAGAAGCTCGCGACGCTCCATCCGCGCGCCGAGATCGTGATGACGGTCCCCGACGCGATCGCGCCGCTCTACGCGACGCGGCCCTACGGCGTGCGCGCGCTGCCGTTCGACCCGCATCGGCGGGCCGGCGCGCTGTATCGGCAGGCGCCGTTCGACCTGGCGCTCGTCCCGGGGGACAACCGCTACGCGTGGCTCGCCGCCGCGATGCGTGCACGCTGGATCGTCGCCTTCGCCGGTGACCGGCCACGGATCAAGAGCTGGCAGGTCGATCGGCTCGTTCCCTATCCCGACCGCCCCGCCGCCTGGGGCGACATGGTCGCGCAACTGATCGACGGGCCGGCCCCGGCGCCGTTCCGCGTCGCCGAATGGCCCGCGCCGCCCTGCGAGGACTTCGCGCAGCCGGCCGACGCGTACGCGGTGCTGCACGTCGGCGCGAGCTCGCCGCTCAAGCAATGGGCCCCGGATCGCTGGCGCAGGATCGCGCAGGATCTCGCCACTCGCGGGATCGTTCCGGTCTGGTCGTCCGGGGCGCACGAAACGGCGCTCGTCGCGGCCGTCGATCCGCGGCGGCACTTTCCGTCGTTCGCGGGACGACTCGATCTCGCGCAGATGTGGCACCTGCTGGCGCACGCCCGCCTGCTCGTCGCGCCCGACACCGGCATCGCCCATCTCGGCCGCATCGTCGGCGTGCCGACGGTCACGCTGTTCGGTCCCGGCTCGGCGGTGCTGTGCGGCGCCGGCGACTTCTGGCGCGATGCGCGCTATCGCGCGGTGACCGTCGAGCCGTTCGCGTGCCGCGACCAGCGCGTGCTGTTCAAGCGCGACATCGCGTGGGTGCGCCGCTGCGGACGCAGCGTCGCCGAATGCCCGCGACACCTGTGCATGCCCGCGATCGACGTCACCGCCGTGCGCGGCGCGATCGCGGATATGCTGGCGTCCTCGTGAACGACTCCCGCCCTGCATCGCGCCCCGGCGCGCCGACCCGTTCTCGCCCGCGCGCGAGCGATCCGGAGGATACCCGATGAAGCACCTGTTCGAGCGCATCGATTCGGCGGCGATCCGCGCATACCACGACGCGCGCCTGCCGCAAGGCGCGGCGCGGGGCGACGACGAGCCGTTGCCCGACGAGCCGTGGCGATCGATCGCCGCCAATCACCGCTGCAACCACCTGCTGTGGGACGAGGAGGACCTCGCCCGCCGCACCGACGTGCCCGACGCCTCGATCGCGGCGAACAAGCGCGCGATCGACGGCTACAACCAGCGGCGCAACGACGCGATCGAGCGCATCGACGAGGCGCTTCTTGCGCGGCTCGCCGGCGTGACGCCGGGTCCCGGCGCCTGGCACAACTCGGAGACGGCCGGCTCGATGATCGACCGCCTGTCGATCCTCGCGCTCAAGATCCATCACATGCGCCTGCAGACGCTGCGCGACGATGCGAGCGGCGACCACGTCGCCCGTTGCGCCGAGCGCCTCGCGCGTCTGCAATTGCAGCGCGACGATCTCGCGCGCTGCCTCGACACGCTGCTCGCGCGCGCATCGGAAGGCCGCGCGTTCTGGCGCGTCTATCGCCAGTTCAAGATGTACAACGATCCGACGCTCAATCCGCACCTGTACCGAAGGGACTCGTAGGCGCTGCGTCGACGAGCGGCGCGAGCGCCTCGAAGATCGCATCGTCCGGAAGCTCGCCAACCCGCTTCGGCGCTTCGAGAAAGCGCGCCCGCGGCCCGAGCGGCGCCCAGCGCGCGGCGGGCGCGGAGTCCGCGGGATCGGCGAAGAGCCCGAGGACGCCACCCGGGCTCGCGGCAGCGAAGTGCATCAGCCCGGAATCCGGAAGCACGCTCGCGCGCGCGCCGAAGATCAGCCCGAGCGCCTCGCGGATCGGGCCGCGATCATCCTCGCCGCGGCCGGCCTGAAGCGGCTGGGGCTCGCGGAACGGATGCACGTGCGAAAGCCCGCGCTCGAGCACCGCCTGCGCGAGCGCATCGTCGCCCGGATATCCGGCGCGCGTCGCCGCGCCCGGCGTCCAGATGAAGACGGTGCGCAGTCCGCGCGTCGCGAGCAGCCACGTCGACCAGCGCGCGACCTGATCGGGCGTCGGCTGCTTCTTCGCGCGCCGCGCACCGGTGCCGATGACGACGTAGCCGCGCTCGCGCAGTCCGTGCGCCGCGAGCCATCCTGCGGCAAAGGCCCGCGCATCTGGCGGCAGGCGAAACGTCGGCGGATCGAGGGGCGGCGCGACGTTCGTCAATCCGAGCGGCGCGAGCAGCGCCAGCATCCGCGCCGTTTCGTGGCCTTCGGCCGGCGGCGGCAGCGGGTCGGTGAGGCGCGCGCCGTACCGGGCGGGCTCGCGCGCATACGCGACCACCCGCGCCGCGCCCGTCGCGATCGCGCGGCGGATCCCGCGATGCGATTCGTCGCCGCCCATCACGAACGCCCAGTCGAAGCGTTGCCGCCGCAACCGGTAGGCGAGCGGCACTTGCGCGACCGCCGCGGCGAGGCGCAGCCGACCGCCGTCGCGCACACGCGGAAATGCCCACGTGCGCGCGAGCGCGGGATGGCCGTCGACGACCCAGGCGTTGTAATCGTTCGCGAGCAGGTGGATCTGCGCCTGCGGCAGCGCGGACGCGAGGCGGGCGAGGATCGGCGTCGTGAGCAGCAGGTCGCCGAGCTTGTCGCGCTTGACGATCAGCACGCGGGACGCCGGCGAGCCCTCGCTACCGTCGCTTCGGCGCAGCGCCGAGCCCGGCGTGGCGATGATCGGGTGCGCAGCCAAACGGATCACTGGGAACGGTTAGAATCGCGCGGCGCGTCCGGTCGAGGCCGCGCCCTCCGGCAGCCCGATGACCCATCATATCAACCGCTGGCTGCCGGCATTCGCCGCCGCCTACCTGTTCCTGCTGCCGACGAACACCGCGACGTTCGCCGTGTCCGTCGCATTCGGCGGCGCGGCGCTGTGCGCCCTCGGCGCATTCGTCATCGGATGGCGCAACCCGGCGACGCGCATTCCGCTGGCCGGCCCATGGATCCTCGGCCCGCTCGCCGCCTGGGCCCTGTGGTCGTGCGCGTCGCTCGCGTGGTCGGTCGACGCCGCGTATTCGCGCGGGCAGCTCGCGCGGGAGGTGATGGACAGCCTGCTCGCGATGTTCGCCTTCTACGTGGCCGCGCGCGACGCGCGCAGCGTCAGGGTGCTGATCGGCGCGGCGCTCGCGAGCTTCGTGTTCTTCGCGCTCCTCGCGATCGGGGCGGAACGCGCGACGGGCGCCTGGGACGCCGGCCGCTGGCATCACGGCGTCGGCGCCTGGTCGACGTGGCTCGTGCTGGTCGCGCCGTTCATGTTCGCGCTGATCGCGCCGCCGCCCGCGGGATTCGGCGGCGGCGCGAGGATGGTGGGCGTCGGGCTCGCGCTGCTCGCGCTGCTCGTCGTCAGCGCCCGGATGACCGACAACCGGATCGTCTGGATCGCGCTCGCGACGGTGTTCGCGACCGCGTCGCTCGCCGCGGCGCTGCGCTGGCCGCAGACGCTCACCCGCACGCCGCTGCGGTGGATCGCACCGTTCGCCGTGCTGCTGCTCGTGCTCGGGCTCGCGTTCGCCGACGTGCTCGAGGAGCGTGCTGACATCGCGCGGCAGGCGAGCGTCGCGGTCTCGATCGAGCGCGACCCGAGGATCGTGCTGTGGGAGCACGTCACCGCGAGGATCGCGGCACGCCCCTGGTCCGGCTATGGCTTCGGCCGCCGCATCCTCGCGAAACCGCTCGCCGCCGAGCTCGGCAACCCGCTGCTCACGCACGCGCACAACCTGTTCGCGAGCCAGTGGCTGCAGACGGGCCTGGTCGGGATGCTCGCGTTCGCCGCCTTCCTCGCCGCGCTCGCGCTGCGCTACGTCCGGTTCATCCGCTCGCGCGACGATACGCTGGCCTTCGTCGGCGTCGTCGGCGTCGCGCTCCTCGCCGGATTCGTGGCTAAGAACATGACCGACGACTTCCTGTTCCGCAGCAACGCGAAGGAGCTGTGGGCGATGACGGCGTTCCTGCTGGGCTACGGCGTGCGCCGCGAGCGCATCCTGGCGGCGGGAGACACGCCGACGCTCACCGGCCCGGCGCGCGTCGCCGCCCTGGAGAGCGGGCGGAACCGGCGCCCGGTCAGCGCCGCCGCGGCGCCCGCAGCGGCAGCGCCACCGTCTCCTCCGCCCCCTCGACGGGAATCGGCTTGATCGACGCGCCGGCAGGCGGCGAGTATTCGGGAATCCAGGCGCGCATCCGCGCCCGCACCTCGCCATCGTCGGCGGCCCGGTCGCGCTCGCACCACGCGACCATCTGCCGCACCGCGTCGCGGTCGGCGGCGCGCGCCTGCGCGACGTGCAGCTTCGGGTGCGTCGTCGGCTTCGTCGCCTCCTCCGACGCGAGCGGCTCCTCGTAGAGCTTCTCGCCGGGACGCAGGCCGGTGAACACGATCGCGACGTGATCGGGATCGGCGCCGTAGAGGCGGATCATGTCGCGGGCGAGATCGACGATGCGCACCGGCTCGCCCATGTCGAGCGCGAGGATCTCGCCCCCCTTGCCCTGCAGCCCGGCCTGCAGCAGAAGCTGCGTCGCCTCGGACAGCGACATGAAATAGCGCGTGATCTCCGGATGGGTCACCGTCACCGGGCCCCCGCGGGCGATCTGCTCGGCGAAGCGCGGGATCACGCTCCCCGCGCTGCCGAACACGTTGCCGAAGCGCACGATGACGAACTGCGTGCCGCCATCCTGCAGGCTCTGGCAGACCTGCTCGGCGACGCGCTTGGTCGCCCCCATCACCGAGGTCGGATTGACCGCCTTGTCGGTCGACACGAGCACGAGCTTCTCGACCTTCGCCGCGACGGCCGCACGCGCGAGCACCCACGTCCCGTACGCGTTGTTGCGCACCGCCTGCCAGCAGTTCATCTCCTCCATCAGCGGCACGTGCTTGTACGCGGCCGCGTGGAAGATCGCGTCGGGCTTTTCCCGCGCGAGCGTCTCCTCGACGAGCGACGCGTGCTTGACGTCGCCGACGACCGCGACGACGCCGAGCTGCGGGAACGCGTCGACCAGCGCGGTCTTGATCTCGTAGAGCGCCGCTTCGGAAATCTCGAACAGCACGAGGCGGGCGGGCCGGAAGCGCGCGATCTGCCGGCAGAGCTCGGCGCCGATCGATCCGCCGGCGCCGGTGACCATGACGACGCGGTTGCCGAGCCATTCGGCGATGCCGCGGTTGTCCAGCACGACCGGGTCGCGGCCGAGCAGGTCGTCCAGCTCGACCATGCGCACCATCGTGAGCGGCGTGCGGCCCGACATCAGGTCC
>DASURV010000143.1:0-34105 GCA_036375455.1 Casimicrobiaceae bacterium | reverse complement strand
ACGTCGCAGATCCAGGGCATGTTCCAGCAGATCGGCGGAGGTCGCCGCAAGGTCAAGCGAATGAAGGTGCCCGAGGCGCTGCGGCAGCTGACCGAGGAGGAGGCCGCGAAGCTCATCAACGACGACGACGTCAAGGCGCGCGCCGTCGCCGCGGCCGAGCAGAACGGCATCGTGTTCATCGACGAGATCGACAAGATCGCCGCGCGCACCGACACGCACGGCGCCGACGTGTCGCGCCAGGGCGTGCAGCGCGACCTGCTGCCGCTCGTCGAGGGCACGACGGTGACGACGAAGTACGGGATGATCAAGACCGATCACATCCTGTTCATCGCGTCGGGTGCGTTCCACCTCTCGAAGCCTTCGGATCTCATTCCCGAGCTGCAGGGGCGGCTGCCGATCCGCGTCGAGCTCTCGTCGCTGTCGGTCGGGGACTTCGAGCGGATCCTGACGGCGACCGACGCCTGCCTCACGCGCCAGTACCAGGCGCTGCTCGGCACCGAGCAGGTGCACCTCGAGTTCGCTCCGGAGGGCATCCGACGGATCGCCGAGATCGCGTACGCGGTCAACGAGCGGCAGGAGAACATCGGCGCGCGGCGGCTCTACACGGTGATGGAGCGGCTGCTCGAGGAGGTGTCGTTCCACGCGGCGCGGCGCACCGGCGAGACGATCGTCATCGATGCCGCGTTCGTCGACGATCGCCTGGCGGGTATCGCCGGCGACGACAATCTGGCGCAGTACATCCTCTAGGGCCTGTTAACGCTATGGACGCGAACCCGTTGCAGGGCCGAAAACGCCCAGCGCAAGGCGCGAAGGCGAAGGCGGGCCGAGCGCCCGGCGAGACTTTGCAACGCAGCGATGGGCGTTTTCGGCAGCAACCCGAAGGGAACGGGCGACCCGGGGCGCCACTCTGCGTTGTTCTCCTCGCGAAGACGCCCGGTCTTCGCTTCGTCGGCCGCCTTGATTGGCGCCCCAGGCCACCCGTTCGCGTTCGCGCCCATAGCGTTAACAGGCCCTAATTGATCGAGCGCATCCTCGGCATCATCCTGCCGGTGTTCTCGATCATTGGGCTCGGATGGCTCTACGCGCGGCGCGTCAAGCCCGACATGCTCGTCGTCAACCGGATCAGCATGAACGTGCTGGCGCCGGCACTCGTCTTCTCGGCCCTCGCGAGCAAGGACTTCGACGTCGCGGCCAACCGGATGCTGCTGGTGGGCAGCGTCGGCGTCGTGCTCGGGTCGGGGCTGCTCGCGTGGCCGTTCGCGCGCCTCACGCACACGAGCGTGCGCACGTTCGTGCCGCCGATGATGTTCAACAACTGCGGGAACATGGGCCTGCCGCTGGCGGTGCTCGCCTACGGCACGGCCGGCTTCGCGCCGATGGTGGCGCTCTTCACGATCTCGAACCTCCTGCACTTCACGCTCGGCGTCTGGATCATCGATCACCACGCGAAGTTCGCAAGCCTGCTGCGCAACCCGATCGTGATCTCGACGGTGCTCGGCTTCGGGTTCGCGATCGCCCATCCACCGCTGCCGGAATGGCTCGCGGTCGCGATCAAGCTCGTCGGCGACGCGCTGATTCCGATGATGCTGCTCTCGCTCGGCGTGCGGCTCTACGAGGCGAGCTTCGGCGACTGGCACATCGGGCTTCTCGGCGCGCTCGTCTGCCCGCTCGCCGGAATCGCGATCGCCGCGCTGCTCGCGCCGGTCCTCGATCTCGATCGCACCCAGCAGGGCCTGCTGATCCTGTTCGGCAGCCTGCCCCCGGCCGTGCTCAACTTCATGGTCGCCGAGCAGTTCCGGCAGGAGCCCGGCAAGGTCGCGTCGATCGTGCTGATCGGGAACCTGCTGTCGATCGTGTTCGTGCCGCTCGGCCTCACGCTCGCGCTGCGACCGTAGGAGCCTCGCGCCGCGGCGTTCCGGCAACGGGCCGGCGCGGGACGAATGCTTCGCCGACGCGCGCCGAGTCGGGACGAACACCTCGCCGACGCCTGCCGAGTCAGAACGAATATTTCGCCGACGCCTGCAGGCGGTTCAGGTGCCCGGCGAGGCCATCCTCCGTCTCGCGGCTCGCATAGATGTACTCGAGTCCGAAGTCGCTGTTCGCGACCGGGCTCCAGATCAGGTTGACATGCATGGATCGCGTCGCCTTCTCGGTATTCGCGGGCGCTCCCTCGGGGTTGTTCTCGCCCGCCATCGACAGCACGAGCGAGGAGCGCAGCGAATCGGTCCAGTAGTGGCGATACGCGGCGAACCATCCCCATTGCTCAGGCAGGCGGAGCCGGCCGTCGCTGCCGACGATGGCGTCCGGAAAGAAGCCGTTCGAATAGCGTCCGATGCCGTTGCCCGCGCTCGCCGTGAAACGCAGGTCGTCCTTTCCGATCGTCGGCACGATTGCGGCGATGCTGAGCGCGCCGCCGACCTTCGCGTCGGTCGCGGTGGGGGCCGCGCCCGAATCGACGCGCAGTTGTCGCACCAGGCCGTGCACCGAGAACTTGCCGCGTGCCGTGTCGAACCGGACTTGTCCCGTCAGGTCCGGCACGTGATCGTCGTCGGCGCGAAAGCTCGCGCCGCCGGGAACCTGCGCGACCGTTTCGGGATTCTCGAGCCCGATCGCCCACTGCCCGCCGCTGCCCCACGCGCCGGGACCGAAGGACTGCGTCCAGCGCACCTGCGCCTGGCGGTCGAAGATCTGCCCGACCGGACCGCCGAAGTCCACCGTCTCCGGCAACGCGTCGGGATTCATGAAGTTGGTCCACGTCTGCCCGGCAAGGAAGTGGCCGAGCGTGCCGTAGGCGTGACGCAGGCGCAGGCCGTGCGAGTTGCTCACGCTTTCGTTGCCGTCGTTGCCGTAGAAGTCGAATTCGACATGCGTATTGAGATCGCCAAACGCGGTCGGCGTGTTCGTCTTCACGAACAGCCGCGACTCCCGGGCGCCGAACTTGACCTGGTTGTGCTCGTGGTCGCCGGCGCCGGGCCCGACCGCAATCGTGGCCGGGTTCAGCGACAGGTCGCCGGCGTTGTCGACGCCCACGCTCGGATTGCTGAAGACGGCGTCGAGCTTGACGTATCCGCCGAGCGCCACCGACGTGTTCGATCCGGGGAGCTTGAACGAGCCCTTCGTGGCGCCGCCGGTGACCACGTTATCGGGAAGCGCGGGCTTGCGCTCCGACGCCGCCTGTTTTCGCTGCAGCTCGACGACCTGCTTCTGCAGCGCCTCGATCTGCGCCTTGAGCTCGTCGAGCGTATCGGCGCGCGCCGCGCTCGCGATGCCCGCAAGACCGACTGCAATCGCGGCGACCTGCGCCCGCGCCCTCGATGACCCGCACGATGCCATGGCTCGTTCCTCCTCGGGGTGGTTCACCCCGGGCGGACCGCCACGGCATCGTCGTTATGCGGATCGGAATAACGCGACCGCTTCGCGGGTCGCGCGGCGCGCCTGGCGCAGCGTCTCGCCTACTGCGCCGCCGCCTCGCGCGCGAGATGCTCGACGAACGCCGTCAGCACGTCGGCGCTCACGTCCGACACGGCGAGCCAGTCCCAGCCGGCCACGCTCGCGTGCGCGACGTTGAAGCCGCGCATCGACCGCAGCGCGGGTAGCGGCTGCGCCCGCGGGCGGACGAACACGTCGATCATGTGGTTGCGGTAGCGATAGACGAGCGTCGCGCAGGGGCGCTTGCCGAGCGTATCGAGGCGCCCCCCGAGCAGCGGAAAGCCGTCGGCCGCCATGTCGCGCACCGGCGGCGAATAGTCGAGGCGCGCCGACAGCCACGGCTTGACCGTGTGCTGGTCGGACGAAGCCACCTGGATCAGCGCCTTGTCGAGCGTGGCGCGCACGTGCGTGCTCACCGCCTCGACGGTGAGATCCCGGTCGACGCGCCATTCGAGGACGGCGGTTCCGACCACCCATGCGAGCGCCGTTGCCGCGCAGCCTGCGAGCGCGCCGCTGCCGAGCCAGCGCCAGCGATCGGGGGCCGGGCTCGGTCGCTGTGGCGCGGATGCGGGGGTGTTCGCGATCATCGCGCGCACGCGCTCGTGCAGGCCCGGCGGCGCCGCGAAATACGGCACCTCGGCACGCAGGCGGTTGCGCAATGCGAGCACGCTTTCGTGCTGCGCCGCGCAGCGTGCACAGCCGCGCAGGTGCTTGCCGATCGAATGCCGGCGGGGCCAGTCGAGCTCCCCGTCGGCGTACGCGGCAACCAGCTTTTCCGCTTCAGCGCAGTTCATCGATCGCCTCCGGACGTGCGCTCGCCGATCGCGCGCAAACGCGGCGAGCCCTGCAGCAGCGCGCGGGCGCGCGCAAGCCGCGACATCACCGTGCCGATCGGAATGTCGGCGATGCGCGCGATCTCCTTGTACGACAGCTCTTCCATCTCACGCAGGATCAGCACTTCCCGGAACGCCAGCGGCAACTCCCCGACGGCTTCCGCCAGGGCCTTCGACTCGGCGCGGCGCAGCGCCGCCTGTTCCGGGCCGGGGGCGGCGTGATCGACCGCCATCTCGATCGCGGTGCCGTCGTCGTGCGCGATCTCGGCCGGGCGATTGCGCTCGCACCAGTCGTAGAACGCATGCCGCACGATCGTCAGGAACCAGGCCCGCGCATCGCCATGGCGCAGCGAGCCGATGTACTTGAGCGCGCGGATGCACGCGTCCTGGACCACGTCCTCGGCGTCGTTGACATCGCGCGCCAGCCAGCGCGCCAGGTTGTAGCCGGCGTTGAGATGCGGCAGGACGAGCTCGTTGAAACGCGCGTGATCGGACAAGCGGACACTCCCTTCGTCCCCGGCATACCGCCGCGCAGGCCGACTTATTCCGCCCGCTGCGCGCGAGCGTCACCGCCAAGCACCGACGCCGGATTATGTCCTACCGCCGGCGCGCGGCCTCGGGAATAGACGTTCACGCGCGTCGGTATGACCGGATGCAGGCATTTCCGCCATCACGACCAGGAGCCCCAGATGAGCACGCACGAATCCACCGCCTCCGGCCACGATCCGGCCCGACGTCGGGCATTGGCCTGTCTTGCCGCCTGGAGCGGTGCGGCGGTCGTGTGGACGGTATCCGGCGGCGTACCACGCGCGCTCGGCGCGACGAGCGCCGGCACTCCCGCAGCGGCCGCGACGGACGCCCTGACTTTCGTGCAGATCAGCGACACGCACATCGGCTTCCGCAAGGGGGCCAATCCCGACGTCGTCGGCAGCCTGCGGCGCGCAATCGCCGACATCCACGCGCTGCCGCAGACGCCCGCGTTCGTCGTGCATACCGGCGACATCAGCCATTTGTCGAAACCCGAGGAATTCGGCAAGGCGCGCGAGGTGCTGCAGGAAATCCGGGTCGACCGCGTGCACACGGTACCCGGCGAGCACGACACGATCGACGAGGGCGTGACCGGCTACCTCAGGCTCTTCGATCACGACGGCAACGGCAAGTCCTGGTACAGCTTCGACCAGAAAGGCGTGCATTTCGTCGGTCTGAACAACGTGCTTAACTTCAAGGCGGGCACGATGGCCGCGCTGGGCGACGAGCAGATCGCCTGGCTGAAGAGCGATCTCTCGGGGATTTCACACTCGACGCCGATCGTGGTGCTCGCCCACATTCCGCTGTGGACGATCTGGGAGCCCTGGGGCTGGGGCACGGCCGACTCCGCGCAGGCGCTGGCGCTGTTGCGCCCCTACGGCTCGGTCACCGTACTGAACGGCCATATCCACCAGGTCCTGCAGAAGGTCGAAGGCAATGTCGCGCTGCACACGGCGATGTCGCTCGCGTACCCATTGCCGACGCCTGGCCAGGCGGGAATCGGTGAGCCCGGTCCGGTGACGGTGCCCGCCGGCGAGCTCGGCAAGCTGCTCGGCACGCGCCAGTTGAGCGTCGTGCGCGGACGGCATGAGCTCGCACTGATCGACACGCCGCTCGATCACGCGTGAGCGCAGGAGCGACGCCGCCGCGCGATTGCGTCGAGCGCCGTCGCTTCGAGAACCGGGTCACCAGCCGCATCGCAAGCATCGCGAGAGGGCATGCCGCCCGCGGTCGCCAATCGGTCATACCCATGGGGAGAGTGTCATGAAATACGGCTTTCGTAGCGCAACCATCCGTCGGCTTCGGTTCGGCGCGGGCCTCGCGCTAGTCTTCGGCGCGGCCTTTGCACTGCCGGCGATGTTCGCGGGAGCGGCACAACCCGCGCCGAGCGTCGAGCTCGACATCGCCAAGTTCGCGTTCGTCCCGAAGGAAGTCACGGTTGCGCCCGGCACCAGGATCACCTGGATCAATCGCGACGAAACGCCGCACACCGTGGCGAGCGACGACAAGAGCTTCGTCTCGAAGGGCCTCGATACCGACGACAAGTTCGAGCACACGTTCAGCCACGAAGGCGATTTCAACTACATATGCACGGTGCACCCGTTCATGACCGGCGTCGTGCACGTACGCAAGCAATAGCGCTCACGTCGCGACATCGTCCGCGGCTCCGGCCGTCAGACAGCGTCCGGCACGATCGGCGTCTGCGCGTGATGCGGCTAGGCAAGGCGGGGCGGCTTCGCGGCCGCCCCGCTCTCGCATCGTCGCGTGACGGGCCAAAACCAAGCGGGGCGGCTGCGTGGCCGCCCCGCTTTGCACGCCGTCGCGTCCTGCGGCGGCTACGTGCCCTTCCTGTAGTCGAACGTCGCGGGCGGAACGATCGCCGCCTTCGGCTCGACGATCGTCATCGCGCGTCTGGCGCCCGGCATGCTCCCCGAGTCTTCCGCGGCTTGCTGCGATGCCTGCGGCTGCGGCGACTTCGCGACGTTGAAGTGCCCGGCCCGGTATTCGAGCCCGTTGAAGAAGGCATACGAATCGCCGGTCAGCCGGCTCATGCTGCTGTCGTCGGCGAGCGCGGCGCCGCTTGCACCGAGCGCCAGCGCCAGAACCGTCCACTGCAAGCTGCCTGACAACTGTTTGCGATACATGGTGTGCTCCATCGAAAGACTGTCGTGGCCTGGGAGACAGGTTCCCAATGCGGGAGGCCGCCCTTGCACGGGTGACGCACTCGCATACCTGTCGAACCGCCGCCGCGGCGGCGCTATGCCGTTCGGAATAACGACGGCCGGCCGCCGGTCGCGCGCGTGGATTGGCTGCGGATCAGGTCGTAGAGCGCCTGCGCCGCGGGAGACAGGTCGGCGTTCTTCCGGGAGATCAGGACCAGGTCCCTGGAGACGATCGGATCGGTCAACGCAACGACCCTGAGGTCCGGATACGCGCCGGCCTGGACGGCGAGGCTGGGAACGACGGCAGCCGCAACGCCCGCGGCCACCAGGCCGACGGCCGTCGAACTGCGCTGCACCTCGTAGAACGATTGCAGCGTCACGTCCTCCGCGGCGAGCGCAACCTCGAGCAACGGACGATTGCTGCTCTCCGCGCCGGCAAAGATCAGCGGGTATGCCCGCAGCCGCCGCCAGGGCAGGGACTTGCTCGCCGCGAGCGGGTGGTCGACGCGGCAGATCAGCACGAAGCGATCGCGCAGCAACGCAACGCTCACGAGGTCCGCGTGGTGCGGCTGCGCGAGGTTGATGCCGAACTCCGCTTCCCGGCGCAGTACCGCCGCGGCGACGCCGCTCGATGCATGATCGAGGATCTTGATCCGGTTCTGCGGATGGCGCGCCGAATACTGCTGGATGATCCGCGGCAGATATTGCACGCCCGCGGTCGGCACGCAGGCGATCGAAACGTCGCCGCGCAGCGCCCTGCCGCTTTCGCGGATCTCGGTGAGCGCGGTGGCGAGGTCGCTCAGCAGGCGGCGGCACTGCGGCAGGAAGTCGCGGCCGATCTGCGTCAGCGCGACGGAGCGGGTCGTCCGCTCGACGAGCTTGACGCCCAGATACGCCTCCAGGTTCTGCAGCCGGCGCGTGAGCGCCGTCTGCGTGATGTGCAGCGCGTCGGCCGCCTTCCCGAAATGGCCCTGATCGGCGATCGCGATGAGCGCCTGCACGCCGAGCGTGTCGATTTTCATGAATGAAATGCATCAATCGACGTAATGAATTCATTGTACGCGCGAGCTCGCGAGCGGCAAACTGATGCGATCGCCAGCCGTGCAACGACTTCGCAATCGAATCGAGGCATCCGATGACGTTTCCGAGACCCGGCCATGTTCACCCCCGCGACCCGGTGGCGCAGGCATGGTCCGCACTCCGCGACTACCTGGCCGGCAAGAGCCGCGCGCTCAACGACGAGGTCAGCGGCTACCCGACGCCGATCGCGCGCTGCGACGAGCAGTTGCCGAAGCTCCTGGAACAGCGGGCGCGGGCGGTGCGCCAGTTGCGCCTCGCCGACGAGACGGGCGAGCCGGCCGCCGACGACGCCGGCGCCGATCGGCTGCGGCGCCTCGCGGACTTCCTCCGCACTGCGCAGAGCGACGAGGACGACGACGTCGAGCACGCGCTGCGGCGGCGCCTCGCGGAGGCGGTTTCGGATGCGATCGGCGCAGCGGCCGCGCCGATCAGGGACTGATCGCCCCGAAGTTAGCGCGCCCTCCCGCGCATCGATGCCGGATGGCCGGGCAGCGCCAGGCGCTTGCCGGTGTCCACCAGGCGTTCGCCGTCGAGCTTCAGGATCGAAACGTCGCCGTCGAGGTAGTTGCCGACGTAGAGGTACTGGCCGTCGTCGCTCCAGACGATGCCCTCGGGCACGCGTCCCACGTCGATGTCGTGGACATGGGTGACCTTCTTGCCGTCGATCCGGAGCAGCGCAATGGCGCCCCGGGGCGTGTAGAAGAACGCCTTCTTGTCGTTGATGCTCCCGCGCAGGAGCGCCGCCGCGGCGAACTTGCCCGTGGGACTCACGGCGAAGCCTTCCGGCGCCTCGTCGACGACGATCTTGTCGATCACGTGCGGCGGACGCGCTTCGATGTCGATGACGCTGATCGTGTCGACGTTGCCGTCGCCCGAGCCGGCGTTCCCGTTGTCGGCGGTCAGCGCGAGCCTGCCGTCCGGCGTGACGTCGAGGTTGTACGGCCACAGTCCGACCGGGAGGTCCTGCTTGTTGTAGGTGACCTTGTCGCCGTCGATCTCGAGCAGGGCGACCTTGTTGCCGGGAAACTTCGTGGCGAACGCGCGCTTGCCGTCGGGAGCGATCGCGACGTGCGAAACCTGCTCGCCGATGGCCACGGCGTCGATCAGCTTCACCGTCGTACCGGCGATCTTCAGCACCGAGATCGAGTTGTCCGCGCGGTTGGCGATCAGGCACAGGTCGCCCGCGCGATTGATCGACAGCCCGGACGGCTGCTTCCCGACCTGCACGGTGTCGACCAGCTTCGGCGGATCCGCCGTGAGGTCGATCACGTAGAGCCTGGTGTCGGGCGAGGGCTTCCATCCATTGCCGTCGGCGACCCAGTCCATCGAATTCGCGACGAGCGCGAGCTTGCCGTCGGGCGTTACCTGCAGGTTCGTGGGCGGCCCGAAGATGGTGTTCATCAGCGGCAGTTGCGCGATGATCTTCGGCGCAAGCCGATCGGCGAGATCGACGATCACGACCTGATCCTTGCCCGGCGGGCCGTTCACCGCCTTGCCGGCGTCGTCCCAGGTCGTCTTCTGGTCGACGCCGATCACCATCAACTCGCGCGCGTCGACGGGCGCGGCGACGAGCATGCAGGACAGCAGGAACGCCGCAGTTAGCGGCGTGCTCGATGCGACGTGCGGCCCGGCCATCGTAGCCCCCTCGCTCAAAGGATCGGCCGCAAAGGATACGCGGTTCCGGGCCGCGCCGCGCGCCGGCACCGCGGGATGCCGCCGGCGCCGTTCGGTCCGGTCACGTCACGAGGCGGCGAGCGCGTCGATGACGGTGCTGCGCTGCAGGACCTCGGGAAGAACGTGGGGCTCGCGACCTTTGCGGTACAGCACGTAGACCGGCACGCCGCTGCGGCCGAGCGCCGCCAGCGCCTCGGTGATCACCGGGTCGCGTCGCGTCCAGTCCGCGCGCACCAGCACGGCACCGGCGCGGGCGAACGCCTCCCGCACGCGCGCGTCCTGCAGCACCAGCCGCTCGTTGACCTTGCAGGTGATGCACCACGCCGCGGTGAAGTCGACGAACACGGGACGGCCCGAGTCGACCAGTTGCGCCACGCGCTCGGGGGAGTACCGCTCCCAGCCATCCACCGCCCGCGCAACCCGCGCGTTGGACGCTTCCGGGGGCGGGCGCCCGCCCGCGAAGAGGGGCCAAGCGACGGCGAGCCCGGCCAGCGCACCCGCCGCGGCGACGCCACTCCACAGGCGGCGCGCGCCGCTCCGCCACGCGTGCCACGCCCAGAGCGCGAAGGCGACCAGCACCAGCGCCGCGCCGATGCGCATCACCGCGTCGTTGCCGACCTGCGCACCGAGCACCCAGACGAGCCATGCGACGGTCGCGTAGAGCGGAAAGGCGAGCAACTGCTTCAGCCGCTGCATCCAGGCGCCGGGACGCGGCAACACGCGGCGCCATTGCGGAAACCACGCCAGCGCGAGATACGGCACCGCCATGCCCACGCCGAGCGCGACGAACACGCCGACGGTCACTTGCGCCGGCCCGCTCAACGCATAGCCCAGCGCCGCTCCCATGAACGGCGCCGTGCACGGCGACGCGATCGCAACGGCGAGCACGCCGGACGCGAAGGCATTCGCCTGGCGATTGGCAAGCGACCACGTCGCGACGCGCGAAGGCACGAGCGAGCCGAATTCGAACACGCCCGAGAGGTTCAGCGCCATCACGAAGAAAAGGATCGCGAGCGCCGTCACGACGGCCGGCGACTGGAGCTGGAAGCCCCATCCGAGCTGCTCGCCCGCGGTGCGCAGTGCGATGATCGCGGCGCCGAGCGCCGCGAACGCGACGACGACGCCGCCCGCGAACGCGATGCCTTCGTGGCGCAACGCCCGCCGGTCGCTGCCGTGCGACGTCGCAAGGCCGATCGCCTTCAGCGAAAGCACCGGGAACACGCACGGCATCAGGTTGAGCAGCAGTCCGCCCACGAACGCGAATCCGAGCGCGAGCGGCAGCGAAAGGCTCGCCGTGGCGGCCGCCGATCCGCGCGTGAAATCGTTCGATGTCGCCGCCTGCGCCGGCTTCGGCCCCGCGACCGGCGTGCCGGAGAGCGGGATGTCGAGCGCGACCGCCTTCGCGGCACCCGCCCCGCTCGCCAGGCCGCGCTCCGCCGTGAGCACTCCCTGCAGCCGCGCGAAGGTACCCGATAGCTCGTGCGATACCGGCAGGTCGAGTCGATAGCCGCCGTCCGGCTCCCGCCGGCGCGGCTGCGGCGCCGAAGCCTCGACCCGCCCGGCCGTCTCGGCGAAGAACGTCAGGCGTCCGGGATCCGCGGCGGCGGCGGGCGGGGCAAGCCGCAGCGCGATCGTCGAGCCGGATGCCGTCGCGCTCGCGCTCCAGCCAGCAGGCAGTGGTTGCGGCAGCGCCGCACGCGTCGCGGCGATCGCTTCATGCCACCGTGCGGGCCCCGCCTGCGCAGCGACGGGCAACTCGAGCACGAGGTCGGCGCCCTCGGGGATGCAGGTTTCCCTGCACACCAGCCAATCGGCGCGCGCGGCAAGCGTCGCGGTCGAGCCGGCTTGCGCGCTCGCCGGCACCGCGAGCGGCACGAGGTGGAACACCTCACCCTCGTAGCCGTAATTGACCAGGGGGCCCGCGGGCAGCGCGCGCGGGGCCGGCCAGACGATTCCCCCCGCCTCGTAGCCGGAGGGCAGGCGCCATGCAAGCGTCGTCGGCAGGCCGGACTCACCGGGATTGCGCCAGTAGGTGTGCCAGCCGGGTTCGATCGCCAGTCGCAGCGCGAGCGTCGCCGTCGCGCCGGGAACGAGCGCGGCCCGATCGGCGACGATTTCGGCGGTCACGTGTGCCGTCCGGACGGCGGCCGCGTGCGCCGGCGGGCCGAGCACGGCCGTCGCGAGCAGAAGCGGCAGCAGCGATCGGCGATAACGGGACGGGCGCATCGAAACGTTCCTCCGGCACCATGCCGTCCATGCAATAGACGGACCC
The DNA here is from genome assembly GCA_036375455.1 of Casimicrobiaceae bacterium. Classification (GTDB taxonomy): domain Bacteria; phylum Pseudomonadota; class Gammaproteobacteria; order Burkholderiales; family Casimicrobiaceae; genus VBCG01. Next base: position 22,127 of record DASURV010000143.1, on the reverse strand, counting down.
GCGTCCTCGGCGGTTCCGCCCGCATTATGCAACCGCGCCGCTTCGGGGACCGTGATCCGGGTCAAACACCGCGGCCGGTATAATCAATGACTTAACACCGCGACCGCGCCGCGCATCCCGCCCGCCCGCCATGAAGCCGTTCGAACCCGCCGCCATCGAAGGCGCCGCCCAGGCGGTCTGGAAGGCGGCCGACGCCTACCGCGCAGTGGAAAACGACCCGCGCTTCCCGCGCGGCAAGTACTACTGCGTGTCGATGCTGCCCTACCCGTCCGGGAAGCTGCACATGGGGCACGTGCGCAACTACACGATCAACGACATGATGTACCGCCATCTGCGGATGCGCGGCTACAACGTGCTGATGCCGATGGGCTGGGATGCGTTCGGGCTGCCGGCGGAAAACGCGGCGCTGAAAAGCGGCGAGGCGCCCGCGCGCTGGACCCACGACAACATCGCCTACATGAAGCAGCAGTTGCAGGCGATGGGGCTCGCGATCGACTGGTCGCGGGAGCTCGCGACCTGCGATCCGGCGTATTACCGCTGGAACCAGTGGTTCTTCCTGAAGATGCTCGAGGCGGGTATCGCCTACCGCAAGAGCGGCACGGTGAACTGGGATCCGGTCGACCGGACGGTGCTCGCGAACGAGCAGGTGATCGACGGGCGCGGCTGGCGCTCCGGGGCGCCGATCGAAAAGCGCGAGATCCCGATGTACTACCTGCGGATCACGCGCTATGCCGACGAGCTGCTGGCCGAGCTCGAGCGCATGCCGGGCTGGCCGGAGCGCGTGAGGACGATGCAGGCCAACTGGATCGGAAAGAGCGATGGCGTGCGCTTCGCGTTCCCGCACGCGGCGCGCGACGCTTCGGGCGAGCCGATCGGCGGCGGGCGCCTGCACGTGTTCACGACGCGCGCCGATACGATCATGGGCGTCACGTTCTGCGCGCTCGCCCCCGAGCATCCGCTCGCGACCCACGCGGCGCGCACGAATCCGGCGCTGCGGGCGTTCATCGACGAATGCAAGCGCGGCTCGGTGATGGAGGCCGATGTCGCGACGATCGAAAAGAAGGGCATGCCGACGGGACTCGCCGTCACGCATCCGCTGAGCGGCGCGAGCGTCGACGTCTGGGTCGCCAATTACGTGCTGATGACCTACGGCGACGGCGCCCTGATGGGGGTTCCGGCGCACGACGAGCGCGATTTCGAATTCGCGAAGAAATACGGCTTGCCGATCCGCCAGGTGATCGCGCCGGCGGATCCGTCGTCGGTGCCGCCGTTCACGACCGAGCACCGCGAGCCCTGGTACGACGACAAGACGATCGGCGTGTGCGTCAACTCGGGCAAGTACGACGGATTGGCCTATGACGCGGCCGTCGATGCGGTCGCCGCCGATCTCGCCGCGCTGGGCCTCGGCGAGAAGCGCACGACGTTCCGCCTTCGCGACTGGGGCATTTCGCGCCAGCGCTACTGGGGCACGCCGATCCCGATCATCCACTGCCCGAGCTGCGGCGAGGTGCCGGTGCCGGAGCAGGACCTTCCCGTCGTGCTGCCCGAGGACTGCGTCCCGGACGGGACGGGGAACCCGCTCGACCGGCGCGAGGACTTCCTGCGCGTGGCCTGCCCCCGCTGCAACGGCCCGGCGCGCCGCGAAACCGACACGATGGACACGTTCGTCGATTCGTCGTGGTACTTCATGCGCTACACGTCGCCGGGGGCGGCCACGATGATCGACGCGCGCGACCGCTACTGGATGCCGATGGACCAGTACATCGGCGGCATCAGCCACGCGATCCTGCACCTGCTCTACGCGCGGTTCTGGACGAAGGTGATGCGCGATTTCGGCATGGTCGGCTACGACGAGCCGTTCACGCGGCTGCTCACGCAGGGCATGGTGCTCGCGCATGCGTTCTACCGGCGCAACGAGAAGGGGGGCATCGATTACGTGCCGCCGGCCGACGTCGAGATGACGCGCAACGCGCAGGGCGCGATCACCGGCGGGGTCTCGAAGGCCGACGGCCTGCCGGTCGAGTACGACGGGCTCGGCACGATGTCGAAGTCGAAGCTGAACGGCGTCGATCCGCAGGACATGATCGACCGCTACGGCGCGGACGCGGCACGCCTGTTCGTGATGTTCGCGAGCCCGCCGGAGCACACGATCGAATGGTCGGACACCGGCGTCGAAGGCGCGCACCGGTTCCTGAAGCGCCTCTGGAATTACGCGCAGGCGCAGGCCGCGAGCGTGCGCGCCGTCGCCGCCCCCGACTGGCGCGCCGCCGCGGAGACGGTGCGCAACGCGCGCCGCGACCTGCACCTCGCGCTGCGGCAGGCCGATTACGATTACGGCCGCGTCCAGTACAACACCGTCGTCTCGGCCGGCATGAAGATGCTGAACACGCTGGAGGACGTTGCGGACGACGCGCCGGGCGCGGCGGCGCTGGCGGCGGAAGGCCTGTCGATCCTGCTGCGCGTGCTCTACCCGGTGGTGCCGCACACGACCTGGGTGCTGTGGCGCGACCTGGGGTACGCGGATCGCGGCGGCGATCTGCTCGACGCGCCGTGGCCCGCCGTCGACGAAGGCGCGCTCGCGCGCGACGAGATCGAGCTCGTGCTGCAGGTGAACGGGAAGCTGCGCGGCAAGCTCGTCGTGCCCACGACCGCCGACAAGGTCGCGATCGAGGCGGCCGCGCGCGCGGCGCCGGAGGTCGCGCGGCACGGCGAAGGTGCGGTCGTGCGGAAGGTCGTCATCGTGCCGGGGCGCCTGGTCAATGTCGTGGTGTAGGGAGCCTCTGCATAACCCACGTGGAGCGCGTTTGCGCGAAATGCGGATGAATGCGAGACGCACGACGACGACGCCGGCGTCGAGGCGCTTGGTCCGCCTGATCGCAGTCACGGCGCTGTCGGTCGCGCTCGCGGCCTGCGGCTTCCACCTGCGCGGCGCGGCGAGCTACACGTTCCAGTCGATCTCGATCAACGCCGCGGGCGCACCGACGATGGCCGCCGAGCTCAAGCGGGCCATCGACGCGACGGGCAGCGCGCACGTCGTCGACGACGCGAAGGGCGCGCAGGTGATTCTCGACATCCCGCTCGTCGCCGACGACAAGGAAGTGCTGTCGCTGTCCGGGGGCGGCAGCGTGCGCGAGTACCTGCTGGTGAAGCGCGTCCGCTTCCGGCTGCACGACGCGGATGGCAACGAGTGGCTGCCGCCGGGCGAGATCGCGTTGCGGCGGACGTACACGTTCAACGAGAGCGAAGTGCTCGCGCGCGACGCCCAGGAGCAGCGCCTGCTGAAGGACATGCAGACCGACGCCGTGCAGCAGCTCGTGCGCAGGCTGCAGGCCGCCCGGAAGCCGGCCTGAGCGGCCCGGCGAACGCCGATGCAGGTGCGTCCGCAGGATCTCGACACGCATCTTGCGCGCAGGCTCGCGCCGCTTTATGTCGTCCACGGCGACGAGCCGCTGGCGGCGATCGAGGCCGCCGACGCGATTCGCGCGGCGGCACGGCGCGCCGGATGCGAAGAGCGCGAGATCTTCATCGTCGAGCAGCATTTCCGCTGGGACGCCTTCGTCGCCGCCAACGCCAACCTCGGGCTGTTCGCCTCGCGCAAGCTGATCGACGTGCGCATCCCGTCCGGCAAGCCGGGCGCCGAAGGCGCGCTGGCGCTCGAGCGCCATGCGCGCAACCTTCCCGCCGACAACGTCACGCTGATCTCGCTCCCGCGCCTGGATCGCGCCACGCAGGCGTCGGCGTGGTTTGCCGCGCTCGCCGAGAACGGCGTCGCGATCGCCGTCGCGCCGGTCGAGCGCGCGGCGCTGCCGGCGTGGATCGCCGAGCGCCTTTCGCGCCACGGCCAGCGCGCCGCGCGCGCCACGCTCGCCTTCCTCGCCGAGCGCTGCGAAGGCAACCTGCTCGCGGCGCGCCAGGAGATCGAGAAGCTCGCGCTGCTCCTGCCCGCGGGCGAGTTGCGGCTCGACGACGTCGAGCGTGCGGTGGCCGACGTCGCGCGCTACGACATCCAGGAATTGTCGCTGGCCTGGCTCGACGGCGACGCGGCGCGCGCGCTGCGCATCCTCGAGGGGCTGCGCAACGAAGGCGAGGCGATCACGCTCGTCGCCTGGCAGCTCGGCGAGGATCTGCACGCGCTCGCCGCCGTGCACGATGCGATCGGCCGGGGCCAGGCGCTCGCGAGCGCGATCCGCAACGTCCGCGCATGGGGCAGGCGCCAGTCCGCGCTCGAGCGGGCCGCCCGCCGCGTCAGGGCCGCGGACGTGCTGCCGCTGCTGCGCGCGCTCGCGGCGCTGGATGCCCTCGCGAAGGGCCTCGGCCACGGCGATCCCTGGGACGCGGTCGCCGCGATCGCGCTCGGCATGTGCGCACGCAAGCCGGTGCCGGCGTGAGGGAACCCGCGTCCCGCGCGCTCGTCGTCGCGACGATGATGCTCGGGACCGTCTCGACGATCCTCGCCGCGACGATCGTCAACGTCGCCTTTCCCGCGCTGATCGCCGAATTCGACGTCGGCCACGACACGCTGCAATGGGTGGCCGCGGGCTTCCTGGCGGCGACGACGGCCACGATGCTCGCGACCGCGTGGCTCAACGAGACGTTCGGCGAGCGCGCGACGTTCGTCGCGACGATGGGCCTGTTCCTCGGCGCCTCGCTCGTTGCCGCCGCGAGCTGGAGCCCGCAGGCGTTGATCGCGGCGCGCGTTCTCCAGGGGGCGGCCGCCGGCATCCTGCAGCCGCTCGCGATGATCGTGCTGTTTCGCGTGTTTCCGGTGGAGGAGCGCGGGCGCGCGATGGCGCTCTACGGATTCGGGATCGTGCTCGCGCCGGCGATCGGCCCGGCGCTCGGCGGCGTGCTGCTCGTGGCGTTCGGGTGGCGCTCGATCTTCCTGCTGACGGTGCCGTTCTGCATTGCCGGCCTGCTGCTCGGCCTGCGCACGCTGCCGCGGCGCGGCACGCGCGCGGCGCCCGCCTTCGACTGGATGGGCGCGGCGCTTCTCGCCGGCGCGCTCGCGCTGCTCCTGAACGTGCCGGTCGTCGGGCATCGCGACGGCTTCGCGTCGGCTCCCGCGCTCGCGCTCGCCGCGGGCGGGGCCGCGCTCGCCGTCGCGTTCGTCGGATGGGAGATCCGCGCGGCGGCGCCGCTGCTGCCGATCCGTCTCTTCCGCCACCGGCCGTTCGCGGCCGCCTCGGTCGTCGCCTTCGCCTACGGCATCGGACTTTTCGGCTCGACGTACCTCGTGCCGGTGTTCGTGCAGGACGTCGCGCATTACAACGCGGCCGAGGCGGGCTACCTGCTCGCGCCGCCCGGCCTCGCGCTCGCGCTCGCGATTTCGGCGGGCGGACGGCTCACCGACCGCATGCACCCGGCGCCGATCGTCGCCGCCGGGCTCGCGCTGTTCGCGCTGTCGAGCCTGCTGCTCGCCTTCTCCGGACCGGCGACGGGATTTGCGCTGCTCACGCTGTGGCTCATCATCGGGCGCGCCGGCCTCGGCATGCTGATCCCCGCCCTCAACGTCGGCGCCGTGCAATCGCTCGCCGGGACCGAGCTCGCCTACGCGTCGTCGGCGGTCAATTTCGTCCGCCAGCTCGGCGGCGCGATCGGCGTCAACCTCCTCGCCGTCGTCCTCGAATGGCGCCTCGACGCCGTGGGTCAGACGGATCCGGCCAGACCCTTCCATGAATGCTTCGCGATCGTTACGCTAGCGTTTGCCCTCGCGATCGTTCCCGCGTGGGCCATCCGGAGGCGATAACTCCGGGGACGACAAGCGCAGCATAATCGTTCGGAGGAGATGACCATGTACCGGAAGATCCTCGTCGCATTCGACGGATCCCCCGAAAGCCGCCTCGCGGTCGACGAATGCTCGCACCTGATGCAGGTGTCGGGCCGCGAGATCCACCTGGTCTGCGTGCTGCACGATCCCTCGCCGTACCTGCTGGCGGGCGAGTTCGTCCCCGAGCCGGCGCTCGCGATCGACCGCTCGCGGATGGACGCCGACCTCAAGGAGGCGGCGGGCAGACTGACCGAGCGCGGCTTCTCCGTGACGACGCATCTCGAGGACGGCGAGCCGGTCGACGTGATCTCGCGGATGGTCGAAGCGCTCGGGATCGACCTCGTGATCGTCGGGCATCGGCGCAGCAAGAAATTCGCGCTCCGCTGGTGGCGCGGCTCCGTCGATTCGATGCTGATCGAGCGCGTGCGCTGCAGCATCCTGATCGCGAGCGACGCGCCCGGCGCGACCTGATCAGCGCGCGTCGCCGGCGATCGCGCCGAGCGTCGCGAGTGCCGCCAGCGCGGCCGTCTCGGCGCGCAGCACGCGCCGGCCCAGGTGCGCCGGGGTGGCGCCGCGCGCGCACGCGTCGCGCAGCTCCTCGGCGGTGAACCCGCCTTCCGGTCCCACGGCGATGATCCGCGGCGGCCTCGCGCCCGCGCAGGCCGCGAGCGAACGGTCCGCCGCCGGATCGAGCATCGCGGCATCGGCAAGCGCGGCGGACGATTCGACCCACTCGGCAAACGCAACGGCCGGCAGGATTTCCGGTACGCGATTGCGGCCGCACTGCTCGCAGGCGGCGATCGCGACCTGGCGCCAATGCTCGACGCGGCGCATCGCGCGCTCGGGCGGCACCGCCTGGCTGCGCGCGGCCTGCACGGGCACGATCGCCGCGACTCCGAGCTCGACCGCCTTGCGCACGATCCAGTCCATCATGTCGGCGGCGATCAGCGACTGCACCAGCGTGATCGCCCACGCGCTTTCGCGCTCGATCGCGTCGTGCCGCCCGATCCGCAGCACGACCTCGCGCCGCTCGACGCGCTCGATCGTCGCCGCGTATTCGCCGCCCCCGCCGGTGAACAGCCTGAGCGCCTGGCCGGTGCGCAGGCGCAGGACCTGCGCGACGTGACGCGCCGCCTGCGGCGGCAGTCGATAGTGCGCGCCCGGCGCGAGCGCGTGCGCGTCTGCGCCGACGAAGATCCGTGGCGTCATCGTGATTCCCGGTGCTACGATTCTCCCATGCGCGGTCGGCGCAACCGGGAGGAAACGACATGGCGAGCACCGTAACCAAGCCGGTGGCGCTCGGATGGCCGGCGGCGCATTTCGATCTGCCGGGGGTCGACGGGCGCCGGCACACGCCGCGGAGCGCGCGCGGGCCGAACGGCCTGCTCGTCATGTTCATCTGCAATCACTGCCCCTACGTGCGGGCGGTCGCCGACAAGATCGTGCGCGACACGGCCGACCTCGCGAGGCTCGGCATCGGGAGCATCGCGATCATGAGCAACGACGCGACCGCCTATCCCGACGATTCGTTCGACAACATGAAGGGGTTCGCCGCGAGCCACGGGTTCGCCTTCCCCTACGTCGTCGACGAATCGCAGGACGTCGCCCGCGCTTACGATGCGGTCTGCACGCCCGATTTCTTCGGCTTCGACCGCGACCTCACGCTCGCCTACCGCGGGCGGCTCGACGCCTCGGGGCGCTCGGCAAACCCGGATGCGCGCCGGGAGCTCTTCGAGGCGATGTCGCAGGTCGCGCGCACCGGCCGGGCGCCGGTCGACCAGAATCCGTCGATCGGCTGCTCGATCAAGTGGCGCGCCGGTTGAATGGGCTCGGAGGACGCCCGGGGCGCGGTGACGGTGCGCGCGTCGCTCAGAGGTCGCTAAGCCCGGTCGGGCAGGAAGCTGCGCAGCGCGTCGAGCACCGCGTCCGGGCGCTCGGCCATCAGCGCGTGCCCGGTCTCCGGCAGCGTCACCACCTGCGGCCGCGGCAGCGCCGCGATCAGCGCCTGCGCATTGCGCGGCGGCGCCATGATGTCGCGCGCGCCCAGGATCACGAGCGCCGGACATTGCACGCGCGCGGCGGCCGCGACGCCGTTCGCATAGCGGTTGCACGCGACGAGATCGGTCCACAGCACGCCCGGATGACAGCGCTCCATCAGGCGCATCGCATTGCCGAGCATCCACATTCCCGGCACCTGGTTGCCGCCGAGCTGGCTGCCGGCCGAGAACGACCAGCCGCGGATCAGCTCGTAGGCGACGTGATCGTTGCGCTCGGCGGCGGCGAGCAGGTCGTCGCTCACCGGCATCGGCGCCGCCGGCCCGAGCAGCGCGAGCCGGTGCACACGTCCGGGATAGCGGCCCGCGCATTCCAGCGCGGCGAGCGCACCCATCGAATGTCCGACGAGAGCCGCTTCACGCACGCCGAGCGCGTCGAGCAGGTCACGCAGCCAGTCGGCGAGCGCCTCGACGCTCGGCAGCGGATCGCCGGCGGAGCGACCATGCCCCGGCAGGTCGACGGCGACCGCATTCATGCCGTGCCACGCGAAATAGCGCGACTGCAGCGCGAAGACGCCGTGATCGTGCGCCGCGCCGTGCGCGAAGACGACCGTCGGCAACGAGTCGGAGAAGGCGCGCGACCCGGTATAGGCGTACACGCTGCGGCCGGCGACTTCGAGCTGCATCCCGGGGTGACTCGACGAACCCGCGGTGCGACAGACCGCGTCAGGCCTTGCTCGCCGCGTACAGCGCGCGGGAGAGGTCCTCGGTGAGGTCCGACGGATCCTCGAGGCCGATCGACAGCCGGATCGTGCCTTCGGTGATCCCCGCACGCGTGAGGTCCTCCGCCGACATCCGGAAGTGCGTCGTCGACGCCGGGTGGATGACCAGCGATTTCGCGTCGCCGACGTTCGCGAGGTGCGAGAACAGGCGCAGCGCCTCGATGAACCGGCGTCCCTGCTCGCGCGTGCCGCGCAGGTTGAAGCTGAACACCGCGCCGCAGCCGCGCGGCAGCAGCTGCGCCGCAAGCGCGCGATCCGGATGCTCGGGCAGCTCCGGATAGCCGATCGCGTCCACGAACGGATGCTCGCGCAGGAACGCGACGATCGCGCGCGTGTTCTCGATGTGGCGCGCCATCCGCACCGGCAGCGTCTCGATCCCCTGCAGGATCTGGAACGCGGTCATCGGCGCCATGCACGCGCCGAAGTCGCGCACGCCCTCGCGGCGCGCGCGCAGCAGGAACGCCGCCGTCGTCGACTCCTCGGCGAACACCATGTCGTGAAACCCCGCGTACGGCGTGGTGAGCGTCGGGAAGCGCGCGCGCACGTTGGCGGCGTTCCAGTCGAACTGGCCGGAGTCGACGAGCAGTCCGCCGATGACCACGCCATGCCCCGACAGGAACTTGGTCGCCGAATGGTAGACGAGGTCGGCGCCGTGCTCGAACGGCCGCATCAGCCACGGCGTGGTGAACGTCGAGTCGACGAGCAGCGGCAGCCCGTGCTCGTGCGCGAGCGCCGCCACGCGCGGCACGTCGAGCACCTCGAGCCCGGGATTGCCGAGCGTCTCGCCGAACAGCAGCCGCGTCTCGCGTCGGATCGCAGCGCGCCACGCGTCGAGGTCGCGCGGATCGACGAACGTCGTCTCGATGCCGAAGCGCGGCAGCGTGTAGTCGAGCAGGTTGTGCGATCCGCCGTAGAGCGAGCGCGAGGCGACGATGTGCGACCCCGCCGAGAGCAGCGTCACGATCGCCAGGTGCAGCGCCGCCTGGCCGCTTGCGGTCGCGATCGCGCCGATCCCGCCTTCGAGCGCCGCGATGCGCTCCTCGAGCACCGCGCAGGTCGGATTCGACAGCCGCGAATAGACGTGGCCGGCGCGCTCCATGTTGAACAGCGCGGCCGCATGATCGGTGTCGGGAAACACGAACGACGACGTCTGGTAGATCGGCGTCGCGCGCGCGCCGGTGGCCGGATCGGGCCGCGATCCGGCGTGCAGCGACAGCGTGTCGAACTGGTGGGTCTTCGGCTTCGTCGCCACTGACGAGGTCGTGGTCGCGGGCGCTTGCTTCGACCGGCCGCTCACTTCGGCGCCGGTGCGATCGCGAGCGATTGATGCGGCGCCTTCGCCGCGGGCGGAAAGCGATCGGGGCGCCGGTCGGGGACGAAGCCGTCGCGATTCGGCATCACGACCTTCGGCAGCGTCTCGGCGTTCATGATCGCGTTCTCGGAGACGATCTTCGCCTGATCGAGGATGTAGGCGGTCAGTGCATACACCTGGTCGTTCGTCAGGCTGTCGGGCGCGGTGAGCGGCATTGCGCGCTTGATGTAGTCGAAGAGCGTCGTTGCGTAGGGCCAGTAGCTCTCGACCGTCTTGACCGGCGCCTTCTTCGGATCGTCGTTGACGAGCGAGCCGCGCCCGCCGATCAGCCGGTCGCCCTGGCCACCGCCCTGCAGGTTCTCGCCGTGGCACGACGCGCACTGCTGCTGGTAGACCGACTTGCCTTCCAGCACCGAGCCCGAGCCCGGCGGCAGGCCGCGGCCGTCGGGCTGCGGCGAGAAGAAGCGCGCGAGCTCCGCCGGCGACGGCGTGGTGCCGAAGCCGTACGTGGGCGGCTTCGGGTCGGCCGCGAATGCCGCCGTCGCGACGAGCGCGAGCGCCGCGCCGGCGACCTCAGTAAGCGTGGACATTCGACACCTTGCCGTCGCTCGCGACGTGCCAGCTCTGGATCGCGTTCAGATGGTAGATCGAGCCGATGGGACCGTTCAGGCCGCGCACCGCAATGAGCTGGCCCAGCGTCGGCTGCACGTAGCCGGTGTCGTCGACGCAGCGGCTTTGCAGGATCGCCTCGCTGCCGTCCCACTGCCAGGGCAGGCGAAAGCGCGTATGACAGATCGGCAGCACCGGCGCCTGCAGCGCCGCGCGGCGCCACGTCCTGCCGCCGTCCGTCGACACGTCGACGCGCCGGATCGCGCCGCGTCCCGACCATGCGAGCCCCCGGATCTCGTGAAAGCCCGGCCCCTCGAGCGTCATGTCCCCCGACGGCTCCGTGATCACCGACTTCGCTTCCATCTCGAACGAGAACTGGACCGCCTTGCCGCTCGCGAGCAGGTCGGTGTACTTCGACGTCTCCTCGCGCGTCATGAACGGCGCGTCCGACACCTCGATCCTGCGCAGCCACTTGATGTGGATGTTCCCCTCGTAGCCCGGGACCATCAGGCGCAGCGGATAGCCCTGCTCGGGGCGGATCGCCTCGCCGTTCTGGCCGTACGCGACGAAGCAATCCTTCAGCGCCTTGGCGAGCGGGATGCTGCGCGTCATCGCGGCGGCATCGCCGCCTTCGGCGAGCAGCCACTTGGCGCCCGGGCGCACGCCGGCCTCGGCGAGAATCGTCGCGAGCGGCACGCCGGTCCATTCCGACGTCGACGTGAGGCCGTGCGTGAACTGCACGGTGCGCATCGTCGGCTTCGACCACTCGGTCAGGCCGTTGCCCGAGCATTCGATGAACATGATCCGCGACATCGACGGAAAGCGCCGGATGTCCTGCATCGAGAACTTCCGCGGCTCGCGCACCATACCGTGCACGTACAGCACATGCCGCGCGGGGTCGATGACGGCCGTGCCGCCGTGGCTGCGCTCGAAATGCAATCCCGACGGCGTCACGATGCCGCAGCCCTTGTCGAGCGGCGTCATCGTCCACGAGGATTGCGCGGTGGCGGTCTTGAAGCGCCTGCGCACCTCGGTCTCGAACTGCGAGCGCGTGCCGTAGCTTTCGTCGGCGAGCGGATAGCCCTGGACCTTGCTCGCATCGGGCGGCACGTCGTGCACGCCGGGGCCCGGCGGCGCCTGCGCAACGGCCGGGCTCGCGAGACCGCCCGCGCCGAGCGCGGCCATCGCGCGCAGGAATCGCCGGCGCTCCTGCCGCTGCGCTTGCGTGTCGGCCAATCTGGCGTCCGCCATGCGTTCTCCCGACTCCGGTGAATGGCGCGCATCGCACGCGCGCGACAAGGCGGCCACGGCACGCTTCAGCCGGCCGGCTCGCCATTCTCCGCCGATCGTCGCGCCGGTGGCAAGGCATCCGGATAGAGCGCAGCGAGCACCGAGCACGCGACGTCGCCGAGCTTCGCCTGCCACGCTTTCGCGAGCAACCGGGCATCGCAGCCTTCGGCCGCGCGCAGCGCGACGAGCGACGCGACGCCGCCCTCGCGCTCGACGGCGGCCTGCACGGCGTCGCGCCAGAAAGGCGGGTACTCGCTCGCCGCCCATTCGCCGCGGCCCCGGCCGTAATGCGCGACCGCGAGATAGCGCAGCACGGCGGCGGGCACGAGCGTCGCGACGAATTCGTCGCTCCATCGCAACGTCGATTCGGTTCTGCCGCGCGCGAGGTTGAAGCCGCGCGCAAGTCCCGCCGCCCCGACCGCGCCGACGACGCCGCCCGCGAGGAGCCCCGCGCCGAACGTCAGCCCTCCCGATGCGAGGTCGGCGGCGAGGCCGGTCAGCGCGCCGGACACGAAGCCGCCGATCACCGCCGCCTTGCGCTCGCTGACCGGCGCATCCGCGGTCACGTTCTCGACGAGCCGCGCGATCACCTCGGTTGCCGCCCGGCCGTCGAGATGATGAATCGCGATCAGGCGATCGGTGCTGTCGCGCAGGTCGGCATCGAGGCGCTCGGACAGCGTGCGCATCGCCGCCTGCTTCGCGGAATCGGCGCGCTCGCCCGCGAGACCGATCGCCCTGCCGACCTCGATCAGCGAGCCGCGCAAGCCGGCGTCGGACAGTGCGACGCTCGCGCACGCGGCACGCGCGATCGGCTCGGCGATCGCGGCCATCGCGGCATCGAACTGCGCCTCGCGCGCCGCGTGCCATGCCGCCGCGAGGCGCGCAAACCCCGGCTGCTTCGGCGCGGGCAGCGCCTGCGCGACGTCGCGCAGCAGCGCACCCTCCTGCACCCAGCAGCGCGCGAACGCGTCGAGCGACAGCACGCTGCGGATGTACGGTCGCGGACCGAGCGCGGCGCGCCAGCGCTCGATCTCGGCGGCCTCCTCGCTTGCGGCGCGCGGCCGCCCGGTCTGGTTGAGCAGCGCGATGACGGGCTTGCCGATCCACTCGAGGATCTGCAGCTCGGGCGCGATGTAACCGGCGTCCGCCGGCGACTCGGACGCATTCACCAGATACAGGACGACGTCCGCTTCGTCGCGGATGTTGCGCACCGCCTGCTGGCTCGACCACAGCGCGCGGTCGCGCCAGCGATCCCAGGCCATCGCGAGGAAGCCGACGATCGGCGTGTCGAGGGTGGCGAGGCGCCGCGCGAGGCGGGCGCTGTCGCCGAAGCCGGGCGTGTCCCAGAGCGCGAGAACGTCGCCCTGCGCGCTCTCGATCATCGTGTGCTGCTCGGCGATCGCGGTCACGTGCGCGGCGTCGCGCACCTCGCCGACGTCGCGCCCGAGCAGCGTGCGCGCGAGCGCCGTCTTGCCGACGTTCGTGTGCGAAATCAGGCTGAGCGCGATCCGTTGCGCCGACCCCTCGCCGTTCATTGCAGCAATTCCAGTTGCGCCGTCAATGCGGCGGCAGCGTCCGCGAGGTCGGGTGCCGCGAGCCGCACGAACAGCGGCCGGCAGCCGTGCGCCGCGAGCGCCTGCTCCCACGCCGCGCGGCGCTCGGCGATGCGGCGCTGCGCGTCGCGGAAGCGATCGACGAAATCCGACGTGTCGACGAGCGCGACGAGCGGTGCGCGTCCCGCGGCCTGTGCCGCGAGCGCCGCGACGAACGCACCGTGGTTCTCGCGTTCCGGTGTCGCACTCGCGTTGAACAGGGCGACGACGGCCGCCAGCGGCGACGATGGAAGCTGCTGCAGGTCGTCCGCGCCGTACGGCGTCGACGGCAGCCATCCGATGTCGACCGGACACGCGAAGGCACGCGCCAGCACTCGGGCGAATCCATCGGCATTCGCCCGCGGGACCTCGAAGCTGTACGGCAGCACGACCACGCGGGCGGTGCCCTCGCGCCAGCCGTGAAGCAGGCGCCGAAAATACGCATGCTCGAGCGCGATCGGAAACCGCGACGCGATGCGCCGCTCGCGCATCCACGCCGCAGCCGCCAGCGCGGAGCGCGGCGCGATCACGATCAGCAGGACGGTCGCCGCGTACAGGTGGATCCATCGGGCGGCGTTCTCGCCGGGACCGGCACTCGAGAGCGTCTGCAGATGGTCGGCACCCGGAATCGCGATCCCGGTGAGCCACGAGCCCGGCGCGAGAACGACGCGGAGCAGCCGGGCGACGTCGCCCGCATCGAGAAACGTGCTCTGCCAGGCAGCGCGATATTCGAGCGCGATGCCGCGCACGTACAAGCCGGCGATCGCACCTGCGGCGAGCGCCGCGGCGCCCACATGCAGCAGCCGCGCGGCACGCAGCTGCCACAGCGGCGCGGCAAGCGTCGACCAGTCCGTCGCGAACCGCGCGAGCGCCGCCGCGAGCGGCCCCGGCGCGGCCGACGTGCGCAGCGAATGCGAGACGGCGCCGAGCCAGTTCGCGATGCGTCGCCGCAATGGGCCCGGTGCGGCGCCCCGCCCTCCCCATCGCAACGCGGCCGCCGCGAGCGTCGCATAGACGAGCAGGTTCCAGGCGAGGAGCGCGAGCACGGGCGGCGCGAGCAGATTGATCCGGTGCGCCGGCCCGATCTCGACGCCGGCCGCCCCGACGGCAAACGCGGCGAACGCGCCCAAAGTCACGAGCCGGCCGCGCGCAGCGGGCGCCCGCGCGAGCGTGCGCACCTTCGGATAGCGCTCGCCCAGCCGCCGCAGCGCGAGCGTCGCGCGCTGGCCGAGAAACGCATCGGCCGATCCCTTCTCCCCGACCACCTCCGCCGCGGTGCGTCCGGCCCAGGCGCGATCGGCGTCGCTCGAGATCTCCCGGGCGCCGTCCGCGGTCTCGATCGCGCGCACCAGGACGACGGCGCGCGCCGCGGCCTCATCCATGCGCGACCGCGGAGCGCCTGCGCACGCTCACCGGTGCGCACGCCGCCTTCCCCCTCGGTGCGCGCAAGACTATGATCGCCGATGCAGCGTCGTCGTTGCGGATTGCAAGGAGGCGGATCATGGCGACACCGGCGTGGAAGCTGAGCGGCCAGTATTATGAGACCTGTAGCTGCGACTTCGTCTGCCCGTGCCTGCCCGGGCGCATGGCGGTGCGTCCGACCAAGGGCACGTGCACGTTCGCGATGGCGTTCCAGGTCGAGCGCGGCAACTACGGCGCGCTATCCCTCGACGGCCTCGGCTTCGTCGTGCTCGGGCGCACGCCCGAGGCGATGGACAAGGGCAACTGGACGGTCGGCATCGTGGCCGACGAGCGCGCGAGCGCCGAGCAGCGCGATGCGATCCAGGCGATCGCGAGCGGCGCGGCCGGCGGTCCGATGGCGCTGGTGTCCGGTCTCGTCGGCTCGTTCGCCGGCGTCGCGTCCGCTCCCGTTCGCTTCGAGCGCGACGGCGTGACCTGGTCGGTCACCGCCGCCAATCTCGTCGACATGGGCGCCGACGGTGCGCTGGGCCTGAACCCGGAAGCCTCCGAGCCGATGTACTTCGGCAACACCGGTCACCCGGCGGCCGATCGCGTCGCGCTCGCGCGCGCGACGCGCAGCCACGTGCACGCGCTCGGCTTCGACTGGGACGATGCCGGCGGACGGAACAACGGCCAGTACGCGCCGTTCTCCTGGCAGGGTGCGTAGCAGCCTCGATGCCGCCGTCGCGGCGCTCCCCCGCCGCGACCGGATCCTGATCGTCGGCTGCATCCTCGCGCTCGCGCTGCTGGCATGGGGTTACCTCGTCCACGTCGAGCGGCAGATGGCGAGCGCCGCGGCGCACGCCGCGATGGGCATGGCGATGGACATGCCGGCGGAGAGCCTGCTCTTCCTGTTCGGGATGTGGTCGGTGATGATGCTGGGGATGATGGCCGGTCCGGCGATGCCGATGTTCCTGCTGTTCGCGGCAACGCACGCCCGGCGGGGCGCGAGCCGCCTGCCCACGGCCACGCTGCTGTTCGGTCTCGGCTACGCGGGCGTCTGGATCGCGTTCAGCGGCGCTGCGGCGTTCGCGCAATGGGCACTGCACGAGGCCGCGATGCTGACGCCGGCGATGGCCACGCAGAGCCCGCGCGTCGGCGCGGCGGTGCTGATCGCGGCCGGCATCTACCAGCTCACGCCGCTCAAGGCGACGTGTCTCGTGCGCTGCCGCAGTCCGCTCGGGTTCCTGATGACGGCATGGCGCGACGGCAGCTTCGGCGCGCTGCGCATGGGGCTTCGCTTCGGAAGCTGGTGCGTCGGATGCTGCTGGGCGCTGATGGCGGTCCTGTTCGTCGTCGGCGTCATGAACCTGCTGTGGGTCGCCGCGCTGATGGTGCTCGTCCTGATCGAGAAGACGGGGCCGGCCGGCATCGCGGTGTCGCGGGGTGCGGGCATCATCGCGATCGGCGCCGGAATCCTACGCCTCGCCGGCAGTCTCTGAAGCGTACCGGGGATCCGTTCGCGAGCGTGACGAGGCCGCGCAGCCGATGAAGGACCCACACCCGCCCCCCTCGCCCATCAAGGGCCGCGGCGCGACCTTCGATCCGGCGAACCGCTTTCGCAGCGACGCGCGCGAGGCGCACGACGACGGCTGGCCGGCGGCGGCCGAGGGCGACGGCGCCCCGCCGCCGCGCCGGACCACGGTGACGATCCAGCCCGCGCGCACGATCATCGCGCACAACGATTCGCCGGACATTCCGTTCTCGCAATCGGTCAATCCGTACCAGGGCTGCGAGCACGGCTGCATCTACTGCTATGCGCGGCCGTCGCACGCGTACCTCGACCTGTCGCCCGGGATCGATTTCGAGACGCGGCTCTTCGCGAAGCCGGACGCGGCGAAACTCCTGCGCGCCGAACTCGCACGGCCCGGCTACCGCTGCGATCCGATCGCGCTCGGCACCAACACGGATCCGTACCAGCCGATCGAGCGCGAATGGCAGGTGACTCGCTCGATCCTCGAGGTGCTGGCCGAGCACGACCACCCGTTCACGATCGTCACCAAGTCGGCGCTGGTCGAGCGCGACATCGACCTGATCGCCCCGATGGCAGCGAAGCGCATGGCGCGCGTCTACGTGTCGATCACCACGCTCGATCGGGAACTCGCGCGGAAGATGGAGCCGCGCGCGGCGGCCCCGCAGCGGCGGCTGCAGGCGCTGAGGACGCTGTCCGAAGCGGGCATTCCGGTGGGCGTGATGGTCGCGCCGATCATCCCGCAGCTCAACGATCGCGACCTCGAGGCGATCCTCGAGGCGGCGGCCGCCCATGGCGCGCAGGGCGCCGGATGGGTGCTCATACGGCTGCCGCGAGAGGTCGCGCCACTCTTCCGCGCATGGCTCGAAGCGCATTACCCGCTGCGCGCGGCGCACGTGATGAGCGTGATCCGGCAGATGCGCGGCGGTCGCGATTACGATGCGGGGTTCGGCTCCCGGATGCGCGGCGACGGCGCGTTCGCCGCGCTGCTCGAGCAGCGCTTTGCGCTCGCCTGCCGCCGGCTCGGCCTCGGCCGCGGGCGAGAGCATGTCGGCCTCGACACGTCGCGCTTCCACCCTCCGCCGCGCGACCAGGGCCGGCAAGGCGACCTGTTCGGTCCTGCATGAGACGCAATCGTATTCGCGGGTGTGGTGAAATACCGCCTTCCCCGGCTCGAACGCGAAGGAGGAGCCCGTGAGCGGAGCAAGGCATCTGGCCGTATGGATCGCATCGATCGTGTTCTTCGTGCTGGGTGCGGTCTGGTACGGCCTGGTGGGCGTGGCCTGGGTGGCCGCGATCGGCAAGACGATGGACCAGATCGCCCGCGAGCAGAACGGATCGCCGCTGCCCTATGTGATCGGATTCGTCGCGATTCTCGTCATGTGCTACACGCTCGCCTGGCTGATGGAGCGGCTGGATGCGGGCACGCTCGCGGACGGGCTGCGCCTCGGCGCCACGATCGCGATCGGCTTCATCGCCGCGACGCTCGCGCTGAATTACGGTTTCGAGGCGCGGTCGGTCACGCTGTGGGTGATCAACTCGGTATACGTCGTCGTCGGGCTGGCGCTCGCCGGAGCGATCATCGGCGGCTGGAAACGGGCATGAGCGCAGAGACGGGGGACGACGCGACGCTCACCGAGCGCCTTCGCGCGTGCTACACCGGCGCGGTGCACGACGTGTTGCGCGCGATGGGCATCGAGCGCGTCGCGCTGCCGCCGGCAATCAAGGCGATCGCGCCGGAGACGCGGCTTGCGGGCCCGTGCTGGACGGTATCGGGACACCTCGATCGCACGACGACGCGGCACGAGTGCCTGCTCGGCTGGTGCACGCTGCTCGCGAAGGCGCCGCGCGGCCATGTCGTCGTCTGCCAGCCGAACAATCACGAGATCGCGCTGATGGGCGAGCTGTCGGCGCAAACGCTGCAGGCGCGCGGCGTGCTCGGCTATGTCGTCGACGGCGGATCGCGCGACACCGATCTCGTCCTGGCGCAGGGCTTCCCGGTGTTCTGCGCCTTCCTGACCCCGACCGACGTCGTCGAGCGCTGGATACCCGATCGCTACGGCGAGCCGGTAACCATCGGCGACGTGACGATCGCGACCGGCGACTACCTGCTCGGCGATCGCGATGGCGTGGTCATCGTGCCGCGCGCGCGTGCCGCCGAGGCGATCGCGCGCGCCGAGGAAGTCGTCGCGACGGAAAGCGAAATGCGCAAGGCGCTGATCTCGGGCATGGATCCGGTCGAGGCGTACAACCGGTTCGGGAAGTTCTAGCGCGGAGAGCCAGGCTCGCGTCGCGTGGCGAAGGAGTCGCCACGCGAGTGGCGCGCTCGCTCACACGCCGAGGTAGCGCTGCAGCAGCTCCGGTCGCGCCCTGATCTCCTGCGCCGGACCCTCGTGCGCGATGTGCCCGTTGTTGATGATGTAGACGCGCTGCGCCAGCGCTAGCGTCGCCGCCAGGTTCTGCTCGACCAGCACGATCGTCTGGCCGGCTGCGGCCAGCTTGCGACAGACCTCCACCAGGTCGTGAACGATCACCGGCGCGAGCCCTTCGAAAGGCTCGTCGAGCAGGACGATCTTCGGCGAGCGAACCAGGGCCCGGGCGATCGCCAGCATCTGTTGCTCGCCGCCCGACAGGTCGGTGCCGCGGCTGCCGCGCCGTTGCCCCAGCCGCGGGAACATCTCGTAGACGCGCTCCAGCGGCCAGCGCGATTTGGCGCTCAGCCCGGCAAGGAAGATATTCTCCTCGACGCTGAGGGTGCCGAAGATGCGCCGCTCCTCGTGCACCAGCTGCATCCCCGCACGCGCAATCATGTGGCTCTTCCGGCCGGCGATCTCGGCACCGTCGAACCGCACCGAACCCGAACGCGGCGTGACCACGCCCATCAGGCTCTTCAGTGTCGTGCTCTTGCCGGCGCCGTTGCGACCGAGAAGGGCCAGCACCTCGCCCTGCTCGATGTGCAGGTCGACGTCGAACAGGATGTGCGAGTCACCGTAATAGGAATTCAGCCCCTTGACTTCGACGAGGCTCACCGGACTGCCCTTGTATGCTGATTCCAAGTTCGCTTGGCTGCGAACTCGGTATCGCGCCTGGGCGTATTCACGCCGTCACCCCCTTGACGACCAACACAGCCGCGGTAACGCGCTTCGGGGCAATTCGCGCTGGGGCGGCGCTGCGCGTCTCATGGCTGTCCCACGGCATGCATGCCGCCGACGTAAGCCTCCTGCACGGCGGCGTTGTTCCTGATCTCGTCGGGTGTCCCTTCGGCCAGGAGACGACCCTCCTGCAGAACCGTGACGCGCTCGACCAGCTCGAACAGCAAATCCATGTCGTGGTCGATGACGATCAACGTCCGTCCCTGGGCGATCGAGCGCAGCAGCTTCACCGTTTCGACGCGCTCGGCGGGGCTCATGCCCGCGAGCGGCTCGTCGAGCAGCAGCAGGCTGGGCGACGACGCCAGCGCCAGCCCCACCTCCAGTCGCCGCTTCTCGCCGTAGGCAAGCTCGGACACGCGCGCGGCGGCCCGATGGGTAAGGTTCACCAAATCCAGCGTATGCGCCACCTGCGCCTGCAAGCCCTCGACGCGATCCACGCGCGACAGCAGGTCGAGCCGGAAGCTGCCGCGGCGCTCGGCCAGCGCCGAGATGGTCACGTTCTCGGCCACCGTGAGCTTGTCGAACAACTGGTTGACCTGGTAGCTCTTGGTCAGGCCGAGCTGGCAGACTTCGGTCACGTCCATGCCGGTGATGTCTCGGCCCTCGAACACGATCTGCCCGAAAGTCGGCGTGACTTCGCAGGTCAGCATCTTGAAGAACGTCGACTTGCCGGCGCCGTTGGGTCCGATGATGCCGCGCAGTTCCCCGCGCCGGACACTGAAGTCGATGTCCTCGTTGGCAATCACGCCGCCGTAGTGCTTGGTCAGGCCGCTGACCTGCAGGACCGGGCCATCGCCGGCGGTGGTGGCAGCCGAGAGGCGTCGTGGAGGAACAGGCGGGGCCGCTGCAGGCCGGGCGCCGGTCTGAACCGCGGGCGTATCCGGGTGCGCGTCGGCGGGCCCCTTCTTGCGAAACACCTTCGCGTACAAATCTTCCAGGCCGCCGATGATGCCGCGGCGCAGGAAGCACACCAGCAGGACGAAGATCACGCCTAGCGCCAGCTTCCAGGTCGTTCCCATGTGGAGCGTTCCCTGGAGGAAGTCCTGCAGGAACAGCCAGACGGCCGCGCCCACCAGCGGGCCCAACACCGTGCCGATGCCGCCGATGGCGGTCTGGATCACGAGCTGGCCCGAGGTGTCGAAGTGGAAGGCGTCGGGCGGCATGAACCCCTGCATGACCCCCAGCAGCCCGCCGGCCAGGCCCGCATAGGCCGCTGCGATGATGAACGAAACCAGCTTGTAGGCCTTGATTCCGTGGCCGACAGCGGCGGCGCGCAACGGGTTCTCGCGGATGGCGCGGAACACGACGCCGACCGGCGAGCGGACGATCCGCAGCGCGATCACGATGCCGATGAAGAAGAACAACGCCACGAACGGATACAACGCCCAGCCGCTCTTGAACGCGTGGGTATAGCCGAACAGGCTGAATACCGGTGCCGGTACGCCAGTCAAGCCGTTCTCGCCGCCGGTCCACTCCGACAGGGGGTTGAACTCCAGGTAGAAGAAGACTTCGGAAATCGCGACCGTGATCATCGCGAAATAGATCCCGGTGCGCCTGAGCGCGATCAGTCCCACCAGATAGCCGACGACGGCTGCCACCACCGTGCCGATCAGCAACGCCAGCACGACGGACGAGAACCCGGCCTGGGTTAGCAGATAGGCCGCGACCATGCCGCCGGTGCCGTAGAGCGCCGACTGTCCGAACGAAAGCAGCCCGGTGTAGCCGAACAGGATGTCGAAGCCGATCCCGAACAGGCCCCAGACGAGGACCCGGTTCACGGTATCGGGTGCCGCCCCCAGGTACGGCAACACGAACGGCGCCGCGACCAGCGCCGCTGCCGTCAGCAACTCCGCTTTCAGCGGGCGCTCGATCGGCTGGCGAGGCGTCGTTCGCGCCCCTTGACGCATGCCGGTCGAGTTTTTCGACCGCACCGACGAAGGAATCGGCTGGCCAGGCGTCATTCGCGCCCCTTGACGCCCATCAGGCCGGCGGGCCGGAACATCAGCACCAGCGTCATCGCGACAAACAGCATGATCTGGGACCAGGCGGGGTCGAACATCGACGTGAGGCTGGCGATCTCGCCGCAGATCAGCCCCCCCAGCACGGCGCCGGGGAACGACCCGACGCCGCCGATCACGACGACGACGAAGGTCTGCACCAGGATCGCCTCGCCCATGTCAGGCGCCAGCGATACCACCGGCGTGTTCACGATGCCCGCGAACCCTGCCGCCATGGCGCCGATGCCGAACACCGTCATGAACACGCGGTCGACGTTGAGGCCAAGTGAACTGACCATCACCGAGTCCTCGATCCCGGCGCGTACGATGAGCCCGAGCTGGCTCCTGTAGAGCAGCAGGAACAGCGCCACGAGTGCGACCACGACGATGCCGATGAGCGCAAGGCGGTACGTCGGGTAGATCGTGAAGCCGAGGTTGGTGATGCCGGAGAAGATGGCCGGTGCGGGCATCGACTTGGACAGGCTGCCGAAGAAATAGCGCACCACCTCGACGATGACGATGCCGAGGCCGAAGGTCACGAGGAGCTGGTCCTCGGGCGGGCGCTTGTAGAAATGACGGATGATCACGCGCTCGACGATCATGCCGAAAATCAGCAGGGACAGCGTCCCCGTCGCGACCGCGATCAGGTACGAGCCGGTGTGCTGGTAGGCGACCCAGCCGGCGTACCCCCCCAGCATGA
>DASURV010000142.1:0-2430 GCA_036375455.1 Casimicrobiaceae bacterium | reverse complement strand
GGCGCCGGCCAGTTGAGGGTTGCCGGTCGTGCGTATCGCCGCTTCGACCGCGAGCAGCTCTGCGTGGGCGAACGCGCGCGGCCCCCGGGGCGCTTCTTCCGCCGCTTCGCCGGCGGCAGCTCCATCAACGACCACGACGGCGCCGACCGGCGTGTTGCCCGCCATCTCGGCCTCACGCGCGAGATCCTCGCAACGCTGCATCCAGCCGGCGTCGGTTTCGCGCGCTGTCATGCGGTGGGTCTGCCTCGATTGTCCCGCACGATCACATGCTCGCTACAGCACACGCCACCCGGGAAACGCCGATGACGAGATCGGCCGGCCGCAACAGGGCAGCGCAAGGATGCGGCGGTCAGGCGTCGGCGGCCGCGTCCGGCCCGGCGGGGGCTGGCTTCGCCGGCGGCGTGTAGGTCGCGGTGCTCGCGCGGCGCGCGGCGCGCGGCGGCGCGTCCGCACGCGATGAGTCGCCGGCGGCGGGCGCCGGCTCAGGCACCGCGCGCAGCTGCGACGGCGCGGCGCGGTCGGCGCCGCAGTACGGGCAGAGCACCCAGGTCGTGTGCAGCGCCTTGCCGCAGGCCTCGCACGGCACGCGCAGCGTCGTGCGGCAGTACGGGCAGGCGAGGAAGTCGTCTTCGATGCGGCGGCGGCACGCCGGGCACGCCTCCTGCTCCTGGATCTCGTGCAGCAGCGCCTCGGACCCGAGCCTTCGGTCGTACAGCTCGGCCAGCGTCTCCTTGGGCCGCAGCACCATGTAGACCAGCACGCCGGGCAGGTTGAACACCAGCACCACCATCACCGCGACGGCCTGCGTGAGCTGGTCGCGGGTGCGCGCGCGGATGTCGCGGTAGGCCCAGACGAGCGCGCCGACCCACATCACCAGCAGATACGAAACCAGCACGATGACGACGAGCGCCACGATCGGCTGCCATGTCCCGTCGTCCCAGATCGCCATCAACATCGCGGTTCTCCCCTCGGCCCTCATCGGGCACGAACCAGCGCGATTATATCATCGGCCGGGTTGCCCTGAGCGTGCGCAAGTCAAGGGTGCGATGTATCACGCGCATCTCACTCCGCGCATCGGCCGCCGCTCCGGCCCGCGCGATACAATCTCGCTGCCCCTATGGTGTCGACGGATCACATCCTGCAGGACCTCAATCCGCCCCAGCGCGAGGCCGTCACGGCCGTCGACGGGCCGCTGCTGATCCTCGCCGGGCCGGGCTCGGGCAAGACGCGCGTCATCGCCCACCGCATCGCCTACCTGGTCGGCAACGAGGAAGCGCCGCCGTGGCGCATCCTCGCCGTCACGTTCACGAACAAGGCGGCGCGCGAGATGCGCGAGCGGGTCGTCGCGCACCTCGGCGACGCCGCGCTCGACGTATCACTCGGCACGTTCCACTCGATCTGCGCGCGCTTCCTGCGCATCGAGGCGGACCGCATCGGCATCCCGCGGGCGTTCGCCATCTACGACGATGCCGACCAGATGGCGCTGATCAAGCGCGTGACGGAAGGCCTGAACATCGACTCGAAGCGCTTCGCGGACCGCGCGATCCTGTCCACGATCTCGCGCGCGAAGAGCGAGCTGGTGTCGCCGCGCGCGTTCGCGGCGGGCGCACACGACTACTTCGGCGAGCTGGTGGCGCGGTCGTACGAGCGCTACCAGGCGCTGCTCGAGGAGAACAGCGCGCTCGACTTCGACGACATCATCATGAAGACGGTCGAGATGCTGCGCGAGCACGAGTCCATCCGTGAGAAGTACCAGGACCGCTACCTGCACGTGCTCGTCGACGAGTTCCAGGACACGAACCTCGCGCAGTACGAGCTGGCGCGCATCATCGCCGGGCGCTGGGGGAACATCTGCGTCGTCGGCGACCCCGACCAGTCGATCTACTCGTGGCGCTCCGCCGACATCCGCAACATCCTCAACTTCGAGAAGGACTTCCCGTCCGCGAAGATCGTGCTGCTCGAGCAGAACTACCGATCGACGCAGAACATCCTCGACGCCGCCCACGCCGTGATCTCGGCGAACCGGCAGCGCAAGCAGAAGTCGCTCTGGACCGACCGCGGCGGCGGCGCGCCGATCGTGTCGTTCGAGGCGTACGACGAGACCGAGGAGGGCGATCGCATCGCCGCCGAGATCGCCCGGCTGCTCGGCGATGGCTGGGCGCACCGCGACTTCGCCGTGATGTACCGCACGAACGCGCAGTCGCGAGCCGTCGAAGAGGCGCTGATCAAGGCGGGCATCCGCTACCAGCTCGTCGGCGGCACGCGCTTCTACGAGCGGCGCGAGGTGAAGGACGTCATGGCGTACCTGCGGCTCGTGCACAACCCGTTCGATGCCGTCGCGATCACGCGGGTGATCAACGTGCCGGCCCGCGGCATCGGCGCCAAAACCGTGCAGCAGCTCGAACGCTGGGCGGAGAGCCTCGGCGTGCC
>DASURV010000141.1:0-5921 GCA_036375455.1 Casimicrobiaceae bacterium | reverse complement strand
CGTCTACATCCTGTTCGAGGACGGGACCGATCCCTACTGGGCGCGCTCGCGCGTGCTCGAATACCTGAACCAGGTGCAGTCGCGGCTGCCGGCGCAGGCGAAGCCGGCGCTCGGTCCCGACGCGACCGGCGTCGGCTGGGTGTACGAATACGCGCTCGTCGACCGCACGGGCCGGATGGACTTGTCGCAGTTGCGCGCGCTGCAGGACTGGTTCCTCAAGTACGAGCTCAAGGCCGTCACGAACGTGGCCGAAGTGGCGAGCGTCGGGGGGATGGTGCGCCAGTACCAGGTCGTGCTCGACCCCGACCGGCTGCGCGCGTTCGGCATACCGCATGGCAAGGTGGTCGAGGCGCTGCGCCGGGCGAACCAGGAGACCGGAGGCTCGGTGCTCGAACTCGGCGAAGCGGAATACATGGTCCGTGCATTCGGCTATCTGCAGTCGCTCGACGACTTCCGGCGCATCCCGCTCGCTGCCACCGACGCCGGCGTGCCGGTCCGCCTCCGCGACGTGGCGCGCGTGCAGGTCGGCCCCGAGATGCGGCGCGGCCTCGCGGAACTGAACGGCGAGGGGGAGGTTGCCGGCGGCATCATCGTCATGCGCTCCGGAAAGAACGCGCTCGAGACGATCGACGCGGTGAAGGCGAAGCTCGCGACGCTGAAGGCGAGCCTGCCGCCGGGCGTCGAGATCGTGCCCACTTACGATCGCTCGCAGCTCATCACCCGCGCAGTCGACAATCTCCGCGACAAGCTGATCGAGGAATTCGCCGTCGTCGCGCTCGTGTGCTTCGTCTTCCTCTTCCACCTGCGCTCGGCGCTCGTGGCCATCGTGTCGTTGCCGCTCGGCGTGCTGATGGCGTTCATCGTCATGCATTACCAGGGCGTGGCCGCCAACATCATGTCGCTCGGCGGCATCGCGATCGCGATCGGGGCGATGGTCGATGCCGCCGTCGTGATGATCGAGAATGCCCACAAGCACATCGAGGCGTGGCACCGCGAGCATCCGGGCCGCAAGCTCGAGGGCGACGCGCAATGGCGGGTGATCGGCGATGCCGCCGCGCAAGTGGGCCCGGCGCTGTTCTTCTCGCTTTTGATCATCACGCTGTCGTTCGTCCCGGTGTTCACGCTGGAGGCGCAGGAGGGCCGGCTGTTCTCGCCGCTCGCATTCACGAAGACCTATGCGATGGCGGTCGCCGCGGGGCTCGCCGTCACGCTGATTCCGGTGCTGATGGGTTATCTGATCCGCGGCCGCATCCCGGCGGAGCAGCGCAATCCCCTGAACCGCTTCCTGATCGCGTCGTATCGGCCGCTGCTGCACGCGGTGCTCCGCGCTCCGGTGCCGGCGCTGGTCGTTGCCCTGGTCGTCGCGCTCGCGACCGTGTGGCCCGCGAGCCGGATCGGCGGCGAGTTCATTCCGCCGCTCGACGAGGGGGACCTGCTCTACATGCCCTCGGCGCTGCCCGGCATTTCGGCGGGGAAGGTTTCGGAGCTGCTGCAGCAGACCGATCGGCTGATCAAGACGGTGCCGGAGGTCGCGACCGTGTTCGCGAAGGCGGGGCGCGCGGAAACCGCGACCGATCCGGCGCCGCTCGAGATGTTCGAGACGACGATCCAGCTCAAGCCGCGCGAAGAGTGGCGCGCCGGCATGACACCCGAGAAGCTGATCGAGGAGCTCGATCGCATCGTGAAGGTCCCGGGGCTTTCCAACATCTGGGTGCCGCCGATCCGCAACCGCATCGACATGCTGGCCACGGGCATCAAGAGCCCGGTCGGCGTGAAGGTGGCCGGCACCGACCTGCAGGAGATCGACCGCGTCGCCGCAGCGATCGAGCGCACGGTGCGGCAGGTTCCGGGCGTCACGTCCGCATTCGCCGAGCGGCTCACCGGCGGACGCTACATCGACATCCGGATCGATCGCGACGCCGCGGGACGCTACGGGCTCAACATTGCCGACGTCCAGAGCGTCGTGTCCGCGGCGATCGGCGGCGACAACATCGGCGAGACGATCGAGGGATTGCAGCGCTTCCCGATCAACGTGCGCTACCCGCGCGAGATCCGCGACTCGGTCGACAACCTGCGGCGGCTGCCGATCGTCACCGAGCGCGGCGCGCAGATCCGGCTCGGCGACGTGGCGTCGATTCGCATCGGCGACGGGCCCCCGATGCTGAAGAGCGAGAATGCGCGCCTGTCCGGTTGGGTCTATGTGGATCTGCACGGGCGCGATCTCGCCTCGGCCGTGCGCGAGATGCAGCAGGCGGTCGCGCGGGAGGTGAAGATTCCGGCCGGCTACTCGATCGCCTGGTCGGGACAGTTCGAGTACCTGGAGCGCGCGACGCAGCGGCTCAAGATCGTCGTGCCCGCGACGCTCGGCATCATCTTCGTGCTGCTGTACCTCGCGTTCCGGCGCGTATCGGACGCCTTGCTGATCCTCGGCACGCTGCCCTTCGCGCTCGCCGGCGGCTTCTGGCTGATGTACGCGCTGGGCTACAACATGTCGATCGCCTCCGCCGTCGGCTTCATCGCGCTCGGCGGCGTCGCGTCGGAGATCGGCATCGTGATGCTGCTCTACATCAACCAGGCCGTCGCCGCCCGCGTATCGGAGGGACGCCTGCGCGGCCGCGAGGACCTCGCCGCGGCGATCATCGAGGGGGCGGCGCTGCGCGTGCGGCCGATCGCGATGACGGTGGCCGTCATCATTGGGGGGTTGCTGCCGATCATGTGGGGCAGCGGGACCGGGTCCGAGGTGATGCGGCGCATCGCGGCGCCGATGGTCGGGGGGATGGTCACGGCGATGCTGCTGTCGATGTTCGTGGTGCCGGCGGCGTATCTGCTGATCCGGCGAAGCGAGTTGCCCGGTGCACGATCGCCCGGTTCCGGCCGCGCCTCGGCGGACGTGCCGGCGGCGGCGGGGGCGGACTGACGCAGCTCCCGACGACGGACTGGTGCCGCTCGACGAGCACGTCGGTCATGCGGGAAGCAGGCTATACGGCAGGCACCGATCCATGGCTGTCGGGGTTGCCGACTCGATGCGAGCGACGGAATGGATCGATCGCTCGCGCTGTTGGCGGTCTCATCCGCCGGCGGCCGGGGAGCAGGAGCGTGGCACCGAAGCGGTGACATTCCCCGGCCGAGTCGCGCGGAAACCCTCGACACCATTGCGCGGCCTGCGGCTACTCCTGCTTGCGTCCTTCGCCCTCGGCGCGGCCGACGCGAACGCTCAGCCGGTCGTGCACAACGACGAGCATCTCGGCCGCGACCGTCCCGAGGCATGGGCGATGAACTACGTCGCGGCGTCGACGTTCATGACCTCGTTCGGCGAGATGCCGGCGTTGGCGCCGTGGCAATGGAGCATCGCAGGCGATCTCGGTTACGTCCCGCAGTTGAGCGAGGCCCAGCAGCGCGTGGGCTTCAACGGCGTCAAGGAGGAGGACCTCAACAAGACGCCGGTGTTCGGTCGCCTGCGCGTGATGCTCGGGCTGCCGGGGGCGTGGGCGGCGGAGCTCGGCTACACGCCGCCGCTCACGATCGACGGTGCACAGCCGCACGATCTCTTCGCGCTCGCGATCGGGCGTCGCGTGGTCGAGCACGAGCGCTTCACGCTGTCTGCGCGCCTCTTCGGGCAGCAAGGCCGCGTGCATGGCGACATCACGTGCCCGGGCGCGCTCGCCGGGGTCGGCGACCTCGAGCAGAACCCGTTCGGCTGTCGGGCGCCGTCCGACGATCAGGTTACGCTGAACTATTACGGCGCGGACGTCACGTGGAGCGTCGCCGTGGGCGCATGGCGCGTGCATGGTGCCCTCGGGGCGGTGCGCGCCGAGCTCGCCGTTCAGGTCGATGCGCTGACCTTCGGCGTGCGCGACCGCTCGCGCCTCGTCTCGCGCACCGTGCTGCCGTTCGCGACGCTCGGCGTCACGCGCGACCTCGACGCGCGTTGGAGCACCGGCCTCGAGCTGTTGTACGTCCCGCTGGTTGTGCGGCGCGGGATCGACGCGCCGCGCGAGAGCGATCCGTTCGCAGGCGTGCGCGCGCAACTGCGCTATCGCTTCGATTGAGGTCGTGCGGCCGGGCGCCGGTATCAATCGATTACGAGCACCTCTCGGTGATGAAGCCGCTGATCTCGCCGGGCGCGGCGAACACGACCGACGCGCGATCGCCTTGCATGCCGGCGCCGAGGATCACCGGCTTGCCCGGTCGCGGGCCGAGGTCGCTCCCATCGGTCTTGATCCGCAGATTGAAGTCCCAGATCTTGTTGGCTTTGCCGTCGGCGGTCGTAACGGTATAGGTGTCCTTGCAATGCGTGATCGATGTCACCTGGCCTTCCGGCGGCGCCCGTTTCAGATTCTCCTTGGGCGACTGCATGTTCATCGTCATGCCGCCGCGACCCTTGGACGGCGGCGCGTGGCCTTCGGAAGCGGCGTGCAGGTAGGCGATCACGTCCCCGCGAGACTGCCGTTCGCGAATACCGGGGAACGTCATGCTGGTGCCGGGGATGAACGCCTGCGGATCGGCCAGCCACTTGTCGAGCGTCGTCTCGTTCCAGACGACGTCGGCGTGCTTCATCGCGTCGGAATAGCGCGGGAAGCTCGCCACGGTGCCTGCCTTGTGTCCCCAGATGTCCGCGAGGCTCGGCCCGGTCATGTGCACGCCGGGGGCGATCGAGTGACACGCCATGCAGGCCTGAAACAGCGTCGCGCCGCGCGCTGCGTCGTCCGCCGTGGCGTGTGCGGGCGCAGCCGAACACATCAGCAGACAAGCGCAGGCGAGCGCCGGCCGGTCGACTCGACTGATCGCAGTCATGGCATCGCTCCCTGAGCGCGCGAGCGCGGTCGATTCGGAGATCGAGCGGAGAGGTCCCGGCGGCGACCGGGCCAACGGCCCGTTTGCCCGATCGCCGGGTGAGCAGGGCATGGGACAATGACGCCCCACAGTTCGTTCCGAAAGTTCCTGGGACAGGAGCAGCAAGTGGACCCGCGGCGGCATTGGGACAACGTCTACCGGACGCGGCGGCCGACCGAGGTGAGCTGGTATCGGCCGCACCTCGAGATCTCGCTCGAACTGATCGAGCGAGCCGCTCCCGACCGCGATGCCTGCATCATCGACGTCGGCGCGGGGGAATCGACGCTCGTCGACGACCTGCTCGCGCGCGGCTACCGCGACGTGCACGTCTTCGACGTTTCGGCGACCGCGCTCGACGTCGCGAAGATGCGGCTCGGTCGCGACGCGGATCGCGTGCACTGGCTGCAGGGCGACGTGCGGACGTTCGACTTCGGCCCTCACCGCTACGACGTCTGGCACGACCGCGCGGTCTTCCACTTCCTGACCGATGCCGCCGATCGCGCCGCGTACGTGCGGCAGGTCGCCCGGTCCGTCAAGCCCGGCGGCCACGTGATCGTCGCGACGTTCGGGCCCGAGGGGCCGCTCACATGCAGCGGCCTCGACGTCGTTCGCTACGACGCGGACGCGCTGCACGGCGAGTTCGGCACGGCGTTCCGGCTGGTCGCGCATCGCACCGAGTTGCACGATACGCCGGCGGGTTCGGTGCAGCAGTTCACCTACTGCTATTGCAGGGTCGGCGAGGGCGCGGATTGACGCGGTTCCCGATCAGCGGCCGGCCCCCGCTGCTCGGCGCAGCGGCGGCGTGCGTCGCGATGGCGCTTGCCGGATGCAGCGCGGAAGAGGGCACACGCGCCGATCCGCGCAACGCGGCCCAGGTCGCCCGCGGCAAGGCAATCTACGAGAAAAGCTGCGCGTCGTGTCATGGACGCGATCTCGAAGGACAACCGCAGTGGCGCACGCGCGCGGCCAGCGGCCGCATGCCGGCGCCACCGCACGACGATTCGGGCCACACGTGGCATCATCCCGACGACATCCTGTTCGGCATCACCAAGTTCGGCGTCACCCCGCCGTACGGCCCGCCGGGTTAC
>DASURV010000140.1:0-12441 GCA_036375455.1 Casimicrobiaceae bacterium | reverse complement strand
CTACTTTCCGCCTTTCGTTCGCTTCTACGCGCCCGGCTTGCGCAGCGCGGGTGTTGCGTTCGCGGGCGAATGCCGGTCGTGTTGCGCGCCGACGTGGGTGGTCGCCTCGATCTGCGCCGCCCCCTCCGTCAGCAGGAAGTTCCCGAATGCCGCCGCGACCGGCGGCAGGCGCTTGTTCTTCCGATGCACGGGGTCCGGGTCAGGGGAACGCGGGGATGTGCGGATCGATGCCGCGGTCCTCGGCTTCGGGATGCCGGGCGTTCAGCAATTCCCGCACCTCGTTGACGCGCGTCTCCGGCACGTCGGCCATCAGCAACAGCTTCCCTTCGTCGATCGCCTTCGAGAACTGCTTCAGTCGGGAGTTGGGCACCGAGCTGCCGACCATGCTGGCGACCCACATGCCGAACAGCGCGCCGACGATGCCGGCGCCGAGGACGGTGACGATCTGCCAGCGGTCGTCGGTGATCAGCGTCATCACGAGCACCGCGCCGAGAACGAATCCCAGCAGCGCCCCGAGCGCCAGACCGACCTGGGCGCCGTGCACGAGGTCCGACTTCTGCAGGTGATTGGCTTCGTGCAGGCCCTCCATGGGCGTGCCGCGCCGCGCCAGGAAATGGATGTGACGCTCCTCGATGCGGGCGAGCAGCAGGTCGTCCATCGCTTTGCGCGCGCTCGGCAGGTCAGGCATGATGAAATAGAGTCTGCGGCGCATGATGTCCTCCGTTGACAGGACGTACGCGGACACTCTACGGCGGCCGCAATGCGCTCGCAACCCCCGCCCCACGAACGGCACGAGGAGACGAGAAGCGTGCTCGCCCGCAGCGCTGCGGCCCTGGTGGCAATCGGGTTGGCGGTCGGATCGGCGCACGCGCAGATCCGCATCGGTCTGATCGTGTCGGCGACCGGCTCCACGTCGGTGATCGGCATCCCCCAGAAGAACACCGGCGACATCTTGCCGCGCAGCGTCGGCGGGGCTGACATCGAGTGTTCGACGCGATGAGATGACGCACATCGTCGGCATCCTGCTTGCCGCCGGCCGGGCGACGCGCTTCGGCAGCGACAAGCTGCTCGCGCCGCTCGCCAATGCGCCCGCCGACCTCGCCGCGGGCACGCCGGTCGGCATCGCCGCGGCGCGACACCTCGTCGCCGCGGTGCCGGACTCGATCGCCGTCGTGCGCGCGCAGGAGGACGTCCTTGCGAAGCGCCTGCGCGCAAGCGGCCTGCGCATCGTCGTGTGCGCGGACGCCGACGACGGCATGGGGGCGAGCCTCGCCTGCGGCGTTGCGGCGGCGCGCGACGCGGACGGCTGGGTAATCGCGCTGGCCGACATGCCCTGGATCGCGCCCGTGACGATTCGCGCCGTCGTGGATGCGCTTGCCGCCGGCGCCGACATTGCGGTCCCCGCGTTCGATGGCGAGCGCGGCCATCCGGTGGGCTTCGCCCGTCGCCATTACGACGCGCTGGCGGTGCTGCGTGGCGACGCCGGCGCGCGGGCGCTCCTGCGCAGCCATCCGCATCGCGTTGCGCTCCTCGACGTCGACGATCCCGGCATCCTGCGGGACGTCGACACACCGGCCGACCTCGACCCGGCGGCCTGAATTTCCGCGGCCGGCGCAACCAAATCGACCTCCTGCGGGTCCATAATCGCTGGGAGCGCGCGCCCGGCGAGACCACTGTACGCTTGACGGCCGTCCCGTGGGGCGCGCGCCTCGACGAGAAGACGGCCCCCACAGGGACCGTCCGGTGAACGTTCCTAGGAGGAAAGCGATGAACACGAGGTTCAGGATCGCGGCTACGCTCGGCGTGGCCGCGTTGCTCGGCATGAGCGGCGTCGGGAGCGCTGCGGCGGCGGACGGGACGATCGTGCTCGGTGCCGCCGTTTCGCTGACCGGCAAGTACTCGACCAACGGCAAGAACACGCAGGACGGCTACAACCTCGCCGTCAGGGTGATCAACGACAAGGGCGGCGTCAAGGTTGGTGACAAGCACTACGACCTGAAGATCGTCTACTACGACGACGAGTCGACGTCGGCGCGCGGGGCGCAGCTCGTCGAGCGCCTCATCAACCAGGATCATGTCGCCTTCGTGCTCGGCCCGTACAGCTCGGCGCTGACCAAGGCGATTGCGCCGGTGACCGAGAAGTACAAGATCCCGATGGTCGAAGGCAACGGCGCGGACCGGGGCCTCTTCGACAACGGCTACAAATACCTGTTCGCGGTGCTGAACACGTCCGACTATTACCTGCGCGCGGCGGTGACCATCCTCGCCGACGAGGCGAAGAAAGCAGGCCGCGATCCCGGAACCCTGAAGATCGCGATCGCGATCGAGAACGACAACTTCTCCCAGGACGTGCGCGACGGGATCGAGGAGGACGCGAAGAAGTACGGCATGAAGGTCGTGATCGACGACAAGCTCCCGGCGGACCTCAACGACATGAGCGCCACGCTGACCAAGGTCAAGGCGCTGAAGCCCGACGCGCTGTTCGTCTCGGGACACGAGAAGGGCGCGGTGCTCGCTATCCGGCAGGTCGCGGCGCAGAAGGTCTACGTGCCGATGCTGGCGCTCACGCATTGCGACTCGGCGCAGATTACCGAGAAGTTCGGCAAGGACGCGGATTACGCGTTCTGCGGCTCGCAATGGGACGCGAGCCTCACGTACACCGATCGCTGGTTCGGCAATCCGCGGAAGTACGCCGACCTGTTCAAGAAGACATACGACTACGACCCGCCGTACCAGGCCGCCGAATCGACGGCGTCGGTCGAGGTCTTCGCCGATGCGATCGAGCGCGCCGGATCGCTCGACCGCGACAAGGTCCGGGACGCGCTCGCGAAGACCGACCTGATGACGTTCTACGGACCCGTCAAGTTCGACGCGACCGGCAAGAACATCGCGAAGTCGATGGTCATGTACCAGGTGCAGAATGAGCAGTACGTCGTCGTTGCGCCGGCGAAATGGGCGACGACCAAGCCGATCTTTCCTGCGCCGACCTGGGACAAGCGTGAGGCGGGGATGAAGATGGGGCGGAAGTAGCAGCCTGGTCCGGCGCCGGAGGGTCCCCCGATGGAGAACCTCGGGCTCCTGATCGACGCGCCGATCCTGCTGGTGCAGCTCCTGGTGAGCGGCATCCTGGTCGGCGCGATCTTCGCGCTTGTCGCGTACGGCATGGCGCTGGTCTGGGGCGTGATGAACGTCATCAACATCGCCCAGGGCGAGTTCGTCATGCTCGGCGGTTATGTCGTCTTCTACCTCGATCGCGCCGGCGTGCATCCGGTCCTGGGTATTCCGATCGCCGCCGTGGCGATGTACTGCGTCGGCATCGTGCTCTATCGGGCGGTGATCGCGCGCATCGTCGACCGCGACATGTTCACGTCGATCCTCGCGACGTTCGGCATCAGCATCCTGCTGCAGCAACTCGCCAATCAGCTTTTCAGCGCCGACATCCGCACCGTGTCGTCGGGGTTGCCGAGCCTGCTCCTCGCGAACGGCATGGTGACCGTTCCGGAGATCAAGCTCGTCAGCTTCGGTGCGGCGATCGTGGTCGGGGCGGCGCTGATCGCGTTCCTGCGGCGCACGCGGCTCGGCCGCGCGATCCGCGCCACGGCGCAGAACGCGCGCGCTGCGCGCGTGCTGGGCATCGACACCGACCACGTCTACGCCACCACGTTTGCCGTCAACTGCGCGATCTGCGGCGCCGCCGGCGGCCTCGTCGCGATGACGTGGTTCATCCAACCCTATCTCGGGCTCGCCTACACGCTGCGCTCGTTCATGATCGTGATCGTCGCCGGGCTCGGCAACCTGCCCGGCGTGATCCTGGCAGGCGCCGGCCTCGGCGTCGTCGAGGAGACCGCGGGCTTCGTGCTCGGCGCCGAATACCAGACGGCGTTCATCTTCCTGCTGCTGATCGTGATCCTGATCGGTCGCAACATGGTGCTCGCGCATGAGCGGCGCTATCTGAAATGAGCGTCGAAGGGCCGTCCCGAGACGCGAATCAGCCCCCGCGGGGGGCAGCGCAGCGGCGCGAGCCGCAAGCGTGGGGGGATCACGGATGAGCGGCGCGGGGCCGCTGCGCAGATACATGCAAACGGGAGCGCGCGCGCGCGACGCGACGCTGATGGCCGCGCTCGCCATCGCAGGCGTCGCCGCGCCATGGGTCGCGCCGGCGTTCGTCACGCAGATCGCGTTCCTGTGGCTGATGATCCTGTTCGCCGTGACGTGGGACATCAACGGCGGCCAGATGGGCTACAACTCGTTCGGGAACGTATTCTTCTTCGGCATTGGCGTCTACGTCTGCGCCGTGGTGCAGCGCGACTCCGGTCTTGCCTACTATCCGGGACTGTTCGTCGGCATCGGTGCCGGCGCGCTCGCGGCCGCCGCTGCAGCGCTGGTGCTGGGCCCGGCGATCCTCGGCATCCGCGGCCACTACTTCGCGATCGCCACGCTCGGCCTGTCGATCGTCGCCGCCGACGTCGCCTCGGCGTGGGAATACATTGGCGCGGCGTCGGGGATGGCGCCGCCGGTCTATCCCGGCGAGATCGGCGACCGCTCCCGGCTCTTCTACTATCTGCTGTTCGCGCTCGCGGCGCTTACGTTCGTCGCCGCGCGCGGGCTCTATGCATCGCGCGTGGGCCTGGCGATCAACGCGATCCGCGACGACGAGGACAAGGCCGAGGCGATGGGCCTGCACACCACGCGCTACAAGGTGTTCGCATGGTGCGTGGCGGCGCTGTTCCTCGGTGCCGCCGGCGGTCCGGTGGGCAATCTCGTCGGCTTCATCGATCCCCGCGACCTCGCGTTCGCTGGTTCCACGTTCGGCGTGTGGATGGTGCTGATGGCGGTGCTGGGCGGCAAGGGGACGATGTGGGGACCCGTACTCGGCGCCGCCGTGTTCCACGTGACGCAGGAGCTGTTCTGGACGTACCTGCTTGGCTGGCAGCGGGTCGCGATGGGCCTCCTGATCGTCGTCATCGTCGTGTTCTTCCCGTCCGGGATCCTGGGCCTCGCGCGGCGCCCGCGGCGTGCAGCCGAAAGGGCCGCGCCGCTACCGCAGCCGCGCGCGGAGAGCGCACGATGATGAGTGGACAACATACAAGACCCGAAGCGGCGAAGGCGCGAGCGTGGGGGGAACATGCAGGCGCCGGGCTGCCCCCGGGCGACGGCCCGGATCCCGCGCCGCAGGCGCTGTTGCAGGTGCGCGGCGTCAGCAAGCGCTTCGGCGGCGTGATCGCCAATCGCGACCTATCGCTCGACGTGCCCGCTGGCAGCATCACCGGCCTGATCGGCCCGAACGGCTCCGGCAAGACGACGCTGTTCAACTCGATTGCCGGCTACCATCCGGTCGACGCGGGGTCGATCCGCTTCGCAGGGCGCGAGATCTCGCGGCTGCGCACGGCGAAGATCGCGCGCCTCGGCGTCGTCCGGACGTTCCAGCAGACGCACGTCTATCGCGCGATGGATTGCGTGCAGAACATGCAGATCAGCACGGCGCAGGCGGGCGAGACGCTGTTCACCATGCTGCGCAGGCCGACGCCGGCGATCACCGGGCGCGCGGAAGCGCTGCTCGAGTTCGTCGGCCTGCATGCGAAGCGCTTCCTGCCGGCGGGCCAGCTCTCGTTCGGCCAGCAGAAGCTGCTCGAGTTCGCGATGGCGCTGATGAACGCGCCGAGGCTGCTGCTGCTCGACGAGCCGACGGCCGGCATCAATCCCGTGCTGATCAACGGGCTCGTCGACCGGTTGAAGCGCGCGAACGCGGAGCTCGGCATCACGCTGCTCGTGATCGAGCACAACATGCGCGTGATCATGAACCTGGCGAGCCGCATCTACTGCCTGGCGCATGGCGAGCTGCTCGCGCAGGGGGCGCCGGAGACGATCCGCAGCGACCGGCGCGTCATCGAAGCCTACCTCGGGGACCGCTGATGGACGAGGCGGCGAGCGGCGACACGACGGCGGCGGAGCGGAAGATCAGCGGCTACGGCTTCGGCACGACCGACGTCGTGCTGTCGGTCGACGAGGTCGAGCAGGCGGCCGGCGAGCTGGCGACGCGCGGGCCCGACTGCGCCCGGCTCGAGGCGCTCGTCGGCGGGGCGCCGTTCGTGACCATCGAAGGTCTCGTCGCAGGCTACGGCAGGATGGAGATCCTGCACGGCTTCGACCTGCGCCTGGGGCGTGGCCAGTCGCTGTGCCTGATCGGCCCGAACGGTGCGGGCAAGTCGACGGTACTGCATTCGATCTTCGGTCTGGCAACGATCATGTCGGGCACGATACGCATCGGCGACCGCGACGTCACCCGCGTCGCGTCGCATCGCAAGCTGCGCGATGCGGGTGTGGCGTACGTGCTGCAGGACAACTCGGTGTTCCCCGACATGAGCGTCGAGGAGAACCTGTTCCTGGGGGGCTACCTGCTGCCGCGCACGCGCGAGGCGAGGCACGCAGCCGCGCGGGTGTTCGAGCGCAATCCCCGGCTCGCCGAGCGGCGCCGGCAGCGCGCCGGCGTGCTCTCCGGCGGCGAGCGCCGGCTGCTCGAGATATCGCGGGCGCTGATCATGGACCCCGCGGTGCTGCTGGTCGATGAGCCGTCCATCGGCCTCGAGCCGCGGTACATCGACATGGTGTTCGACCTCCTGTCCGAGCTCACGCGTGGCGAGGGCCGCACGATCATCATGGTCGAGCAGAACGCCAGGAAGGGACTCGAATTCGCCGACCTGGGCTACGTGCTGGTCGCCGGGAGGACCGCGCTCGCGGGCCACGGCCGCGAGCTTCTCGACGATCCGGAGGTCGGCCGGCTCTTCCTCGGCGGCTAGTAGCGTGCGGATGCCGAGCCTGGCTCGATCGCATCGTGCGACGACCGCTCGCTCGCCGCAGCGGGCTCGCTCGTTCCTGCCGGGCTCCTCGTCGCCGCTAGCGCTAGTGCTAGCCGCGGCGTCAGGCCGTCGTGACTGGAATCTTCCCGATCCGCCGCTGCCACTCGCGCGGCCCCGTCTCGTGCACCGATTGCCCGGTGGCGTCGACCGCGACGGTGACCGGCATGTCGACGACGTCGAACTCGTAGATCGCCTCCATCCCGAGATCGGCGAACGCGAGCACGCGCGCGCTGCGGATCGCCTTCGACACGAGGTAGGCCGCGCCGCCGACCGCCATCAGGTAGGCGGCGCGGTGGCGGCGGATCGCGTCGATCGCGACCGGCCCGCGCTCGGCCTTGCCGATCATCGCGATCAGTCCGGTCTTCGCGAGCATCGTTTCGGTGAACTTGTCCATCCGCGTCGCCGTCGTGGGGCCTGCCGGGCCGACGACTTCGTCGCGCACCGGATCGACCGGACCCACGTAATAGATCACGCGGTTCGTGAAATCGACCGGCAGAGGCTCGCCGCGGGCGAGCATGTCGCAGATGCGCTGGTGCGCGGCATCGCGTCCGGTCAGGACGCGGCCGGTTAGGAGCAGCCGCTCGCCCGGCTTCCAGCCCGCCACCTCCGCCGGCGCGAGCGCGTTCACGTCGACGCGCTTCGATTCGGGCGCGGGCGACCAGTGCACGTCGGGCCAGCGTGCGAGATCGGGCGCGGCGAGCCTCGCCGCTCCGCTGCCGTCGAGCGTGAAATGGGCGTGGCGCGTCGCCGCACAGTTCGGGATGATCGCGACCGGCAGGCTCGCCGCGTGCGTCGGGTAATCGAGGATCTTCACGTCGAGCACCGTCGACAGGCCGCCCAGCCCCTGCGCGCCGATGCCGAGCGCGTTGACCTTGTCGTAGAGCTCGATGCGCAGCTCCTCGAGGCGATTCGACGCGCCGCGCGCCTTGAGCGCGTGCATGTCGATCGGTTCCATCAGCGCTTCCTTGGCGAGGACCATCGCCTTCTCCGCGCTGCCGCCGATGCCGATGCCGAGCATGCCCGGCGGGCACCAGCCGGCGCCCATCGTCGGCACCGTCTTCAACACCCAGTCGACGATCGAGTCGGACGGGTTCAGCATCGCGAACTTCGCCTTGTTCTCGGAGCCGCCGCCCTTGGCCGCGATCCGCACGTCGACCGTGTCGCCCGGGACCAGGTCGAAATGCACGACCGCCGGCGTGTTGTCCTTCGTGTTGGCGCGCTTGCCCGCCGGGTCGCGCAGGATCGACGCGCGCAGCTTGTTGTCGGGATCGAGATACGCGCGGCGCACGCCTTCGTCGACCATGTCGGCCACGCGCATCGTCGCATCCGCAAAGCGCACGTCCATGCCGACGCGCACGAAGGCGACGACGATGCCGGTGTCCTGGCAGATCGGGCGGCGCCCCTCGGCGCACATCCGCGAATTGGTGAGGATCTGCGCGATCGCATCCTTCGCCGCCGGGGATTCCTCCGCCGCGTACGCGTCACCCAGCGCGGCGATGTAGTCGGCCGGGTGGTAATACGAGATGAACTGCAGCGCGTCGGCGACGCTGCGGATCAGGTCTTCCTGGGCGATCGTGGTCATGGCGTTGGCTTCGGTGGCGGCCGAGGACGGGAGAGCCCGATCACCGCCTCCCCGCCCCTCTCGAAGTCGGGCGACATGCGCCGGGCGGCGTGGTCGGAAGGGCGTCCCGGCGATGTCGTTGTCATCAAACATCGACACCCGCGCGAGACGGACACGAAAAAGTCTACCATCGGCTCGCACGGCCCTCGCGCCGTCCGGCGCCGGTGCCGGATGGCGCGCGAGCGTTGGCGCCCGTCGCCCACGTTCGGTAGACTTCCCCTGATCTGCCGGCGCTCGACCGGCGCCCTGACCGACTTCTCCCGGAGGAGCTGCAATGTCGACGATCCAATCCGTCATGCAGGAAAACCGCGTGTTCGAGCCGTCGCCGGCGTGGATCGCGCAGGCGAACGTCAAGAGGGCCGATTTCGATGCGCTGAACGCACGGGCCGCGCGCGATTTCGAAGGCTTCTGGGGCGACCTCGCGCGCCAGCACCTGACGTGGCACAAGCCGTTCTCGAAGGTGCTGAACGAAGCCGATGCGCCGTTCTACACGTGGTTCGAGGACGGCGAGCTCAACGTCTCGTACAACTGCCTCGAGCGCAACCTCGAGAACGGCAACGCGAACAAGGTCGCGATCGTGTTCGAGGCGGACGACGGCACGGTGACGCGCGTCACGTACCAGGAGCTCTATCACCGCGTGTGCCGGCTCGCGAACGGGCTCAAGTCGCTCGGCGTGAAGAAGGGCGACCGCGTCGTCATCTACATGCCGATGTCGATCGAGGGGGTTGCCGCGATGCAGGCGTGCGCGCGGATCGGCGCGACGCACTCGGTCGTGTTCGGCGGCTTCTCGGCGAAGTCGCTGCAGGAGCGCATCGTGGACGCGGGAGCGGTCGCGGTGATCACCGCCGACGAGCAGATGCGCGGCGGCAAGCCGCTGCCGCTGAAGACGATCGTCGACGAGGCGCTCGCGATGGGCGGGTGCGAGGCCGTGCGCAGCGTCGTCGTCTATCGCCGCACCGGCGGCAACGTCGCCTTCGCGAAGGGGCGCGACCAGTGGATGCACGAGTTGACCGCGCAGCAGGCCGATACCTGCGAGCCGGAGTGGGTCGGCGCCGAGCACCCGCTGTTCATCCTCTACACGTCGGGATCGACCGGCAAGCCGAAGGGGGTCCAGCACAGCTCCGCCGGCTACCTGCTGTGGGCGGCGCTGACGATGGAGTGGGTGTTCGACCTCAAGCCTGCGGACGTCTTCTGGTGCACGGCGGACATCGGCTGGGTCACGGGGCATACGTACATCACGTACGGCCCGCTCGCCTGCGGCGCGACCGAGATCGTGTTCGAGGGCGTCCCGACGTACCCCGATGCCGGCCGCTTCTGGAAGATGATCGCGAGTCACCGCGTCAGCATCTTCTACACGGCGCCGACGGCGATCCGCTCGCTGATCAAGGCGAACGATACCCATCCGGAGACCGCGCCGAAGAATTACGATCTCTCGTGCCTGCGCCTGCTCGGCACGGTCGGCGAGCCGATCAACCCGGAGGCGTGGATGTGGTACTACCGCAACGTCGGGCGCGAGCAGTGCCCGGTCGTCGACACCTGGTGGCAGACCGAGACCGGCGGGCATCTGATTTCGCCGCTGCCGGGCGTCACGCCGCTCGTCCCCGGATCCTGCACGCTGCCGCTGCCCGGAATCATGGCCGCGATCGTCGACGAGACCGGCCACGACGTTCCGAACGGGCAGGGCGGCATGCTGGTGATCAAGCGGCCGTGGCCGGCGATGATCCGCACGATCTGGGGCGATCCGGAGCGCTACGGCAAGTCGTATTACCCGGACGAGCTCGGCGGGACGCTCTACCTCGCCGGCGACGGCTCGATCCGCGACGTGAAGACCGGCTATTTCACGATCATGGGCCGCATCGACGACGTGCTCAACGTCTCGGGCCACCGGATGGGGACGATGGAGATCGAGTCCGCGCTCGTCGCCAATCCGATCGTCGCCGAGGCGGCGGTCGTCGGACGTCCCGACGACATGACGGGCGAGGCGGTGTGCGCGTTCGTCGTGCTGAAGCGCGCGCGCCCCGACGGCAGCGAGGCTGCCGACGTGGCGAAGCAGCTTCGCGACTGGGTCGGCAAGGAGATCGGGCCGATCGCCAAGCCGAAGGACATCCGCTTCGGCGACAACCTGCCGAAGACGCGCTCCGGCAAGATCATGCGGCGGCTGCTCCGCTCGATCGCGAAGGGCGAGGAGATCACGCAGGACGTGTCGACGCTCGAGAATCCGCACATCCTCGAGCAGCTCAAGCAGTCGCTGTGACGTGAGCCGCTGGATCCGGGCCGTGGATCCGGGCCGCTAGCTCGCAGGCGGCGCCGTGTCCGCGAACGACGCGCGCTTGCCGAGCCTATCGGCGAGCCGCGCGAGGTTCGGATGGAGATCGCGCCAGTCGAGCTCGGCGTGGCGCAGGTCGAGGTATCCGAGCGCGCACCCCGTCGCGATGTCGGCGAGCGACCAGGCCTCGCCGTAACACCAGGCCCTGTCGCCGAGCTCGCGGGCGAGCTCCGCGACGCCTTCGTCGATCTTGCGCCGCTGGCGCTCGATCCACTCGTCGCTTTGCAGCTTCTTCGGCCGGCGGTGCTCGACGACGATCGCCGCGGCCGCATCGCAGACGCCGTCGGCGAGCGCCTCCCATTTCTTGACGGCGATGCGCTGCCGCGCGGGCTCGGGGATCAGGCGCGACACGGGGCTCACCAGGTCGATGTACTCGACGATGACGCGCGAATCGTACAGATGCGTGCCGTCGTCGAGGATCAGCACCGGCAGCTTGCCGAGCGGATTGTATGCGTGGACGGGATTGCCGGGCTCCCACGCCGACGTCTCGACGATCTGGTACTCGATCTTCTTCTCGGCGAGCGCGATGCGCACCTTGCGGGCGTACGGGCTCGTCTGTGACGCAATCAGTTTCAGCACGAAGACACGACGGGAAAAGCGATTCGGACGGGCCGCGGATTATAGCATCGCGCGTCGCGCGACCCCGGTCCGCGCACCGGCATTTCGCGGCGCCGGGACGCCGCTCGCGCAGCGAAAGGCCCCGACGTGTCGCATGCTAAACTGACTGCGGTTCCTCCGCGCCATGGACGCCGCCGAAAATGCCCGCCTGACCGCGCTGTCGCCGCTCGATGGCCGGTACGCGGGCAAGGTCGCGGCGCTGCGCGAGCACTTCGGCGAATTCGCGCTGATCCGCCAGCGCGTTCGCGTCGAGCTGGCCTGGCTGCTCGCGCTCGCCGCCGAGCCGGCGATCACCGAGGTGCCACCCTTCTCCGAGGCTGCGCAATCCGCGCTCGCGGCCGTCGGCGCGTCGTTCTCGCCCGAGGACGCCGCGCGCGTCAAGGCGATCGAGCGCATCACCAATCACGATGTAAAGGCCGTCGAATACTGGCTGAAGGAGCGCTTCGCCGGCGTTCCCGAGGTCGCGCGCGTTTCCGAGTTCGTCCACTTCGCGTGCACGTCCGAGGACATCAACAACCTGGCCTACGGCATCGCGCTCGCCGAGTCGCGCCGCGCGGTCCTGCTGCCGGCGCTCGAGGCGATCGCGGGCGACCTGCGCCAGCTCGCGCATGCGCACGCCGCGCTGCCGATGCTCGGGCGCACGCACGGCCAGGCCGCGACGCCGACCACCCTCGGCAAGGAGATCGCGAACGCCTGCGCGCGGCTCGAGCGGCAGATCGCCGCGTTCGCGAAGGTGCCGATCAAGGGCAAGCTTAACGGCGCCGTCGGCAACTACAACGCGCATGCGATCGCCTATCCCGACGTCGAATGGGAGAAGCTCGCCGCGAGGACGGTCGCGCACCTCGAGCTGGAGTTGAGCCCTTATACGACGCAGATCGAGCCGCACGACGGCATCGCCGAGTACTGCGATGCGCTCGCGCGCGCGAACGCGATCCTGATCGACCTCGACCGCGACATCTGGGGTTATGTGTCGCTCGGCTATTTCCGCCAGCGGATGCGCGCAGGCGAGGTGGGGTCGT
>DASURV010000139.1:0-20581 GCA_036375455.1 Casimicrobiaceae bacterium | reverse complement strand
GTGCATGGACAGGAGCAGCGCGAGCGGACCGATCGCGGCCAGGATCATGACCCACCCGGTGTAGATCGACTGCACGGTCGCGGGCTCGGCCGCGATCTTCATCCACTCGCTGCGCGGCTCGACGAGAATCCCCTTGATGCGATCGACGAAATTCATCCGCTGCTCCCCTGGAAGGCCGTCGCGTCGGGCGGGTGCCCGCGCCGGTCGTTGGTGCCGCGAAGTGTAGGGGAGAGCGGAGCCGCTGTCAGCCTCGGCGCGGCCGTCGCGGGGGGACCGGCAACACGAGCTCGCGTGCGCCGAGCCGCTTCGAAAGCTGCGCCGCGAGCCGGGTGACGGCGGTCACCGCGACGGCGGTCCGCTGCCGGCTTATCGCCGCCTTCAGCATGCTCACCGCGGCGCCGGCGACCGCCTCGCTGCTGCCCGAGTCGAAGATCGGCGCGCCGAAGCAGATCATGCCGTCGCGCGTCTCCTCGTCGTCGATCGAGTAGCCGCGCGCGCGAATCTGCTCGAGCTGCCGCGCCAGCGTGGCCGCGTCGCGGACGCTGCGCCGCGTCAGCGTGCGAAACCCGGACCCCCGCATCAGCTCCGCCAGGCGCGCCGGCGCGATCGTGCTGAGGATCGCCTTGCCGCTCGCCGTGCATGTCGCGGGCAGCCGCATGCCGATGCGGAAGTTGACGCCGAGCGGTCGCGAGCCGTTGCGACAGGCGATGTAGACGACGTCCGCGCCGTCGAGGACCGACAGGATGATCGTCTCCTCGGGCAGCAGCGCCATCGCGTCCCACAGCCGCGCGAATTCGACGGTAAGGTCGGTTCGCGCGAGAAACGCGTGCGCGAGATCCATCACGCGCAGCCCGAGGTGGTAGGTGCCGTTGTCGTAGCGGGTCATGAGTCCCGACGCGACCAGCGTCGAGCACAGGTTATGAACGGTGCTCTTGGCCGCGCCGAGCTTCGCCGTGAGCTCGGCGAGCGTCAGCGGCTCGCGCGCGTCGGCGACGACGTCGAGCAGCCGGGCCGCCCTCGCGACCGCGGGCACGATGCCCCTCGGGGCCGGCGGGCTGCGGGAGCCCTGCGGCGCCGCGGCCCGCGGCCGGCGGCCCGGTGCGACTCGTTCGTTCATCGCTCGCACTTCCCCCGCGCGCCCCCCGCTTGACAGCGGCCGGCTACCCCGTTAGCGTATTCAACCATACGAACGACGTTCAGCATATCGAACACTCGGCCACCGCGCAACGCGGCGGTCCGTGCCGGCCGACATGCACATCGAGGAGGAGCACATGCAGCGCAGATCCAGCCGTTGGATAGGGGTCGCATTCGCCGTTCTGTCGCTGGCGCTCGCGTCGGCGCAGGCGGCGGCACAGGCGCCCGCGAGCGCGAAGCCGTTTCGCATCGGCGTCGTCACGTTCCTGTCGGGCGCGGCCGCCGGTCCGTTCGGCGTCCCGGCGCGCAACGGCGCCGAGGTGCTCGCCGAGGCGCTCAACGCCGGCAAGGTACCCGCGCCCTATGCGACGAAGGGCTTCGGCGGCACGCCGATCGAGCTCGAGTTCATCGACGAGGCCGGCGGCACGACGAAGCAGGTCACCGAGTACCGGAACCTGGTCCAGCAGAGGAACGTCGACGCGGTGATCGGCTACATTTCCAGCGGCGATTGCCTTGCCGTCGCCCCGGTCGCCGAGGAGTTGAAGAAGCTCACCGTGTTCTTCGACTGCGGCACGCCGCGCATCTTCGAGGATGCGAGCTACAAGTACCTGTTTCGCACCGGTGCCACCGCGACGATGGACAACGTCGCCGCGGCGCTCTACCTGACGGAGCAGAAGAAGAAGATCAGGAAGATCGCCGGGATCAATCAGAACTACGCCTGGGGACAGGACTCGTGGAACGACTTCGAGGCCGCGATGAAGGTCCTCGATCCCGGCGTCGAAGTCGTCACGTCGCAGATGCCGAAGCTGCTCGCCGGGCAGTATGGTGCGGAGATCTCGACGCTCGTGTCGTCCGGCGCCGATGTCGTGCACTCGAGCTTCTGGGGCGGCGACCTCGACG
Organism: Casimicrobiaceae bacterium; assembly: GCA_036375455.1. GTDB lineage: Bacteria > Pseudomonadota > Gammaproteobacteria > Burkholderiales > Casimicrobiaceae > VBCG01. Next base: position 18,547 of record DASURV010000139.1, on the reverse strand, counting down.
CGCTGATATTGCAGGGCGCGCCGCGCGGCCTGTTCCAGAAGAGCACGGTCGTGCTGACGGCCGGCGAAACCGCCGTGCAGAAGCTCGGCGCGCAGATGCCCGACGGCACGATCGTCGGCGCGCGCGGGCCGTTCGACATGTATGCGCCGGACTCGGAGCTCAATCGCTGGCTGCGCACGACGTACGGCGATCGCTACGACGTGCCGCCGAGCTACCCGTCGTACAAGATGGTGCAGGCGATCCTCGGCATGAAGGCCGCCTACGAGAAGGCGCAGGCGGCGAACGGCGGCAACGCGCCGTCGCAGGACCAGATCATCGCCGCGTTCGAGCACCTGACGTTCGAAGGGCCGGGCGGCAAGGTGACGATGAGCCTCGGCAAGGGGCACCAGGCCGTGCAGGGCACCGCTTACGGCACGATCAAGCATGTCGGGGGAAAGGTGACGTGGACGAACGTCAAGACGTTCCCGGCGGACAAGGTCACGCCGCCCGAGGGCGTGAAGAGCGAGGAGTGGATCAAGGCCGGCTTCAAGGCGAAGTAGGCGCGCGCGGCACCCGGCGCGCGGAGCGCGGTGCCTTGCGGCGAGTCCAGGGAGCCCTCTGGTGAGCGAGCTGCTCGCCGTCTTCGTCGACGGCCTGATCTACGCGTCGTGGCTGTTCGTGATCGCGGTCGGCCTCACGCTGATCTACGGCGTGATGAAGATCCTCAACCTCGCCCACGGCAGCCTCTATGCGCTCGGCGCCTACGCCGGCGCCTCGCTCGCCGGGGCGTGGCTCGCCCATGGCTACGCGGCGCTCGGCAGCTACGCGATGCTCGTGCTCGCGGCGATCGTCGTCGGCCTGATCGCCGGACCGCTGATCGAGCGGGGCCTGCTGCGCTTCATGTACGGCCGCGACGAGGTCGTGCTGCTGCTCGTCACCTACGCGGTGTTCCTGATCCTCGAGGACGTGATCAAGCTGATCTGGGGCGTCGATCCGCATTTCATCGCCGAGCCCTACGGCCTGCTCGGCAACGTCGACTTCGGCGGCCTGACCTACCCGGTCTACAGCTTCGTGCTCCTCGGCGTTGCCGTGATCGCCGGCGTCGGGATCACGTGGGTGCTCGCGCGAACGCGGCAGGGCAAGCTGTTGCGCGCGGTGATCCACGATCGCGAGATCAGCATGGCGATGGGGATCAACGTGTCGCGCTTCTACCTGCTCACGTTCACCGCGGGCGCGATGCTGGCGGCGATCGGCGGTGCGCTGACGGCGCCGACCGTATCCGTCGTTCCCGGGATGGGGGTCGAGGTGATCGTGCTGGCGTTCGCCGTCGTCGTCATCGGCGGCCTCGGCAGCCTGACGGGGGCGGCACTCGGCGCACTGATCGTCGGCCTGGTGCGCTCGGCGGCCGTCCACTACCTGCCGGAGGTCGAGCTCTTCAGCATCTACGTCGTGATGGCGCTGGTGCTGATCTTCCGCCCCCGCGGGCTCTTCGCAGCGGCCGAGGCGCGCAGGATATGACGCGCGCTGCCGCGGTGCGCGCGCTCCGGGGCGACGACGGTGCGGCGGCGCGTATGCTGCCGACGCTGACCGCGGCGCTCGCCGTGCTGCTCGTCGCCGGCGCGCTGCTGCCGCAGTGGCAGTTCCTCGCCACCATCGCGCTCGCCAAGGGCTGCGTCGTGCTCGGGCTGCTGCTGCTCTTGCGCACCGGCCTCGTCTCGTTCGGCCAGGGCCTCTATTACTGCCTCGGCGCCTATGCCGCGGGCAGCCTCGGCCAGTTCCTCCATCTCACCGACGCGCTGGCGCTGCTCGCGATCGGCACCGCGGTCGCCGTCGTCGTCGCGGTCGTCCTCGGATTCCTGCTCGCGAACTACCGCAGCATCTTCTTCGCGATGCTGAGCCTCGCGTTCTCGATGATTCTCTACGGCCTGCTCGTGAAGACGCAGCTCCTCGGCAGCACCGACGGGTTCAACGTCGCGCCGCCGACGCTCGCCGGCCGTCCGATTTCCGGCGCGGGAGGACAGTATCCGCTGTACGCGCTGGCGTGCGTCGTCGCCGTCGTGGCCGCCTACGCGCTGCACCGGTATTTCGCGACGCCGCTCGGCCGCCTGTCGACCGCGATCCGCGACAACGAGATCCGCGTCGAATACATGGGCGCCTCGGTGCGCAACGCGATCCACGTCGAGTACGTGATCGCCGCCGCGCTCGCGGGCCTCGGCGGCGCGCTCGCCGCGCTCACCGTCGGCCACATCGACCCCGAGATGGCGTACTGGACGACGTCGGGCGAGTTCGTGTTCGTCACGATCCTCTCCGGCACCGGCAACGTGATCGCGCCATTCCTGGGCTCGCTGGTGTTCGAGGTGATTCGCAGCATCGCCTACCAGTACTCGCCGAACACGTGGCAGATGGCGCTCGGGATCGTCATGCTGCTCGTCATCGTTGCGTTGCCTGGCGGCCTCTGGTCGCTGTTCGTCGGCCGCCGCCGCGCCGCACTGTGATGGAGCCGATACTCGAAGCGAAGGGCGTCGAGAAGCGCTTCGGCGCGGTCACCGCCGCGGCCGGCATCTCGGCCGCGTTCGCTCCCGATACGGTGACCGGATTGATCGGCACCAACGGCGCCGGCAAGACGACGTTCGTCAACCTGATCACCGGGTATCTCAAGCCCGATGCCGGGACGATCATGTTTCGCGGCCGCGACATCACCGCGCTCCGGCCGCGCCAGGTGACGCGCGTCGGCATCTGCCGCTCGTTCCAGATCCCGCAGCTCTATAACACGCTGACGGTGCGCGAGAACCTCGTCATCGGGCTCGGCATCGTACTGCGCAACGGCCGTGCGTCGTGGCTCGCGCGGTTACCGAAGACGATTCCGGGCCATTCCGGCACGCTGTGGGAGTCCGCCGACGCGATGCTCGAGCGCTTCGGCCTCGTCGACCATCGCGACCGCCTGGCCGGCGTGCTGCCCGAAGGCATCCGCAAGCTCGCCGACATCGCGATGGCGCTCGTCGTGCGGCCCGAGGTGCTGCTGCTCGACGAGCCGACGAGCGGCGTGTCGAGCGACGAGAAGTTCGACATCATGGATCGGGTCGTGAGCGCGGTGCGCGCCGACCGCGTCACGGTCTTGTTCGTCGAGCACGACATGGACATCGTCGCCCGCTACGCGCAGCGCGTGCTCGCGTTCTACGAAGGACGCATTCTCGCCGACGGCGGCGTCGACGCCGTGCTCGGCAACGACGACGTGCGCCGCTACGTGATCGGCGGCGCGCATGCGCCGAAGGCAGCGGAGGCGGTGCGTGCTTAGGATCCGCGACCTCGACGTCGCGATCGGCTCGGTCGGCATCCTGCGCGGCGTCGGTCTGGAGCTGCCGGGCGGCGAAATGGCGGGCCTCATCGGTCGCAACGGCGCCGGCAAGACGACGCTGATGCGCAGCATCATGGGCCTGCTGCCCGCGCGCCGGGGCACGATCGAGCTCGACGGGCGCGCCTTGACCGCGATTCCCGCATACGGTCGCACGAGGCTCGGCATCGGCTACATGCCGGAGGACCGGCGCCTCGTCCCCGAGCTGACCGTCGAGGAGAACATCCTGGTGCCGGCGTGGGCGCTCGGCGCGAACGGGATCGCCGAGCGCTGGCGCAGGATCTGCGGGATGATACCCGAGATCGAGGCGCTTGCCGCACGGCGCGCGCTGCAGCTTTCCGGCGGACAGCAGAAGCTGGTGGCGATCGGGCGCGCGTTGATGTGCGGCTCGCGGCTCTTGCTCCTCGACGAGCCGTTCGAGGGCGTCGCCCCGGCGCTGTCCAGGCGCATCGCCGAGGTGGTCGCGGGCCTCAAGAGCGAAGGCCTGTCGATCCTCGTCTCGGAGTCCGACCTGCAGCATTCGGCCGCGATGCTCGACCGCATCTTCCAGATCGAGCGCGGGGAGGTGCGGCCCGGCTCGCTCGGACCCGGCTCCCCGGGAGAGGCTGACCACGCGAGGACGATGTCATGAAGATTCGTGCCGCAGTGCTGAACGCGATGGGCGCGACGCCGCCCTACGCCGCGAGCAAGCCGCTCGCGATCGAGAACGTCGAGCTCGACCCGCCCGGCGACGGCGAGGTGCTCGTGCAGATGCAGGCGGCGGGGCTGTGCCACTCCGACCTGTCGGTCATCAACGGCGACCGCCCGCGCCCGACGCCGATGGCGCTCGGACACGAGGCGTCGGGCGTGGTCGTCGAATGCGGGCCCGGCGTCACGCGGCTGCGCCGCGACGATCACGTGGTGCTGGTGTTCGTGCCGAGCTGCGGTCATTGCCTGCCGTGCATGGAAGGGCGTCCCGCGTTGTGCGAGCCGGGCGCGGCGGCGAACGGCGCCGGCACGCTCGTCGGCGGCGCGCGCCGCCTGCATCGCGACGCCACGCCGATCAACCATCACCTCGGCGTCTCCGCGTTCGCGGACTACGCGGTGGTCGCGCAGGATTCGTGCATCAAGGTCGACCCGACGCTCCCCCACGACGAGGCCGCGCTCTTCGGCTGCGCGGTGCTGACGGGCGTGGGAGCGGTCATCAACACGGCGAAGGTCGCGGCGGGGAGCAGCGTTGCCGTGCTGGGACTCGGTGGTGTGGGCCTGAACGCGCTGCTCGCGGCGAACGCGGCGGGCGCGCGCGAGATCGTCGCGATCGACCTGCACGACGACAAGCTCGAGCTCGCGCGCCGGCTCGGCGCGACGGCGGCGATCAACGCACGCGCGCCCGATGCGGTCGAGCAGGTCAGGGGCGCCACGGCCGGCGGCGTCGACTTCGCGTTCGAAATGGCGGGCTCCGTGCAGGCGATGGATCTCGCCTATCGCGTCACCCGGCGCGGCGGCACGACGGTGACGGCCGGGCTGCCGCACCCGGATCATCGCTGGCCGGTGCAGCAGGTCAATCTCGTTGCCGAGGAGCGCACGGTGAAGGGCAGCTACATCGGCTCGTGCGTGCCGGTGCGCGACATTCCGCGCTATGTCGGGCTCTATCGACGGGGCCGCCTGCCGGTGAACCTGCTGATGGGCGAGCGGATCGACCTCGCCGACATCAATGCGGGCTTCGATCACCTCGCGTCGGGACACGCGTTGCGGCAGATCGTCGTGTTCTGACCTGCGCTGACCCGCAAGAGCGCGCGGATCGCATTCAGCCGAGCAGCACCAGGTTGTCCCGGTGGATGAGCTCGGGCTCGTCGACGTAGCCGAGCACCGCCTCGATCTCCGACGACGGCCGGCGCAGGATGCGGGCCGCATCCTGCGCGCCGTAGTTCACCAGTCCGCGCGCGACCTCGCGCCCGTCCGGCGCGAAGCAGCCGACGACTTCCCCGCGGCCGAAATGGCCGGACACCGACACCACGCCGATCGGCAGCAGGCTCTTGCCGTCCTTCGTGATCGCGCGCACGGCGCCGTCGTCGAGCATCAGGCTGCCAGCGAGCCGCACGTGATCGGCGAGCCATTGCTTGCGCGCGGCGAGCGAGGTGCTTTCGGCGGTCAACGTGGTCCCGAGCGTCTCGCCGTTCGCGAGGCGCGTCAGCACGTCCGGCTCGCGGCCGCACGCGATGATCGTCGCCGCTCCCGAGCGCGCCGCGCGCTGGGCGGCCAGCACCTTCGTCAGCATCCCGCCGCGGCCGATGGCGCTGCCGGCGCCGCCCGCCATCGCCGCGAGCGCCGGATCGCCCGCGCGCGCGGAGCGGACGAGCGTCGCGTCCGGTTGACTGCGCGGATCGGCAGTGTAGAGACCCTGCTGATCCGTGAGCAGTACGAGCACGTCCGCCTCGACGAGACTGGTGACCAGTGCACCGAGCGTGTCGTTGTCGCCGAAGCGGATCTCGTCGGTGGTGACCGTATCGTTCTCGTTGACGATCGGGATCACCCGCAGGCCGAGCAGCGTCGTGAGCGTCGTGCGCGCGTTGAGGTAGCGCCGGCGATCCGCGAGGTCCTCGTGCGTGAGCAGCACCTGCGCCGTATGCAACCCATACTTCGCGAACGCGGTTTCGTACGCCTGCACGAGGCCCATCTGGCCGACGGCCGCCGCCGCCTGCAGATCGTGGATCGCGCGCGGGCGCGTGGTCCAGCCGAGCCTCTGCATGCCTTCGGCGATCGCACCCGAGGACACCAGCACCACCGACTTGCCCGCCTGCGTCAACTGCGCGATGTCCGCCGCCCAGCGCGCGACGGCCGCGTGATCGATCCCGCGGCCCTCGTCGGTGACGAGGCTCGACCCCACCTTGACGACGAGCCGCGCGGCCTGCGCGATCGGCGATGGTCCGCTCGCAGGAGCCGTCGCCGCTCGCGGCTTCGCCGCAGCGCCGCGCGCCGGGGGAGAGGACTTCCGGCTTCGGGGAGGCTCCGTGGCACTCATGGCTTGTCGGCGGCGACGCGGCGCCGGCGCGCGCGAACCGGCGGCGGCGTGACGACAACCGGCGCCATCGCCGCGTCTGCCGCCGCTGCATGCCCAACGGGCGGATGGGCGTCGAGCCAGTCCTGGACCGCGTGGGTCAGCTCGCGACAGCCGGTTCCGTCGATGGCCGCGATCGCGAACACCGGCCCCTTCCACCGCAGCGCCTTCACGAATGCGGCGAGCCGGGCTGCGCGTTCGCGCTCCGCAACGAGGTCGAGCTTGTTCAGCACGAGCCAGCGCGGCTCGGTCGCGAGCGCGGGATCGTACTTGCGCAACTCCGCGGCGACGGCGCGCGCATCGGCCACCGGATCCGCGCCGGGGTCGAGCGGCGCGAGATCGACGACGTGCAGCAGCAGGCGCGTGCGCTGCAGGTGCCGCAGGAAGCGATGGCCGAGGCCGGCGCCCTCGGCCGCGCCCGCGATGAGTCCGGGAATGTCGGCGACGACGAAGCTGCGTCCTTCGCCGGTGCGCACGACGCCGAGTTGCGGTGCGAGCGTGGTGAACGGATAGTCGGCGACCTTCGGGCGCGCGGCGGATATCGCGCGGATCAGCGTGGACTTCCCGGCGTTCGGAAGCCCGAGCAGCCCGACGTCGGCGAGCACCTTGAGCTCGAGTCGCAGCCGCCGCTGCTCGCCTTGTTCGCCCGGCGTCGTCTGGCGCGGGGCGCGGTTGACGCTCGACTTGAAATGGATGTTGCCGAGGCCGCCCCTGCCGCCCTTCGCGACCAGCGCGCGAGCCCGATCGTGATCGAGGTCGGCGAGCAACTCGCCAGTACCGGCGTCGGTGATCACCGTGCCGACCGGCATGCGCAGCACGACGTCGTCGGCGCCGCGGCCGTACTGGTCCGCACCGCGGCCGTTCTCCCCCCGCCCGGCGCGGTGAATGCGCGCATACCGGTAGTCGACGAGCGTGTTGACATTGCGGTCGGCGACCGCCCAGACGCTGCCGCCGCGCCCGCCGTCGCCGCCGTCGGGCCCCCCGCGCGGCACGTATTTCTCGCGGCGGAACGACGCGGCGCCGTTGCCGCCGCCGCCGGCGATGACCTCGATCAGCGCTTCGTCGACGAACTTCACGCCGTCGCATCCTTCACGTAGAGGACGTACCGCTCGGTGGCGTCGCCGCGCCGGCCGCCTTCCCATTCGATGCGCCAGCCGGGGAGCGCCGGTGCCGGGCCGGCGATCGCGCCATATTGCACGAGCAACGCCGGGCAATCGGCCTGGTCGTGCGTTTCCTCGCGCACCGTCGCGAATCCGCCGAAGTAATACAGCAGCGCGCGCTGCGGATCGCCGAGGTTGCGGCTCGCGACGCAGCCGCGGGCCGGCAGGTGTGCGTCGAGGCTCTCGATCATCGCGCGATACGAGCGGCGCGAATCGAGATAGGGCAGCCAGATCGTCGAATAGAGGCACCATGCCAGGGTGACGCCGGCCGCCCAGTTGAGCAGCGCGCGGCGGTTGCTGCGCCGGGCCGGGCGCACGAGCGCGACCCACAACAGCGTCAGGACGATCGCGGTGACAATCGACCCGAGGTGGAACGTCGGCCGGAACCCGACTTCGGTGTCGCGAAAGATCGCGGCGATCGCGGGAGACATCCCGTTCAGGCGTGCGTCGATCCACAGACCCCAGACCACGATCGCGAGCAGCCCGAACGTGAGGATGCCGAACCAGTCGAGCGCCGCGGAAAAGCCACGCGCCAGCGAGTCGGCCTCGAGCGACGCGAGCAGCGCCAGCGGCACGAGCAAGGGCAGCGCCTCGATCAGCTTCGGGTCCGGAGCGAGCAACAGGTTGGCGTAGATGATCAATGACAGCACGCCGGGGATCTGCACCGACGGCTGCGCGAGGCCGCCATAGAAGCCGCGCCCGCGCGTCCAGAGCATCCACGCGATCAGCGGCAGCGCGGGCCATGCGAACCACAGCACGTTGCGCGCGTAGTAGAGGGGCTCGGCGCGCGTCGCGTCGCCGGCGAAGGCGATGTGCTGGGCGAGGGTTTCGGACGCGAGCCACACGTCGATCAGCGAGGGATCGCGCCGATGGAGCGCGGCGAGCCACGGCGCCGACAGCGCGCAGGCAACGGCCGCGGCGACGAGCAGCGTCAGTGCGTATTCGCGGCGCCGCCATTGCGGACCGAGCGCGATCAGCACGACGGCGCCGGCGGCGATCCAGGCGGGCCCGGCAAGTCCGTGACTGAGGAAGCAGACCGCGACGCCGATGCCGAGCCACGCGCCGCCGCCCGCCGGCCGGCGCAACGCGAGGGCCTGCCCGTACAGCGCGAGCGCGAGGCCCATCGTCAGGCCGAGCTCGCTCGACAGGACGTGCGCGCGATCCCACAGCCCCACCGACCCGATCAGGATCAGCACCGGCAGCCAGCGCGACGCCGGGCCGGCCAGCTCGCTCGCCGCGAGCGCACTGAAGAGCAGGATCAGCACCAGTATCGCGCCGGCTGCGATGCGCGCTGCGTTGAACGGCTCGAGCGGCGGCGACAGCACCTGCTGCGTGAAGGCCGCGAGCGCCGGCACCAGCGGCGGGTGGAGCAGGTAGACCTCGCCGGCGAGGCGCGGGACGACGTAGTCGCCGCGCTGGGTCATCTCCCAGGCGATGCCGAACGTCGTCGCATCGTCGAACTTCCACGGGTCGTGGCCGGTGAGCCCGAGCGCGATCCAGACGCCGGCGAGCAGGAGCAGCCCGGCCTGCTTCCACAGCCGGTACGGATCGGGCGCGCTCAGCGTCCCCGGGTCCGGCGCCTCGAGGGCGCGTCTGCCTGGACTGCGCATGGCGAAAGGTGGCGGGTACGCTCCGTTGCCGCAACGAAAAAGGCAGCCGAAGCTGCCTCTTTGCGTCGTTCCCGAAACGAAGACGGTGCGATCAGGCCGATGGCGTCGCCGTCTTCGTGCCGTAGCGCTGCCGGAACTTCTCGACGCGGCCCGCGGTGTCGACGATCTTCTGCTTGCCCGTGTAGAACGGATGGCACGACGAGCAGACCTCGACGTGCAACGCCTTGTTGATCGTCGAGCGCGTGGTGAAGGTGTTTCCGCAGCTGCAGGTCACCTGGATTTCGGTGTACTTGGGATGGGTGTCGATCTTCATGTTGGTCGCTGCCTTTCGTTGGCCGGGCATACAGGGCTCGAGCGCTCTGCCCGCAACCGGGGCGCGGGCCGCGTCCTCGAACCGAAAGGGAATCTGCAATTATCTGCGATCCGGTGTCTCCACGCAAGTTGCGGCGGCTCGAACGGATTCCAAGTGCCTGCGCCAAGCCGTTGATTTCATTGACCTTGGAAGACCCGCGGTCACGCGGCGCCGGCCGCGAGCGGTGCGAAATGCCGACGCTACGCGGGCGGGTTGCCTTCCTTGACGCTCGCGCGGATCTGCTGGCGTAGCTGGGGCGAATCCTCGTGCTTGTGCACGGCGACCGCGTGCTGCGCCGCCGCCTCGACGAGCTCGTCCACGGTGTCGGCCGAGATCGCGATCGAGCATTTCGCGTCGCTCGGAAACAGCCGGCAGTCGATGTACTTGCGCGCCATCGTCGTCTCCTCGATCCGGCGGGTACCGGCGAAACGATGGTGCGCCGGCTTGGCGGGGATGGCAATACGCGGCCGCAGCGAGATGCGCCGCAGGCGCCCGGCGCCAACTCGGCGTTTCGCCGGCCGCGCCGGAGGCGCCGTCTTCAGCCCCGTCGCATGCTGTCGAAGAAATCCGCGTTGCTCTTCGTCGCCTTGACCTTGTCGAGCAGGAATTCCATCGCCTCGAGCTCGTCCATCGGGTAGAGGAGCTTGCGCAGGATCCAGACCTTCTGCAGCACGTCGGGCTTCAGCAGGAGCTCCTCGCGCCGCGTGCCGGAGCGGTTGACGTTGATCGCCGGGTAGATGCGCTTCTCGGCCATCCGCCGATCGAGGTGGATCTCCATGTTGCCGGTGCCCTTGAATTCCTCGTAGATAACGTCGTCCATCCGCGAGCCGGTGTCGATCAGCGCGGTCGCGATGATCGTGAGCGACCCGCCTTCCTCGATGTTGCGCGCCGCGCCGAAGAAGCGCTTCGGCCGCTGCAGCGCGTTGGCGTCGACGCCGCCGGTCAGCACCTTGCCGGACGCGGGCACGACGGTGTTGTACGCGCGCGCAAGGCGCGTGATCGAATCGAGCAGGATGACGACGTCCTTCTTGTGCTCGATGAGGCGCTTCGCCTTCTCGATGACCATTTCGGCGACCTGCACGTGCCGCGTCGCCGGCTCGTCGAACGTCGACGCGACCACCTCGCCGCGCACGGTGCGCTGCATCTCGGTCACTTCCTCGGGCCGCTCGTCGATCAGCAGCACGATCAGGATGACGTCCGGGTGATTGGCGGTGATCGCGTGCGCGACGTGCTGCAGCATCACCGTCTTGCCCGACTTCGGCGAGGAGACGAGCAGCCCGCGCTGCCCCTTGCCGATCGGGGCGACGATGTCGATGATGCGGCCGGTGATGTTCTCCTCGGCCTTGATGTCGCGCTCGAGCACCAGCGGCTCGTCGGGGAAGAGCGGCGTCAGGTTCTCGAACAGGATCTTGTTCTTCGCGTTCTCCGGCGGCTCCCCGTTGACCTTGTCGACCTTGACCAGCGCGAAGTAGCGCTCGCCATCCTTCGGCGTGCGGATCTCGCCCTCGATCGTGTCGCCGGTGTGCAGGTTGAAGCGGCGGATCTGCGACGGGGAGATATAGATGTCGTCGGTGCCGGCGAGATAGCTCGTGTCGGGCGAGCGCAGGAAGCCGAAGCCGTCGGGAAGGACCTCGAGGACGCCCTCGCCGAAGATGCTCTCGCCCTTCTTCGCCTGCGTCTTGAGCAGCGCGAAGATCAGGTCGTGCTTGCGCATCCGGTTCGCGCCGTCGACATCCATCGAGTTCGCGATGTCCAGCAGTTCGGATACGTGCTTGGTCTTGAGTTCGGACAGGTGCATGGCGCGTGCGGGAACGGCGGAGGCGGCCGCTTCGGGCCGGAGGAGGAATCGGGATTCGTTGCGGTGCCGCGATGGGAGGGCGACACCTGGAATATGCGTCGGCGCCTATCGGGCGCTCGACGGACCGGCGCGGTTCGGCGCGCCGGTCAGTTGGAGGGGAGCGTAGCGGGCTTGCCCGTGGCTGTCAAGGAAGGCGGCTCAGAGATGGCTGTCGAGGAAGGCCGTCAGTTGCGATTTCGTCAGGGCCCCGACCTTCTGCGCGTGCACCTGTCCGCCCTTGTACAGGATCACCGTCGGGATGCCGCGAATGCCGAACTTGCCCGGCGTGGCGGGGTTCGCGTCGATGTCGAGCTTGGCGACCGTCAGCTTGCCCTCGTACGCCTTGGCGACTTCATCGAGCACCGGCGCGAACATCTTGCAGGGTCCGCACCACTCGGCCCAGAAATCCACCAGAACGGGGTTGGCCGATTGCAGCACGTCCTTGTCGAAGGTCGTGTCCGATACGTGCTTGATCATGTCGTTCATCGAGGATCCTTTCCGCCCTGGATACCGTCCGTGCGGCTTGCTGCGCCGCCTCGAATGGCAGTTTACCGCAAGCCGCCGGCAGGGGCGCGTGAAAAGGACAATGCGCCCGATCTGCTAAGATTCAAGCCCGGCAGGCCATTCGAAACGCCGGAACGCGCGTCCGTCCATGACCTACGTCGTCACCGAAAGCTGCATTCGCTGCAAGTACACCGACTGCGTCGACGTCTGTCCGGTCGACTGCTTTCGCGAAGGCCCCAACTTCCTGGTCATCGACCCGGACGAGTGCATCGATTGCACGCTGTGCGTCGCCGAGTGCCCGGTGGAGGCGATCTTCGCCGAGGACGACGTGCCCGAGGACCAGCAGCAGTTCAAGGCGCTGAACGCGGAGCTCGCCAAGGCCTGGAAGCCGATCATCGAACGCAAGCCCGCGCCGCCCGATGCCGACGAATGGAAGGACGTGCGCGACAAGCTTTCGCAACTGCAGCGTTGAGCGCCGTGGCCGCGTCCCGGTTCGACGGCGCCGCGTGCGCCAGCCGTCTGCCTGCTAGAATCGCACGCTCCGCGAATGCCCCGGCGCCGCCCGCGCCACCATCCGACCGTTGCCTGCCGATGATCCGATATTGCACGCTTGCGATGTTCACGTTGACGTTCTCGGCGGCCGCCGCCGCGCAGGCTCCGGCCCCTGCCGGCGACCCCGCGAAGGGGCGCGAGAAGACGCGGATGTGCGAGGGCTGCCACGGCATCGAAGGCTGGCGCACCGCCTATCCCGAGGTCTACCGCGTGCCGAAGCTGGGTGGCCAGCACGCGGCCTACCTCGCGGCGGCGCTGCACGAGTACAAGCGCGGCGATCGCAGTCATCCGTCGATGCGCGCGATCGCCGGAAGCCTCTCCGACGAGGACATCGCCAACCTCGCCGCGTATTACGCACAGGGCGGCATCCAGACGGCGAGCAAGTGATGAGGACCCTGCGCGCATCCCTGTTCGTCGCGGCAGCATTCGCGGCCGCGCCCATCATCGCCGCGGCCGCCGACGTGGCGGCGGGCCAGGCCAAGGTGAAGGAAGTCTGCCAGGCGTGCCACGGGCTCGACGGCAACAGCCAGACGCCCGATTATCCGAAGCTCGCCGGCCAGTATCCCGATTACCTCGCGAAGGCGCTGCGCGATTACAAGTCGGGGGCGCGCAAGAACCCGATCATGGCCGGGTTCGCGGCGACGCTGACGGCGAAGGACATCGACAACGTCGCCGCCTACTACGCGTCGCAGCCGGCCGTGCTTGCGGCGAAGTACTGACGCGCGCGATGCACCAGGGCTACCGCTGCCGCTCGAGGCACGCGAGGTAGATGGCGGCGTCGGGCCCGCTGCCCGTGCGCTGTGCCTGCCAGATCGTTTCACCGAGACACTCGACGAGCGCATGCAGTGCCGCGTGCGCATCGCCGCGCGCGGTGCGCAGGCGCTCGAACTGCGCGACGATTCCCGCCGGCTGGTCGATCGAAAGCTGCTCGGCGACGGCCAGATGCAGCGACAGGTGCAGGAACGGGTTGATCTCCCCCTGCTCCGGCTGATAGTCGCGTTCGAGGTGCACGCGCGGCGCTTCGAGGACCGCGTGATACTCCGGATGCATCGCGATCAGCCGCGCGGCCGTCTGCTCGAGTCCCGACAGCGGCTCGCCCGCGCGATGCATGCGCCACGCGTCGATCAGGAAGCGGCGCGCTTCATCGCGGGTCGGCGCGAACACGTCGTCAGCCCCGCGCGCGCTTCGCGCGCCCGGGCGGCAGCTCGCGCTTCGCGCGCCCGGGCGGCAGCTCGCGCGACGCCGGTGCCGGCATGGCGCGTGTCTTGTCCTTGTACTCGCACAGGTCGACGATCACGCATTGCGGGCACTTCGGCGCGCGCGCCACGCACACGTAGCGGCCGTGCAGGATCAGCCAGTGATGCGCGTGCAGGCGGAACTCGTCCGGCGTGAATTTCAGCAGCGCGCGCTCCACCGCCTCCGGGTCCTTTCCCGGCGCGAGCCGCGTCCGGTTGGCCACGCGGAAGATGTGCGTGTCGACGGCGATCGTCGGCTCGCCGAACGCGACGTTGAGAACGACGTTGGCCGTCTTGCGGCCCACGCCGGGCAGCCGCTCCAGCGCCTCCCGGTCGCGCGGCACCTCGCCGCCGTGGCGCTCGAGCAGGAGCTGCGACAGCGCGATCAGGTTCTTCGCCTTCGTGTTGAAGAGGCCGATCGAGCTCACGTACGGTATCAGCCCGTCGAGGCCGAGCCGGACGAGCGCGGCGGGCGTGTTCGCGACGGGAAACAGGCGCGCGGTCGCCTTGTTCACGCCCTTGTCGGTGGCCTGCGCCGAGAGGACGACCGCCACCAGCAGCTCGAACGGCGTGCGGAATGCGAGCTCGCTCCTCGGTTCGGGATTCGCGGCGCGCAGCCGTTCGAAGATCTGCCGTCGCTTGTGCGGATTCATGCAGCCTGCATTCTACGCAACGGCGGCGGGTGATAGCGCAGGGTTGCGACCTCCTCAGCGCTTCGCGCCGGGCGCTTGCGCGAGCTCGGCGAGGCGCGCAAGCCGCGCCTTGTCGTTCGCGCGGAGCTCCGCGTCCTCGCCGAGGATCGCGAGCGCTTTCGCCGCCCACGGCTGCGCGGCGGCGCGGTCGCCGCGCGCGACCGCGATTTCGGCGAGCTCCTCGAACACGTAGCCATCGGGCGCCTGCGCCGCCGCCAGCTCGTCGGCGAGCCGGCGCTGGATCGCCTCCGCTTCGTCGAGCCGGCCGAGCGAGCGCAGCCCGCGCGCGACGGTCCAGCGCGCGATGCGCGTTCGCGCCACGTCGTGGGCGGCCTCGCGCTCCGCGAGCGCCCGCTCCCAATAGGCGAGCGCGGCGGCGTAGTCGCCGCGCTCGTGCATCGTCCAGCCGAGGTTGTGCAGCAGCGAGGCGCGCCAGCCGCGCGTACGCGCATCCGGCGCGGCATCGGCGGCGGCGAGCGCCTTCAGGTTGAAGTCGAGTTGCCGCTCGGGCGGCGCCGCGATCGCGAGCATGTGCAGCGCATCGACGCGGTAGTACGCCGCACCGGGCAGCGCGTCGTGCGCCGACGTGGCGAGCGCCTGCTCGAACCACCCGAACGCCTCCTTCGGGCGGCCGCTCGAATTGTCGCGACGCCCGCGCTCGAGCAGGTAGCGGACGCGCACGCGAGCCGGCTGGGGCTCGAGCGCCGCTTGCACGGTGTCGAGGACGCGGTCGGCCTCGTCGAAGCGGCGCTGCAACCCGAGCGCGCGCGCAAGCTGCGTCGCCGTCTCCATCGCTTCGCGGGACCACGCGCGGTGCTGCGTCAGCTCCGCCCGGAAGCGCGCCTCCGATTCCGCCGGCCGGTCGAAGCTCCAGAGCGCGTCGAGGCGCTGCGAGTAATCGTCCGCGGCCGCGCTCATCGGTGCGGCGACGGCGGGCGCGGCGATGGCGAGCAGGAATCCGAGGAGCAGTTCGAGCATGCGAAAGCGATCATCGTGTGCGACGCCGTCTTGCCACGCGCGCAGCGGTCATCGAGGGCCATCGGCCGCGCCCGTCGTCGTCGGCTCGCGTGCCGCCGGCCTCGCCGCCAGCAGGTGCGCGAGGACGCTGCGCAGCCTGGCAGGCGGCAACGGCTTGTGGAGCAACGATATGCCGCTCGCCTGAATGCGCGCAAGCTCGCCCGGTCCGCTCTCGCCCGAAACGAGCACGGCGGGAACGGGCCGGCCGAAGGCGGCGCGCAGCGCGGCGATCGTCGCGAGTCCGTCGCCGCCTTTCGCAAGGCGAAAGTCGACGATCAGCGCGTCGGGAGCCTCGCGCCCTGCGCAAAGCCGGCGTGCGCTGTCGGCGTCGCTCGCCGCCACCGCCACGCAGCCCCACTGCGTCAGGAGCCGTGCCGTGCCCTCGCGCACGTCGGCCTCGTCGTCGATCACGAGGACGCGGCTGCCGGCGAGGATGTCCTGCGAGGCGTCCGCGGCGACCGGACCGACGACCGCTGCGCGCTCGCCCGCCGGGACCAGCACGCGGAACACCGAGCCGCGCCCCGGGCGCGAAGCGACCTCGATCGGATGACCCAGCAGCTCGGCGAGCCGGCGCACGATCGCGAGCCCGAGGCCGAGGCCGCGCGTGCGGTCGCGCGCCGGGTTCCCCGCCTGGTAGAACTCCTCGAAGATCCGCTCGAGCTCCGCCGCCGCGATCCCGGCGCCGCTGTCCCAGATTTCGAGCGCATAACCGCTGCCGCGCCGGCGGCAGCCGATCACGACGCCGCCCCGCTCGGTATAGCGCATCGCGTTGGCAACCAGGTTGCGCACGATGCGCTCGAGCAGCACCGGGTCGGAGCGGACGACGACATCGCCGCAGGCGACGCCGAGCTTCAGTCCGCGCTCCAGGGCCTCGGGCAGGCACTCGTCGGTAATGCGATCGAGCAGCGGCCGCAGCGCGAAGTCGCGCGGCTCCGCCGTGATCGCACCGGCGTCGAGCTTCGACACATCGAGCAGCGCTGAAAAAAGCGCCTCGAGCGCCGCGACGGACGTCGTGATCCGCTGCACGAGCGCCTTGCCGTCGGCGTCGTGCATGTGCTCGGACAGCGCCTGCGAGAACATGCCGAGCGCATGCAGGGGCTGCCGCAGATCGTGACTCGCCGCGGCGAGGAAGCTCGACTTCGCGCGGCTCGCGCTCTCTGCGGCGTCCTTCGCGGCACGCGTGACCTGTAATTGCGCCGACAGGGCCGCGCTCTTCTCCTCGACCCTGCGCTCGAGCTCGACGTTCAGATGCTCGCTTTCGTTGAGCGCGCGCACGAAGCGGTCCGTGAGCAGGTAGCCGAAGAGCGTCAGGAACGCGAGCGCGGCGTACGGCACGAGCCAGACCGGCCGCAGCGCGAGCGGATCCTGGGACATGATCCAGTCGTGCACCGCGAAGATCGTCGAGATGGCGCCGGCGACGAGCAGCAGCGCGCTTTCGAGATTCCACCGCCGGATCGCGTAGCGGGCGACGGCCCACAGCGCGGCGACGACGATCACGATCCCGCCGAGCCGCAGCCACGGGGTCACGCGGTGCAACGCGTCGAATGCGCTCGCGATGTAGAGGATCGGAACCGTCGCGACCGCGTAGGCGATGACGAAGCGCTCGTAGCCGCGCCAGCGCACGCCGGCGAAGCGGATGCAGAACAGGCACAGCATCGCGACGAAGAGCAGGTAGACGGAGGTCCACACGACCGTCCAGTGCGGCTGCGGCAGCGGCGGATCCGGCGCGAGCGATACGAGCGTGTGCGCGCTCCACAGCATCACCGCGACGGCGAACAGTGCGTAGCCCGAATCGCGCCGCCGCAGCCACAGCGCCAATATGAACGCGCCGACGGTGAACGTCGCGATGCCGATCGCGGCGGGACCGATCGTATGCAGCAGGAAATCCTGGCGCGCGCGCTCGCGCAATTCGTTGGCGTCGCCGGCAAGCACCGGACCGACTCCGGCCGTGTCGGGCAGGCGCGCGTGCACCTGCAGCCGGATGTAGTTGGTCCGCACCTGCAGCGAATCGGGCGGGATCAGGATCAGCTGGGACTGCTCGTAGCTGCGCGGCATCCGTCCGTCGAGCGGCCCCGACACTCCGACGAGATCGCCGTTGACGTAGACGCGCGTCGGCACGGTGATCGCCGTCAGATACAGCGCCTGCGGCGCCTCCGGCAGCCGATCGAGCGTCCATTCGAGCAGGTACCACGCCTCGCCGGTTGCGCCCGGGTCGGTCAGCCCCCATGAATGCGGCAGCCGCACGATCCGCTCGGGGCCGTCGCGGGGAGCCCCGATATCGCCGAAGACGATGCGCGCGCGAGTCAGTTGCGACCATTGCGCCTCCTGTGCCTGCGCGCAGGCATTGGCGGCGAACGCGAGCGCCAGCACGAGCGCCGCGCCGAAGCGGCCGACGCACGTCACCATGCCGGCCACCTGCCCGGATGGTCGCGCCTCACGGCGGCGGGGAGCGCGCGACGAGCACCGCCAGCGCCCCGCGATCGTGCTCGGCGTCGCGTGCGTGACGCACGATGTCCTCGATCGCCTCGGGGTCCCACCAGGGATCGCAATTGCGGTAGGAGCCGGAGCGCGCGAGCGCAAGCGCCGCCTGCAGGTCGCGGCATGCCTCCGTCCCGCGGCCCTGGCGGATCCGCAGCCACGTGCGCGACATCAGCGCGGAGAACTGCAGGAACGCCCAGTAGTGCGTTGCCGCGAGGGCGAGCACGATGCCGAGTTGCGCAGCGGCGCGGCGGTAGCGTCCGCACGCGACGTCGACGTGGGCGCGTCCGAGCGCCCACAGCGTCGTGAAGTACGCCGGCACGTTCGTCGCGTCGAGGCGCAGGCAGGCGTCGAGACGCTCGTCCGCGGCCGCGTTGTCGCCGCCGAGTCGCGCCCGGGCGGCCGCGAGAAACGCCCGATGCGCGACATCCTGCATCCGGCGCGGATCGAGCGTGCGCGCCATCCCGTCGAGGCATGCATCCGCCTGCGCGAGGTTCCCCTCGGACAGCGCCGCGCTCGCGCCTTGCTCCCACGCGGCGTAGCGCTCGCCGGCGGCGAGCGCCTCGGCCACCGCGCGGCGCGCGCGCGCGTGCTCGCCCGAGAGCCACGCTTCCAGGGCTTCGGACTCGAGCCAACTCAGGCGAGCCTCCGCGTTCGCGTCCGCGGCGAGCGTGCGCACCCGCTGGACGATTTCGCGCGCAAGCCGGAAGTTGCCGCCGCGTACCGCATATTCGAACGAGAA
>DASURV010000138.1:0-15663 GCA_036375455.1 Casimicrobiaceae bacterium | reverse complement strand
CGCGCACGACGCCGGCGTTCGCCGGGCTGATGGCCTTCGAGGTGAACCGTGCGCGCGAATGGTACGAGCGCGCGCTCGCGAAGCTGCCGGCGCGCGATCGCCGGGCGCAGCGCGCCGGGCTCGCGATGGCGGCCATCTATCGGACGCTTCTCGACGAGATCGCGCGCGACGGCTATCGCGTGCTCGACCGGCGCATCGCGCTGACCCCGTTGCGCAAGCTGTGGATCGCGACGCGCGCGGCATGGCAGGCGTGATCGCGGTCATCGGCGGAGGCTGGGCCGGCTGCGCGGCCGCCGTCGAGCTCGCGCACCTCGGTCACCGCGTCGAGCTGCACGAGGCGGCGGCCTCGCTCGGCGGGCGCGCGCGGCGCGTGCTCCGCGACGGCCTGCCGCTCGACAACGGCGAGCACGTGCTGCTCGGCTCGTGCGCCGAGACGCTCGCACTGGCGCGGACGATACGCGACGGCGACGGCGCGTCCGCGTGGACGATCGAGCCGCTTGCGATCACGCCCTTCGCCGGAGGGCAGCCCAATGCGCTGACGCTGGTCGCGCCGAGCCTTCCCGCATCGCTCGGTTTGCTGGTCGCGCTGCTGCGTGCCAAGGGACTCCCGTGGCGCGAGCGCGCGGCGACGCTCCGCTGGTTCGCAGCGCAGCGACGCCGCGCCTATACGTGCGATGCGCAGGCGAGCGTCGCCGACCTCCTCGCCGCGCTGCCGGCACGGGTTCGTGAAAACCTCTGGGCGCCGATTTGCGTGGCGGCCCTCAACACGCCGCCGGAGCGCGCCTCGGGCCAGTTGTTCCTGAACGTGCTGCGCCAGACCTTCGGCGCCGGCACGCGCGCGACCGCCCTGGTCGCGCCTCGCCACGATCTCGCGGACGCGATCCCCGAGCGGACCGCGCAATGGCTCACCACGCGCGGCCATGCGGTGCGCACGTCGACGCGCACGCGCGTCAGGGCCGTCGCTGGCGGCCGGGTGATGCTCGAATCCTCCGGCCGCCTGGTCGAAGCGGACGGCGTCGTGATTGCCGTCGGACCGCATCAGCTCGCGTCGGCCTTCGCGCCCGAGCTCCCGGCGCGCGAGCCGCGCATCGCCGCAGCGCTACGCGATGTCGGGCGCTTCGATTACGAGCCGATCACGACCGTCTACCTGGGCTATGCAGCGCCGGTGCCTGCGCGCAAGGGGCTGGTGCGTCTCGACGACGCGCCCGGGCAATGGCTGTTCGACCGCGCCGACGTCCTGCGCCGGGCGCAGCCGCTCGCAACCCGGCGGAACGTGCGCGGGCTCCTCTCGGTCGTGATCAGTGCCCGCGGGCCGCACGGCGCACTCGATCACGCCTCGCTCGCCGCCGCCGTCGATGCGCAGTTGCGCCGGCTCGACCCGCGCCTTCCCGCCCTGTGCTGGTCGCAGGTGATCGAGGAGAAGCGCGCGACCTACGCCTGCGTTCCGGCACTCGCGCGCCCTGCGTGCGGCCGGCTCGCCGATCGCGTCTACCTGGCCGGCGACTACACGTATCAGCCATTGCCGGCGACGCTCGAAGCCGCGGTGCGCAGCGGCCTCATCGCGGCGCGTGCGCTCGCTCGAGACCATCCGGCATGACATCGAGCTCGGCGCTGCGCGTGAAGCGCAAGTGCGTGATGTCGTTCGGGAAGAACATGCCCCAGGTCCACTCGACGAAAATGCGCAGCTTGCGCCCGAGCGTGGGCATCCGCGACAGATAATAGGCGCGCCACGCGAGCCACGCGGCGAATCCGGACAGCGGCACCCCCATGACGTCGGCCACGCCCTTGCGGTGGCCGAGCGCCGCCATCGCGCCGCGGGAACGGTAGCGAAACGCGCGCGTCGGCGTCCCCGTCAGCGCCGCGCGCAGGTTGCGCGCCAGCGCCCGCGCCTCCGCCACCGCGAACTGCGCGGTGGGCGGCGCGATCGTCCCGTCGTGCGCGTTCTTCGCGAGCGCGCAGTCGCCGATCGCCCAGATGCCGGACGTGCCCGGCACGCTCAGGTCGGCATCGACGACGATGCGGCCGCGCTCGATCGGCAGCGCGGTGCGCACGAG
Source organism: Casimicrobiaceae bacterium (assembly GCA_036375455.1). Lineage (GTDB taxonomy): Bacteria > Pseudomonadota > Gammaproteobacteria > Burkholderiales > Casimicrobiaceae > VBCG01. The sequence continues at coordinate 13,609 of DASURV010000138.1, read as the reverse complement.
CAGCGGGTTGGGTTGCGTGCCGATCGTGCACACCACGGTGGCGCCCGTCACGAATTCGCCGCCCGCGAGCATGACGCCCTCGGTGCAGACGCCGGTGGCGCGCACGCCGGTGCGGATCGCGACACCGCGGGCCGCGAGCGAGCGGTGCGCCGCATGACCGAGCTTCTCCGGCAACTCCGGCAGCAGGTGCGGCAGGTCCTGCAGCAGCGTGAGCGTGAGCTCGTCGTCGCCGACGCGCGGGTAATAGCGGCGGATGCTGTGCAGGCAGTCGGCGAGCTCGCCGGCCGTCTCGACTCCCGAGAAGCCGCCGCCCAGCACGATGAAATGTCCGAGGCGCCGCCGGCTCGCGGCGTCGGACTCGAGCTCGATCTGCGCGAGCCGGCGCAGGACGGCGTTGCGGATGTGCATCGCATCGCCGACCGTCTTGAGCGGCAGCGCGTGCTCGGCGAGCCCGGGCAGCAGGTCGAGGCGCGCGCGATTGCCGAAGGCGAGGACCAGATGCGCGTACGGCAACGAGCGCTCGCCGGCGAGCGTCGTGCAGGTGAGCGTCCTGCGTGCCGGGTCGATCCCCGTCACGCGACCCATGACGAAGCGCGCGCGCGTAAGCATTTGCCGGATCGGGGCGACGACCTGCTCCGGGAAGACCGACGCGCCGAGCGCCTCCGGCAGCATCGGATGGAACGTCGTGTAGCTTTCCTCGCTGACCAGCACCAGCTCGTAGCCGGCGGGCAGCCTTCCGTCGAGCGCCTTCGCAAGCGTTGTGCCCGCGAAGCCGCCCCCGACGATCACGATCGACCGCATGTCACCCATCGCCGTCCTCCTTCGCAGTAACCGAAGCCGCGCGTCGATCCGCTGTCGCTTCGCGGATCCGGCGCGTCTCGATCCGCGTTGGTCGGGAGGCGCCCCGGATGCTTACGCCATCCTCGCGGGACACCGCGCGCACGGTAAGTTCCGGCCGACCACGCTGACTAAGCCGCAATCGGGGCCTTCCGCGCCTTCCCGAACGGTTGCCACGGCAAGCAAGCGCGTGCCACGCCGGGCTCGGCTTCGGCGGGTCCGGCCCCGAACCCCTTCACGCTTTACCCACAGGAGCTTCCGATGATGAAAGGACTGACTGCGCTCGTGACGGGCTCGACCAGCGGCATCGGCCTCGCCATCGCCCAGGCGCTCGCGAACCGCGGCGCCAACGTCGTGCTGAACGGCTTCGGCGAAGCGGCCGCGATCGAGGCGATTCGCGGGAAAATGGCCGCCGACAACGACGTCGCCGTCCGCTACGACGGCGCGGACCTCTCGAAGCAGGAGGCGATCGAGGCGATGATCGGCCGCACGATCGCGGAGTTCGGCGCGATCGACATCCTCGTCAACAATGCGGGCATCCAGCACGTGGCGCCCATCGACGAATTCCCGGTCGACAAGTGGAACGCGATCCTCGCGCTCAACCTGAGCGCGTCGTTTCACACGATCCGCCTCGCGCTGCCGAAGATGAAGGCGAAGCGGTGGGGCAGGATCGTCAACATCGCCTCGGCGCATGCGCTGGTCGCGAGCCCGTACAAGTCCGCGTACGTCGCGGCGAAGCACGGCATCGCCGGGCTCACGAAGACCGTGGCGCTGGAAGTGGCCGCGCAGGGCATCACGATGAACGCGATCTGTCCCGGCTACGTCTGGACGCCGCTCGTCGAGCGGCAGATTCCCGACACGGCGAAGGCACGCGGGCTGACCGAGGCGCAGGTGGTGAACGACGTGCTGCTGCACGCGCAGCCGACGAAGCAGTTCGTCCACGTGAATGAGGTGTCCGCACTGACCGCGTTCCTCGCGAGCCGGGAGGCGGCGTCCATCACCGGCGCGATCATCCCGATCGACGGCGGCTGGACCGCGCAGTGAAAGCATGCGAGCCAGCGTCACCTCGACGACCATGGAGGAACCGATGATATCGAGCAGAACGTCTTCGCGTCGCACACGGCCCGGCACGCGCGCCGCACCCGGCAAATCGCGGCCGGAGCTTCCCGGACAGGTCGTCCTCGTGCTGCAAGGCGGCGGCGCGCTCGGCGCCTACCAGGTCGGCGTCTACGAGGCGATGCACGAGGCCAGCATCGAGCCGGACTGGGTCATCGGCACGTCGATCGGCGCGATCAATGCCGCGCTGATCGCCGGCAACGAGATCGGCGATCGCTTCGAGCGGCTGCGGGAGTTCTGGGCGCGGGTCGAGATCGACGCCGCCGAGCTCGATTTCCTGCGCCTGTTCACGGGACTGCCCAATGTCGCTGCGAACGTCGAAACCATCTTCCGCGGCATTCCGGCGTTCTTCACGCCGCATGTTCCGGCGTGGCTCGGCTCCCACGTTCCGCTCGGTGCGGAGGCCGCGGCGTACTACACGACGGCCCCGCTGCGCAGCACGCTGACCGGGCTGATCGATCTCGCGCACATCCGGGCGCGGCACATCCGCCTGACCGTCGGCGCGGTCAATGTCCGCAACGGCGAGATGCGCTACTTCGACAGCCGCGACGAGCCGCTCACGCTCGATCACGTGATCGCCTCCGGCGCGCTGCCGCCGGCCTTTCCCGCCGTGCGCATCGGCGGCGACCCCTATTGGGACGGCGGCATCTATTCGAACACGCCGATCGAGGCGGTGCTCGACGACAACCCGCGCCGCGACTCGGTGATCTTCGCCGTCCAGATGTGGAATCCCGAAGGGCCGGACCCGGAGACGCTGTGGCAGGTGATGGGCCGCCAGAAGGACATCCAGTACGCGAGCCGCTCGCGCAGCCACATCGCGCGCCAGAAGCAGATCCATCACCTGCGCCATGTCATTCGCGAGCTGGCGAAGAAGATTCCGGACGGCACGCGCGACACCCCGGAGGTCCGCGAGCTCGCATCGTGGGGCTGCGGCACGACGATGCACGTCGTGCGCCTGATCGCGCCGAAGCTCGACGGCGAGGACCACACGAAGGACATCGATTTCACCGCGGGCGGCATCGAATCGCGCTGGCGCGCCGGTTACGACGACACGAAGCGGATGCTCGCGGCCGCGCCCTGGCGCAACGCGGTCGATCCCGTCGAGGGCGTGGTCATCCACGACGATCCGACGCGCGTGCGCAGCGAGCTCGCGCGCGGCATCGACGGCTTCGCGGGCCGGACGCGGTAGCGATACGCGCGAGCGTCGCGTCGAACGACACGCGCGACGTAAGCAGCGACGTATCGACTCGACCATTGTCACGTGCGTTTCAGCGCAAGCCCGCGCCGAGCGCCGACGTGAACGACCGACAACCTCTCAACGACACCCAAGGAGCATCGTCATGAACCAGTCGCAACGCCGCGGCGCGCTCGCCGCTCCCTCCATCCTGCTCGCCGGCCTGCTGTCGCTCGGCGCGAGCGTTCCCGCGTTCGCCGGCGAGTGCCCGGCCGACAAGGTCGGCGCCAATGCGCTGCCCGGCGCCGCCACCGCTCCCGCGGGCGTGACGGAGGCGGAATTGAGCTCGATCGATCTTGCGAAGGAGAACGTGAGGCTCGAGCAGCGCCGCCTGCGCTTCCGGCACATGGAGATCGCGCCCGGCGGCGTCGTGCCGCTGCACAGCCACGCCGATCGTCCCGCGCTGATCATGGTGAACCAGGGACGCATCTACGAATTCAGCAGCAAGTGCACGGTGCCGATCCTGCACCAGGCCGGCGAAGTCGCGCGCGAATTCAATGGCCTCATGCATTGGTGGAAGAACGAGGGCAGCGAGACCGTCGTGCTGACGATCGCCGACATCGTCAACGACAGGAAGCCCGAGACGATGATGCAGCACATGTAAGTCGGGAGACGCATCCGGACGGGGTGCGCGGAGAAGCGCGCGCCCCATCCGCTTTTCGAGATGACGCGACACCGACGAAGCCCCGCGAGGTCATCGATGCCGATCCTGCTGACGAGCGCCGCATTCCTCGCGGCCGCGATCTGCGCGGGCCTGATGGGCTTCGCGATCCAGCGCGGCGCGACCTGCACGGTCGCCGCCGTCGACGAAGTGATGACCCGGCGGCGGGCGCATCGCCTGCTCGCGATGGTCGAGGCGTCGTTGTGGGTCGCCTGCGGACTCGTGATCGCGCAAGCGCTGCACTTGTTGCCGGCAATGCCCGTCGGGTACGCGCTGGATTTCGGCACGATCGTCGGCGGGGTGCTGCTCGGCCTCGGCGCCTACGTCAACGGCGCATGCGTGTTCGGCGCGATCGCGCGCCTCGGCTCAGGCGAGTTGGCGTACCTCGCGACACCGGTCGGCTTCTACGTCGGCTGCCTCACCGTGGGCCCGCTCTTCGCGCCTGCGGGTGCCACTCAACTAGACCACGGCTCGCCAGTGCTGCACGCGTCGCCGTGGGTCGCGGCGGTGTTCGTCGCGCCGATGCTGTACCGGGTCGTGAACCTGCTGCGATCGCCTCCCGCCGAGGACGCGGGAACGGCATCGGGCGAGCGTGCGCGCTCCCCGATCATCGGTCGCGCCTGGTCGCCGCACTCGGCGACGGCGCTGATCGGCATCACGTTCCTGTTCACGCTGCTGCTGGTGGGCGGCACATGGGCGTATACGGACGTGCTGGCCGAGCTCGCGCGCGGCATGGCCGGCAGCCTCCCCGCACGCTTCGCGTTGCTGCTTGCATTGTTCGCCGGAGCCGTCGGCGGCGGGGTCGCCGCCGGCCGCTTCCGGCGCACGCCGCCGCGCGTCGCGCAAGTCGCGAAATGCGCAGCCGGCGGCGCGCTGATGGCGTGGGGCAGCCTGCTGATCCCCGGCAGCAACGACGGGCTGATCCTCGTCGGCATGCCGCTGCTGCGGCCCTATGCCTGGGTCGCGTTCCTCACGATGTGCGTGTCGATCGCGGCGGCGATGCTGCTACGCAGGGCGCTGCGCGCCGGCGCGGGCCGGCGCGGCATGCTCGAAGGGTGACGGGGCGCACCGTTCGCTCGCTCGGCGCCTCGACTACACGTTCAGCGACGGCAGCGGACGCAGCGGCAGCATCCCGCTCACCCGCCTCACCCGGAGCGTGGGAATCGCGACAACACGAGTACCGAATCCGCCCCGACCACGCGCCGGGCGCGTACTAGTATCACCCGCATCTGCACGGTTCGAGTGCCATCCAGGTGGGCAGTTTCCAACTGGGCTGACACGTCGTCCGGGCGTCCGTTTCCTGTGACGGCAACGCTGGTGGAGGGAGCGTCTATCGAACACCTGGACCGCATCAGTCAGAACCCTGCCGTGATGGGTGGCCGGCCGTGCATCCGCGGGATGAGAGTCACCGTGGGCATGGTCGTCGGGCAAATCGCAGCCGGCCAGAGCATCGACGAGGTCCTGGCGGATTATCCGTATCTGGAACGGGACGACATCACGCAGGCGCTTCAATACGCCGCATGGCGCGCCGAAGAGCGCGAGTTGGTGCTCGGCGGCGCACGAGGCTGCTCGTCGGCTTGAACCTCGCCCCGGGTTGGATTCCGGTTCTGATCGACGCCGGCTTTGAGGCCGTTCACTGGTCCACCGTTGGCGCCCTGAACGCCACCGATGCCGAGATCACGCACTTTGCGGCGGCAAATGGACAGGTCGTCCTGACTCACGACCTCGACTTCGGCGCCATCCTCGCTGCGACCCAACGAAGCAAGCCGAGCGTCGTGCAGATTCTGCGAAGGACGTGCGGCCGCTCGCGATTGGGCAACACGTCATCGCCGCGTTACGTCAGGCGGCTCGCGAGCTGAACGAGGGCGCGCTGCTAGCGTCGATCCGAGCCGAACTCGAATGCGGGTTCTACCGTTGGTCTCAAGAGGCTAAGCCGCTTCTTCCTGAGCCGTCGCAGCCGTGCCGGACGCGTCGCACCGATCCGGCGTTCGTCACATCGGCGTTGCCCGTCGCCCGACGCGCCGCGCATAGTGCCTTCACGCGCCGAGTCGCTCGGCTCGAATCGGCTCGGCGGTGTCTCGAATTCCGCCGAGCGATCGAGTGCGCTTGCCGGCGAGCGCGCGCGCTCGCTCGGGATCGGGAGCCGCACACGCGGAGCGCCGCGCGATATTTTTCCTTACAGTTTGCGTAGCGGGCGTGTGGCAACTCGACCCGGGCCGTGGCTTGAGCGGCACTATCGAAATTGAGGAGGGTGAACCGTGTAGGCAACCGATGCACCCCGACAGCGCCGCCTCAGGCCGCGACGGTGACGCCGTTTTGCTTGAGTACCTCCAAGAGCTTGGGAATGTCGGGGGAACCCGGGGAAATCTTCCTGCTAACGGCGGTGAACATCTGCGTCGCAAAGCCGCCGTGGCCGGTGAACTCGAGCATCTCACCGCCGCCGGCACCGTAGCGAAAGCCGTGCACCGTGCCAGCGGGCAGGTGTACAAGAGTGCCGGGTGCACACATCACGGTCCTACCTTCGTAGCTGAATTCGACCTTGCCCCTGAGCACGAAGAAGGACTCGTCCCAATCGTGGCTGTGCGGCGGCGGACCTGTTCCTTCGTCGCCCCGTTGCAGGGTGAGCTCGTAGGCTTGCGTCGCCGTGTTTGACGCCAGCACGGTCACCTTGGTGCCGAGCACATCCAACGCGGGACCGTAGTTTTCGGGGGACACAATAAACGGTTGGGTCTTCATGATGTCATTCCTCCGGTGGTTCAAAACGGTGGTTAGATTGCTCCGCCGACTCGCCTCTCCTCGACTTGTTGCGATGGTGACTCTTGCCCTAAACTCGTTATGCGTCAAACGAATAGTTTGCATATCATATGAACGAAATCGATTTGCGCCGACTGGACCTCAACCTCCTTGTCGCCTTCGACGTACTGATGGCCGAGCGCAATGTCACGCGTGCCGCGGAGCGACTCGCCCGCACGCAATCGGCGGTGAGCCATTCGCTGGCCCGGCTGCGCGAGCAGGTTGGCGACCCGCTCATGGTCCGGGTCGGCGGCCGGATGGTCGCCACCCCGTTCGCCGAGAGGCTCATCGAGGACGTGCGGCCGATTCTGCGCAGCATCGAGCGCGTGCTAGCCCCGCCGAAACCATTCGACCCGGCGACCAGCACACAGACGTTCAGGCTCGGGATTTCAGACCTCGCTCCGTCGCTGTTTCCCCGGGTGATGGAATGTGTCCGGCGCGAGGCGCCGCGTGTGGCGCTGGATTGGATCGGGGAAGAACCGCATACACCACTGGCCGTCGCCGAAGGCCAGATCGACGTTGCAATAATTGCCTCGGCCGTCCGTTTGCCGGAAGGTCTGCAATGCCAGGAAACCCCACCGCTCGAGTGGGCGACGTTTGCCCGCAACGACCATCCGGCGATCGCGTCTTGGGGTGCCGCTGCGTGGACACGTTGGCCGCATGTCCAGGTACGGGTCGGCAATATCCTGCAAAGCCCGGTGAACAAGGCGGGCGGCGGAGCGGCGCGCAAACGACACTTCGCCGCACGCGTTCTGAATTTCTCCAGCGTGGCACCCCTGCTGGCACGCACCGACCTTCTCGCCACGCTGCCAGCCCTCGTGATGCACGAAGCGCTGGAGCGATTCCGGTTGTGCAGGCTGCCGCCTGTGTATCCTTTAAAGCCGTTTCCGCACCGCTTCATCTGGAGCGCTCGTCTGGCCAACGATCCGGCGAATCGATGGATTCGGGCGATTCTGACGAATTGTTTCGCCGAAGTGCTACAAGGCTCGGACGTCAGTGTCAGGCTGCCTGCGCGGCGTTCGGTTAAGCGCCAGTCGAATCAGAGCACATCCTAGAAGGTCAGCTTGCCGCGCGAACGACGATGTGAGGGACGATGGCCCTCGTTCGACAAGCACCGATCGCATATGTAACGGTGTAGCTGGCGCGGTCTCCGTGGGATGCCGCGTAACGTAATGTTTCCCGCCGGCGCGCGACTACACGATCGGATCGGCGCCCTGCGCCGTCCTGCATCCGACCAAACCCTTGCATCCGACGATCAGGAGACCCTCGATGAATCATCAAGCCACGATCCAGGCCGCGCTCGCCGGCATTCTCGCCCTCGGCGTTTCCGCGACGGCACTTGCCGGCCCGGTCACGCCCAAGGCGGGACAGGAGAAATGCTACGGCGTCGCGAAGGCCGGACAGAACGACTGCGGCACCGCCAAGCACGCATGCGCCGGCGAAGGCGCGAAGACCGACAACGACCCGTACGAATGGAAGTACGTCGCCAAGGGCACGTGCGAGTCGATCGGCGGCAAGACGACGGCGCCCAGGTAACGCCGCAAAACGAAGGCGATCCGGGCGGCGCGCCGCCCGGCTTCCCGATGTCCGTCAGTTCGCCCCCCCTCCCGGTCGCAGCCGGCATCGGGCTGCGCTCGCCGCATGTCGCCGGCGTGCTGCGCGAGCGGCCCGCCGTCGCCTGGTTCGAGGTCCACAGCGAGAATTACTACGTCGACGGCGGACCCGCGCTGTCGGCGCTGCTGCGCATTCGCGCCGACCATCCGCTGTCGCTGCACGGCGTCGGCATGTCGCTCGGCTCCGTCGACCCCCTCGACCGCGCGCACGTCGCGAAACTGCGGCGCCTGATCGCCCGGGCGGAGCCTTCGCTCGTCTCGGAGCACCTGTGCTGGAGCGGCATCGATCGGCGCCACTTCAACGACCTGCTGCCGCTGCCGCCGACCGGGGAAGCGCTCGCGCACGTCTGCTCCCGCATCGCCGCGATCCAGGACCTGCTCGGTCGCACGATCGCGGTGGAGAACGTCTCGTCCTACATCGCGTTTGCCGAAGCGGAGATGCCGGAATGGGAATTCGTCGCCGCCGTCGTGCAGCGCACCGGTTGCCAATTGCTGCTCGACGTCAACAACATCCACGTCAATGCGGTGAACCACGGCTTCGACGCGGACGCGTACGTGGCGGCGATGCCCGCGGAGGCGATCGCGGAGATCCATCTGGCGGGCTTCGATGCGAGGGGCCCGTTCCTGATCGACACGCACGGTGCGCCCGTCGCACCGGCGGTCTGGGCGCTCTACGAGCGCACGATCGCGAGGATCGGGCCGCGACCCGCGCTGATCGAATGGGATACCGCCATTCCGCCGTTCGCGGTGCTGCAGCACGAGGCCGCGAAGGCGCAGGCGATCCTCGAGGCACACGATGCGATCGCTGCTTGAGGCGCAGCGGCGTTTCGCCGCCGCACTGCTCGCGGCGCCGGACACCCGGACCGAATTTCCATCCGACCGGCTTGCCGTCTATCGGAACAATCTGCGGTCGAATTACCGCAGTGCGCTGTCCGCGACGTACCCGGTAATCGAGCGGCTCGTCGGCGGGCCATTCTTCGATGCCGCGATCGACGCGTACGTGATCGCGCACCCGTCGCGCAGCGGCGACCTGAACGTTTACGGCGACCGATTCGCCGAGTTCCTCGCGACATATGCGCCCGCCGCGCCATTGCCGTACCTTGCCGACGTCGCGCGCCTGGAATGGGCGATCGACGAGGTCCACCGCGCCGCCGCGGTGCCGCGGGCGCCCGATGCCGTGCTCGCGACCTTTGCGATCGTGCGGCCCGAGCGGCTCGCCTCGCTGCGCCTGCGGCTCGATCCGTCGTGCCGGCTCGTCGCCTCGCCGTATCCGATCCTGCGCATCTGGCAAGTGAACCAGCCTGAGCACGACGGGACGGACCGCGTCGCGCTCGACGAGGGCGCCGATGCGCTGCTCGTGCGGCGCGATGCGCACGGTACGTCGATCGAGCGCCTGCCGGCAGGCGTGCATGCGTGGCTCGCCGCGCTTGCCTGCGACGCGACGCTCGGCGCGGCGATCGATGCGGCACAGCTCGCCGACCCGAGCTTCGACCTCGGGACCGCATTGCGCGAGCAGGTCGCGGCGGGAACGATCGTCGCAGCCATCGACGCGTAAGGATCGGCGCGGCGCGTGCGACCAGAGCTCACCTTCGTCCCCCGCAGGAGTTCCTCGCCATGACCACGCACGTCGCAGCCATCGTTTCCGGCAATCCGTTCGCGCGCCTGTATGCGGCGTTCGCGCGCCGCCTCGACGCTCTGCAGCCGCTCCTCGCCCTGGCCATGCGGCTCTACGTGGCGAAGGTGTTCTTCGTGTCCGGAATGCTCAAGTTCGAGCGCTGGGATTCCACGCTTGCGCTGTTCGAGAACGAATACCACGTTCCCCTCCTCTCGCCGGCGACGGCGGCGCTGGTCGGCACCGGCTGCGAGCTCGTGCTGCCGGTGCTGCTCGCGCTCGGGATCGGCGCCCGCGCGGCCGCGGTGGCGTTGTTCGCGTTCAATATCGTCGCGGTGATCTCGTATCCCGACCTGAGCCCCGCCGGCCTCAAGGATCACCTGCTGTGGGGCGCGCTGCTGCTGGTGCTCGCGGTCTACGGTCCCGGGCGTCTGTCGATCGACCGCTGGCGGCGGGCGGACTGACGCGCTGCCCGACGGGCGGCGCGCTTCATGTACGGCGCCGGCCGCGGCGCACCGCGCGGGCGGACCGCCCCCTCCCTAGCTGCGGCGCTGCGTTCGGGCGGACCGGCCCGTCACCTCGCGGCGGCGCGTCCGCGCAGCAGCCGCTGCTGCTCGCGGTTCCATTCGCGCTGCTTGATCGCGGCGCGCTTGTCGTGCTGCTTCTTGCCCTTCGCGAGCCCGACCGCGAGCTTGACGCGCCCGTTGCTGTAATGCAGATCGAGCGGCGTCAGCGTATAGCCGGCGCGCTCGACCTTGCCGATCAGGCGGTTGATCTCCTCGCGATGCATCAGGAGCCGGCGCGTGCGGGTGGGGTCCGGATGGACGTGCGTCGAAGCGGTCGCGAGCGGTGAGATGTGCGCGCCGATCAGCATCAGCTCGCCGTTCTTGACGATGACATACGCCTCCTTCAGGTGCGCGCGCCCGCCGCGGATGGCCTTCACTTCCCAGCCTTCGAGCGCCAGGCCGGCCTCGAACCGTTCCTCGATAAAATAGTCGTGAAACGCCTTGCGATTCTCGACGATGCTCATCGGCGCATTCTACCCGCGGCACGCGCGAAACGAGCTCCGCACGGGCGCGGCCCGATGAAGAGCGTGCGCAAGAGCGTGCTCGTGCCCTATGCGCCGGCGCAGATGTTCGAGCTCGTCGACCGCTTCGAGCTCTACCCGCAATTCCTGCCCTGGTGCGCCGGCGCCCGGGTGCTCGACGAGCACGACAATCGCAAGACCGCGCGCATCGACATCGACTATCACGGCGTGAGGGCGCACTTCACGACCGACAACGCGAACGTGCCGCCCGAGTCGATCGTAGTGACGCTGAAGGACGGGCCGTTCCGGCACCTGCACGGCGAATGGCGTTTCCAGGCGCTTGGCGAGCACGGCTGCAAGATCGAGTTCGAGCTCGCGTACGAGTTCACGACCCACATCCTCGAGCGGCTGATCGGGCCGGTGTTCAGCCACATCGCCAACACGTTCATCGACGCGTTCGTCAGGCGCGCCGAAGCGGTGTACGCCGCGCCGCGCTGACGCTCGCGCGGCACAAGAGGGTCGCGCCGAGGACTCCCGCGATGCGCATCCAGGTCGCCTACGTCGGACCCGAGGCCGAGCTTCTCGTCGCCCTCGACGTGCTGCCCGGAACGCGCGTCGCCGAGGCCTGCGCGCAGTCGGGCATCCTCACGCGCATCGAGGCGCCGCACGATACGCTCGGCTACGCGATCTTCGGGCGGCGCGTCGACGCGGCGGCGGAGCTCCGCGACGGCGACCGGATCGAGATCACCCGCCCGCTGCGGTGCGACCCGAAGCTCGCCCGCCGGCGCCGCGCGGCGCGGCAGGGCTGACGTCTCCGCGGATCAGTCTTTGGCCCCGGCCCGGCGCAATTCCTTCACGAGGTCCTCCTCGTTCCCCCGCCTAGCCCAGGCGAGCGCGGTCGCGCCGTCCTCGTTGCGGCGGTGGATGTCGGCGCCGCGACCCATCAGCACGCGCGCGGTCTCGGGGTGATGCTCGCGGATCGCCATCATCAGCGCGGTCGTCCCGTTCGGCGATGCGGCATCGATGACGGCGCCATGCTGCAGCAGGAACGTGACCACCGCGTCGTGACCGCCGGTGGCGGCGTAGATCAGCGGCGTCCAGCCGCGTCGATTGACCGCCGCGCCGGCCGCCTGCAGCGCGCGCACCGTGTCGAGGTCGCCCTTCAGCGCGGCCAGCATCAGCGGCGTGTCGCCGAACGCGTTCGGCGTGTTCGGGTTCGCCTTGCCGGCAAGCAGCGCCTGCACGGTGCGCACGGAGCCGTTGCGCGCCGCGACGCACAGCAGCGGCTCGCCGTTGGCGTCGACCGAGTTCGCGTCGACGCCGCGCGCGAGCAGCGCTCTCACCTCGCCGGCGTCGTCGTTCGCGACCGCCCGGATCAGGTCCTCGAGCAGCACCTGAGCGGCGGAGGACAGCGGGAACGCCAGCAGCAGCGCGGCGGCCAGTGCGCGGCGACGTCGGTCAACGGGCATGGCGGTCGATCCCGAACAGGCGGAAGAAGTTGTCGGACGTCGCCCGGCCGATCGCCTCGAGCGGGACCTCGCGCAGGCGCGCGATCTCCTCGGCGACGTGGCGCACCCACGCCGGCTGGTTGCGCTTGCCGCGGTGCGGCACCGGCGCGAGATAGGGGCTGTCGGTCTCGATCAGCATGCGCTCGAGCGGCGTGCGCCGCGCGACCTCCTTCAGGTCGCTGGCGTTGCGAAACGTCACGATCCCCGAGAACGAGATGTGGAAGCCGAGCTCCAGCGCCTGCGCCGCGACGTCCCAGGTTTCGGTGAAGCAGTGCATGACGCCGCCCGCCTCGCCGGCCCGCTCGTCGCGCATGATCGCGATCGTGTCCTGCGCGGCGGCGCGCGTGTGGATGACGAGCGGCTTGCCGGCCTCGCGCGCGGCGCGGATGTGGGTGCGAAAGCGCTCGCGCTGCCAGCCGAGGTCGCCGGTCAGGCGGAAATAGTCGAGGCCGGTCTCGCCGATCGCGACGACCTTGTCCTCGTGCGAGCGCGCGACGAGCAGCTCGACCGTCGGCTCCTCGAGATCGGCGTAGTCGGGGTGCACCCCCACGCTCGCGTAGAGATTCGCATGCGCCGTTGCGAGCGCGTGGACGGCGGGCCAGGCGTCCATCTCGACGCCGATGCAAAGCGCGTGCGTGACCGCGTTCTCGCGCATCGCGTCGAGCACGCGCGGAAGTTCGTCACGCAGCTCCGGGAAGTCGAGGTGGCAGTGTGAATCGACGAACAACGGTCACATCGTGTGCGTCGAGCGCGTCGACGCGAGATGCTCGCCGAGGATGCGCTCGATCGTCGCCTTGGCGGCCGCGCCGGTCTCGTCGAGCGTGAACTGGACGCCGATCCCCTGCGTCCGGTTGCCCTGCCCGCCGTCGGGCGTGATCCAGACGACCTTGCCCTGGACGGCGATGCGGTTCGGGTCGTCCATCAGCGACAGCAGCATGAACACCTCCTCCCCGAGCGTGTAGGGACGCGACGTCGGGATGAAGATGCCGCCGCCCTTCAGGAACGGCATGTACGCGGCGTAGAGCGCCGCCTTCTCGCGGATGTTGAGCGACAGCACGCCCGGGCGGGCGACCGGGGGAGTCGATCCAGGAATCTTGTCGGCCATATCAGTCGTGAAGGGCCGCCCCGAGCGACTGATCAGCCCCCTGGGGGGCAGCGAGCGGAGCGAGCGTGGGGGGATGTTTCATCCGAGTGCGGCGACGATTTTC
>DASURV010000137.1:0-5469 GCA_036375455.1 Casimicrobiaceae bacterium | reverse complement strand
CCCCGAGGCCCGAAGGGCGCGGCGCCGCGCGGAATGAGGGAGGCCGACACGCAGATGCGGCGTTGGTCGCCAGCGGCGCAAGGAGGCCGAGTGAGCACGGCGGGCGAGGCGAAGCCGAGCCGAGGCCCGAAGGGCGCGGCGCCGCGCGGAATGAGGGAGGCCGACACGCAGATGCGGCGTTGGTCGCCAGCGGCGCAAGGAGGCCGAGTGAGCACGGCGGGCGAGGCGGGAGGCCGAGAATGAGCACGATGGGGAGGCAAGCCGTGGACGTGGATTATCAGAAGCTCGAGCTCGCGTACGCGAAGTGCGCGGACCAGGGGGCGGCGCGAACGGCGCGCCACCCGGTGATCGTCGTCGGCGCGGGTCCGGTCGGGTTGTCGATGGCGATCGACCTCGCGCAGCAGGGCGTGCGCGTCGTCGTGCTCGACGACGACTTCAAGCTGTCGGTCGGCTCGCGGGCGATCTGCTTCGCCAAGCGCACGCTCGAGATATGGGACCGGCTCGCCGTCGGCCAGCGCATGGTGGACAAGGGCGTGTCGTGGAACGTCGGCAAGGTGTTTTTCCAGGACGAGCTCGTCTACACGTTCAACCTGCTGCCGGAGAGCGGCCACCGCCGCCCCGCATTCATCAACCTGCAGCAGTACTACTGCGAGGGCTACCTCCACGAGCATGCGGCGGGGTTGCCGAACGTCGATCTGCGGTGGCGCAACAAGGTCGTCGGCATCGAGCAGCGCGCCGACGGCGTCGAGCTCGACGTCGAGACGCCCGACGGCAACTACCGGCTGCAGGCGCAGTACGTCGTGGCCTGCGATGGGTCGCGCTCGCCGCTGCGCAAGATGCTGGGCCAGGAAAGCAAGGGTCGCGTGTTCCGCGACCGCTTCCTGATCGCGGACGTCAAGATGAAGGCCGACTTTCCCGCCGAGCGCTGGTTCTGGTTCGACCCGCCGTTCCATCGCAACCAGTCGGTGCTGCTGCACATGCAACCCGACAACGTCTGGCGCATCGACTTCCAGCTCGGCTGGGACGCCGATCCGGAGGAGGAGAAGAAGCCCGAGAAGGTGATTCCGCGCATCAAGGCGCTGCTCGGCGAGGACGCGCAGTTCGATTTCGAATGGATCAGCGTCTACACGTTCGCGTGCCTGCGGATGGACGATTTCCGTCACGGCCGCGTGCTCTTCGCCGGTGACGCCGCGCACGGCGTGTCGCCGTTCGGCGCCCGAGGCGCGAACTCGGGCGTGCAGGACACCGACAACCTGGCGTGGAAGCTCGCGCTGGTGCTCGCGGGCAAGGCGTCGGATGCGCTCCTCGATACCTATGCCGCCGAGCGCGAGTACGCGGCCGACGAGAACATCCTGAATTCGACGCGCGCGACCGACTTCATCACCCCGAAGAGCGAGGTGAGCCGCACGTTCCGCGACGCCGTGCTCAAGCTCGCCAAGGAGCATCCGTTCGCGCGGCGGCTCGTCAACAGCGGACGCCTGTCGGTGCCGGCGACGCTCACCGGCTCGGTGCTGAACACGCCCGATCGCGACGCCTTCGCCGGCCTGATGGTCCCCGGAGCGCCGGCGGCGGACGGTCCGGTTCGCGCCGGCGGCGAAGACGGGTGGTTCCTCGCGCAGACCGGCGTCTCGTTCGTCGCGGTGCTCTTCAGCGACACCGGGACCCTGGCGCCGAACGTCGCGTCCGACCTCGGGGCACTCGCGCACGCGGCGATTCCCGTGCGTACGGTCGTCGTCGTTCCGAAAGGGACCGCAACTCCGACGATGCCCGGGATGACCGCGGTCGAAGATACCGAGGGCGTGCTGGCGCAGCGCTTCGACGCGCGCGACGGCACCTGCTACCTGCTGCGGCCCGACCAGCACGTGTGCGCGCGCTGGCGCCGCTTCGATTCCGAGCGGGTGCGGGCCGCCGTCGCGCGGGCCACCTGCAACGCATGAGGATGCGATCATGACCACCGCCCACCTCAACATCGAGCCCAACATCGGCGCGCCCGACGATTTCTACGAGGCGCTGATCGACATGCACCGTGATCTCACGCCGCAGCAGAGCCAGCTCGTCAATGCCAAGCTGATCCTGCTGCTCGCCAACCACGTCGGAGATCTGCGCGTGCTGCGCGAGGCGATGGCCCGCGCGCGCGACGGCGTGATCGAAGCGTGACTCCTTCCTGTACCGATTTCGCGAGGACCGACCCATGACTACCGCCACCCTGACCAAGCCCGCTGCCGACGCCGCCGCCCGCGGCGACGAACTGTGCTACCTATCGGGCTTTGGCAACGAATTCGCCACCGAAGCGCTCGAAGGCGCCTTGCCGGTCGGCCGGAACTCCCCGCAGGTGTGCCCGTACGGCCTGTATGCCGAGCAGCTTTCCGGCACCGCGTTCACCGCGCCGCGCGGCGCGAACCGGCGCTCGTGGCTGTATCGGATCCGTCCCTCGGCCGTGCACCGTCCGTTCAAGCGGATCGACAACGGCCGGCTCGAGGCCGACTTCGCCGCCGCCGTCACGCCGCCGAACCAGTTGCGCTGGGATCCGCTGCCCATTCCCGCGCAACCGACCGACTTCGTGCAGGGCCTGGTGACGATGGCCGGCAACGGCGACCCGCATGCGCAGGGCGGTTTCGCCATCCATCTGTACGTGGCGAATCGCTCGATGACCGAGCGGATCTTCTACGACGCCGACGGTGAGCTTCTGATCGTGTTGCAGCAGGGCCGGCTGCGCTTCGCCACCGAGCTCGGCGCGATCGAGGCCGAGCCGCACGAGATCGTCGTAATTCCGCGCGGCGTGCGCTTTCGCGTCGAGCTGCTCGACGCCGCGGCGCGCGGCTACGTCTGCGAGAACTTCGGCGCCGCGTTCCGGCTGCCCGACCTCGGCCCGATCGGCTCCAACGGGCTCGCGAGCCCGCGCGACTTCCTGACGCCGGTGGCCCGCTACGAGGATCGTGACGGGCGCCACGAGCTGGTGGCGAAGTTCATGGGCAACCTGTGGTCGGCGGAGATGGACCACTCGCCGCTCGACGTCGTGGCCTGGCACGGCAACTACGCGCCGTACAAGTACGACCTGCGCCGCTTCAACACGATCGGCTCGATCAGCTTCGATCATCCCGATCCGTCGATCTTCCTGGTGCTGCAGTCGCAATCGGACACGCCGGGGGTGGACGCGATCGACTTCGCGATCTTTCCGCCGCGCATCCTGGCGATGGAGGGCACGTTCCGCCCGCCGTGGTTCCACCGCAACATCGCGAGCGAGTTCATGGGGCTGATCCACGGTGCTTACGACGCGAAGGCAGAAGGGTTCGCGCCGGGCGGGGCGAGCCTGCACAACTGCATGACCGGGCACGGGCCGGATGCCGGGACGTTCGAGAAGGCGAGCCGCGCCGACACGTCGAAGCCCGACTACGTCCGCGACACGATGGCGATCATGTTCGAGACGTGCTGCGTCATTCGCCCGACGCGCTACGCGCTGGAGTCGTCGCAACTGCAGGCCGAGTACTTCCAGTGCTGGCAGGGGCTGAAGAAGAACTTCGATCCGGCGAAGCGATGAGCGATTCCGCGGCGGCTGCCATGCCAGAACGCAACGAGACGCACGATCCGGCGCTTGCGAGCTGGGTCGAATCCGCCAACGCCGCCGGGACCGACTTCCCGATCCAGAACCTGCCGTTCGGCGTGTTCCGGCGTGCAGGCAGCAGCGAGTCGTTTCGCGGCGGCGTGGCGATCGGCAGCCAGATCCTCGACCTGCGTGCGGCGCACGGCGCCGGCGTTTTCGAAGGACCGAGCGCGCAGGCGGCGCTCGCGTGCGCCGAGCCGGTGCTGAACGATTTCATGGCGATGGGACCGGCGGCGTGGTCGGCCCTTCGCAGCGCGCTCTCGCGCGCGCTGCGCCAGGGATCGGCGCACGAGGCGAAGCTGCGGAGTTGTCTCGTCGACCAGGACGAGGCCGAGTTCGGGGTCCCCGCGCAGATCGGCGACTACACGGACTTCTACACGTCGGTCTACCACGCGACCAACATCGGGCGGCTGTTTCGGCCGGACAATCCACTGATGCCGAACTACAAGTGGGTGCCGATCGGCTACCACGGGCGTTCGTCGTCGATCGCGATCTCGGGCCAGCAGTTCCCGCGGCCGATCGGACAGACGCTCGCGCCGGGCGCTTCGCAACCGGCGTTCGGGCCGAGTCGCCGGCTCGATTACGAGCTGGAGCTCGGCGTGTTCATCGGCACGGGCAACGCCCCGGGCACGCGTATCGCGCTCGACGACGCCGACGCGCACGTCTTCGGCCTGTGCCTTTTGAACGACTGGTCGGCGCGCGATGTCCAGGCGTGGGAGTACCAGCCGCTCGGGCCGTTCCTGTCGAAGAACTTCGCGACGACGATCTCGCCGTGGATCGTCACGCTCGAGGCGCTCGCGCCCTATCGCGTCGCCTGGACGCGCCCCGAGTCGGACCCGCAGCCGCTGCCGTACCTGGAGTCGGCGCACGTGCGCCGCGACGGCGCGATTGATGTCCGCCTCGAAGTGCTGCTCGAGACGGCGAAGATGCGCCGCGAGCGCCGCGCGCCGACCACGCTCTGCGCGACGAGCTACCGCCACGCCTACTGGAGCATTGCGCAGATCGTCGCGCATCACACGGCGAACGGCTGCAACCTGCGGCCGGGCGACCTGCTCGGCACCGGCACGCTGTCGGGGCCCACGGCGAGCGAGGCCGGCGCGCTGATCGAGCTCACCGCCGGCGGCAAGCAGCCGGTGCAACTCGCCGACGGCGAATCGCGCACGTTCCTCGAGGACGGCGACGCGGTGATCATCCGCGGCTGGTGCGAAGCGCCGGGGGCGGCGCGCATCGGCTTCGGCGAGGCGCGCGGCATGGTGCTGCCCGCGTCGTCCTGATCCCGCGCTGCTACGCGCACGCCGTGCACGCCGGGGCGCCTGCGCGCCAGCTCGCGCTGCTGTCGAGCGCGGCGTTCGCGAGCATGGTGTCGATGCGGATCTGCGATCCGCTGCTGCCCGCGCTCGCGCACGACTTCGCGACGACCACCGGTCGCGCGGCGCAGGTGATCTCGGCCTATGCGATCGCGTACGGAGTTCTGCAACTCGTCTACGGTCCGCTTGCCGACCGGTATGGCAAGTTCCGCGTCGTCTCGCTCGCCGTGCTCGCGTGTGCGGCGTGCAATCTCGCGGCCGCATGGTCACCTTCGCTGGGCGCGCTGATCGCCCTGCGCGCGGCGATCGGCGGCGCGGCGGCCGCGGTCATTCCGCTCACGATGGCGTGGATCGGCGACGCCGTGGCGTACGAGCGGCGGCAGGAGGCGCTCGCCCGCCTGCTCGGCGCGACGGTGATCGGCATGATCGTCGGCCAATGGGCGGGCGGGTTCTTCGCCGATACGCTGGGCTGGCGCAGCGTCTTCGTCGCGCTCGCGCTGCTCTTTGCCGCGACGGGCGTGCTGATGCGCGTGCCGTTGCGCGGTGCCGGCAGGCAAACGC
>DASURV010000136.1:0-2070 GCA_036375455.1 Casimicrobiaceae bacterium | reverse complement strand
CGAGCTGTTCGAGCAGAAGACGTCGCTCCTGCACCTGCTCGACGTGTCGCAGCGCGCGCAGGGTGTGCAGATCTACATCGGCGGCGAGTCGGGCCTCCTGCCGCTCGACGAATGCAGCGTGGTCACCGCGAGCTATGAAGTGAACGGCCAGGTCATCGGCACGCTGGGCGTCATCGGCCCGACGCGGATGGCATACGAGCGCGTGATTCCGATCGTCGACGTCACCGCCAAGCTGCTCTCCAACGCGCTGTCGCGCGAGCTTGATTGATCCGCCGATTCGACCCTGATCGCGCGCCTTCGGACGGCGCGGCCGCGCCGCACCGCGCCTGAAGCCCCCGGCCGCGAGCCCGCGATGTCGTATCGTCCCGAACCAGCCTTTCGCCATGATCGCGTTCCGCGCATCGGCGTGCTGCTCGTCAACCTCGGCACGCCCGAGGCGCCGACGCCCGCGGCGGTTCGCCGCTATCTCGCCGAATTCCTGACCGACCCGCGCGTCGTCGAGATTCCGCGCGTCGCGTGGCGGCCGCTGCTGCACGGCGTGGTGCTGCGCACGCGGCCGGCGAAGTCCGCGGCACGCTACCAGGCGATCTGGAAGAAGGACGGCTCGCCGCTCGCGCTGCATACGGGCAAGCAGCGCGTGCTGCTTTCAGGCTACCTCGGCCAGCGGCTCAAGGCACTCGGCCTTCCGGCCGACTACGCGACGGTCGAGCACGCGATGCGCTATGGCGAGCCATCGATCGCCGGCGCGCTCGACCGGCTGCGCGAGGCGGGCGCGTCGCGCATCCTCGTCGTGCCGCTTTATCCGCAGTATGCGGCGAGCACCACCGGCTCGGTCGTCGATGCGGTGGGGCGCTGGCTCGCGTCGGCGCGCCGCGTGCCCGGCATGCGCTTCGTCGATTCGTTCCACGACGACCCCGGGTACGTCGCCGCGCTCGCGGCCGTCGTCAACGACTACTGGACGAAGCACGCCCGCCCCGAGCACCTCGTGCTCTCGTTCCACGGCCTGCCGCGGCGCACGCTCGACCGCGGCGATCCGTACCACTGCCACTGCCAGCAGACGGCGCGGCTGCTGGCGCGCGAGCTCGGCCTCGAATCGACGCAGTGGTCGATCGCCTTCCAGTCGCGCTTCGGCCGCGGCCGCTGGCTCGAGCCTTACACCGCGGACGTTCTCGCCGCGCTCGGGAAGCGGAAGCTACGCCGCGTCGACGTCGCAGCACCCGGGTTCGTCGCCGACTGCCTCGAGACGCTCGAAGAGCTCGCGATCGAGGGCCAGCGCCAGTTCCGGCAGGCGGGCGGCGGCGACTACAACGTCATCCCCTGCCTGAACGAAAGCGGACGCTGGATGGACGCGCTGGCCGACCTTACCTTCGCGAATCTGCAGGGGTGGCTCGTGCCGCCGCCGTCCGCGGCCGAGCGCGAGACGACGCTGCTGCGGGCGAAGGCGCTCGGCGCAAGTAAATAGGGTCAGAGACGATTTTCCGCTTCGGCCGCGGAAAAGCAGGGTCAGAGACGACTTTCGCCGGACGGCCGACTCCTCTTGCGCATCGCGTCGGCGAAAGTCGTCTCTGACCCTGTTTTCCCGTTGAAACGTCCGGCCGCGGGCCCAATCTGCGCGGGGATCGCTTAAAAAACCAGCCCCGCATCGCAATGACCGCATCCGACCCGCACGAGGCCCCGCCGTACGACGAAACCGTTGCCCCGGCCACCGATGCCGGCGAGACTCCGGACGATCCTCTCGCCAAGGCGCAGGCCGAAATCGCCGAGCTGAAGGACGCCTGGCTGAGGGCCCGGGCGGAAACCGAGAACGTCCGCCGGCAGGGGCAGGCCGACGTCATTCGCGCCCACAAGTACGCGGTCGAGACGTTCGCCAAGGAATTGCTCCCGGTGCGCGACGCGCTGGAGCAGACGCTCTCCGCTGACGCCTCTGTTTCCGCCGAAACGCTGAAGACGGGCGCCGAGCTCACGCTCAAGTCGCTCGACGCGGCGTTCGCGCGGGCGCAGGTCACCGAGATCGACCCGTCGGGCCAGAAATTCGACCCGCACCGCCACGAGGCGATGCAGGCCGTCCCG
>DASURV010000135.1:0-7542 GCA_036375455.1 Casimicrobiaceae bacterium | reverse complement strand
TACATGCCGAGGACCACGCCCTGGAAGAACGTCGCCACCGTCGAGCCCACGAAGAACCCGAGGTCCCAGAGATGGCGGTGGCTTGATTTCCTGAGGCGGAACTCGAACGCGACGCCGCGAAAGATGAGCCCGAGCAGCATCAGCAGCAGCGGAAAGTAGAGCGCGGGAATGATGATCGCGAACGCGAGCGGGAAAGCGGCGAGCAGGCCCATGCCGCCGAGGATCAGCCACGTCTCGTTGCCGTCCCAGATCGGCGCGATCGTGTTCATCATCAGCGTCCGGGCGTCGTCGTCGCGCGCCATCGGAAACAGCAGGCCGATGCCGAGATCGAAGCCGTCGAGCAGCACGTACATGAAGACCCCGATGCCGAGGATCACCGTCCACACCGGGACGAGGTCGAGCGTCATCGCCGCTCCCGCTACGCGATTTCCGCGCCCGACAGCGGGCGTGCCGGGCGCTCGCCGAGCTTCGGCTCCCGCAGGTCGACGTGCGCAGGCGGCCCGGCACGCGCGAGCCGCACCATGTAGAAGATCCCCGCGCCGAACACGACGACGTAGACGACGACGTACAGCGCAATCGACAGCAGCACGTCGGCGCCGGTCAGCGACGGCGACACCGCGTCGCGCGTGCGCATGAGGCCGTAGACGACCCACGGCTGACGGCCGACCTCCGTCACCGTCCAGCCGGCGAGCACCGCGACGAAGCCCGCCGGAAGCATGGCGACGCAGGCGGAGTGGAACGCGCGCGTCGTCTCGAGCCGCCCGCGCCAGCGCAGCCACAGTCCCCATAGCGCGAGCGCGAGCATCAGCAGCCCGATGCCGACCATGATCCGGAATGCGAAGAAGACCGGTGCCACGGGCGGACGGTCGGCGCGAGGCGCCTCCTTCAGCCCCTGGATCACCGCGTCGGGCGAATGGCCGAGGTAGATGCTCGCAAGCGTCGGGATCGCGATCTCGGCGCGGTTGCGCTCCCCATGCGCATCGGGCAGCGCGAACAGCACCGCCGGCGCGCGCGCCTGCGTCTGCCACAGGCCCTCCATCGCCGCGAGCTTCACCGGCTGGTGATGCAGCGTATTGATGCCGTGCAGGTCGCCGGCGACGATCTGGATCGGCACGAAGATCGCGATGAACGTCACCGTCATCCGCATCACCGCGCGCGACTCGGCGACGTGGCTGCCGCGCTTCAGGTGCCATGCGGTCACGCCGAGCACGGCGAATGCGGTCGTCAGGTAGAAGCCGGTCACCGTGTGCACGAGGCGGTACGGGAACGACGGATTGAAGATGACGGCGAGCCAGCTCGCCGGAACGAAGCGACCGTCGACGACCTCGTAGCCGGCCGGCGTCTGCATCCAGCTATTGGCGGCGAGGATCCAGAAGGACGAGAACAGCGTCCCCGCTGCGACCATCACCGCCGAGAAGAAATGCGCCCACGGCGGCACGCGCTTGCGGCCGAACAGCAGGATGCCGAGGAACCCCGCCTCGAGGAAGAACGCGACCAGTCCCTCGTAAGCGAACAGCGGCCCCAGCACGTTTCCGGTCGCATCGGTGTAGCGGCTCCAGTTGGTGCCGAACTGGAACGGCATCACGATGCCCGACACGACCCCCATGCCGAACGACACCGCGAAGATGTGCGTCCAGAACACCGAAAGCCGCAGATAGAGGGGATCGCGCCCGACGACGTGCAGGCCCTCGAGCAGCACGATGAACGACGCGAGCCCGACGGTGAACGCGGGCAGCAGGATGTGGAACGCGATGACGAACGCGAACTGCAGGCGGGACAGCAGGACCGGGTCGAGTTCCATGGTTCGAGCTGTTCTTGTTCGCCGATGCAAGACCGCGCGCGCTCGCGCCGATTCTACGCTCGGCTCGTTCTGACCTACAATCACCGGGATCGTTCGCAATCGCGCGCCGCTCGCTTGCGCATGGATGCAACAACCGGATCGTCATCGTCGAAGTGGCTGCGCCGCGCTCGCAACGGCGCGGTCCTGCTCGCGCTCCTCGCGGCGCTGTACGCGCTGCTGGGGTTCCTGATCCTGCCGCTGCTCGTCAAGCCGCGGCTCGAGGCGCTCGCGACGGAGCAGCTCGCACGCCGCGCGACGCTCGGCAGGCTCGAATTCAATCCGTTCACGTTGCGGGCGCGGCTCATCGATTTCGCGCTCACCGACCGCGATCCGCAGCGCCCGTTCGTCCGCTTCGCGACGCTCGATCTCGACGTCTCGCTCGCCTCGCTCTGGCACCTGGCCCCGGTGCTCGACGCGGTGCGGCTCGTGCGCCCGCAGATCGATCTGACGCGCAACGCCGACGGCACGTCCAGCATCGACGACCTGATCGCGAAGGCGACGTCGGGACCGCCCGGTCCGGCCACGCCGTTCTCGCTCAACAACATCGAAGTCGACGACGGCTCGGTGTCGCTCGACGACCGTCCGCACGAGCGCCGGATCGTCGTCTCGAGCATCGGCATCGGCATTCCGTTCCTGTCGAGCCTTCCCCACGACGCGGAGATTCGCGTCACGCCACGCCTCGAGGGCGCGGTCGACGGCGCGCGCTTCGGCCTGCGCGGCAGCTCGACCTCGCCTTTCGCCGAGACGCGGGAGGCGACGCTGGAATGGAACCTGGACGCGCTGCCGCTCGCCCGCTACGCGCAGTACCTGTCGTTGCCTGGCGGGATGCGGCTCACCGACGGCGCGCTGACGACGCGGCTCAAGCTCGCGTTCGTGACCGAGAAGGGCGTCGCGCGAACGATCGTGCTTTCCGGCACTGCCCACGCGGACAATTTCGCGCTCGCGCGCAAGGAGGGAACGCCGCTTGCATCGGCGAAGTCGATCGACGTGACGCTCGCGAAGCTCGACTGGCTCGCGCGCTCGATCGCGCTCGATCGCGTTCTCGTCGATGCGCCGCGGGGAGATCTGCGCCGCGACCGGGACGGCACGCTGGAATTCGCGCGGCTGTTCGAGGGGGAGGCGCAGCGGCCGCAGCCGCGGCAGTCGCCCAAGGAGCCGGCGCGGCCGTGGAGCTTCAGCGTTGCCGAGGTGCGCGTCAGCGACGGGACGGTTCGCGTCGCCGACGGCTCGGTCACTCCGGCGTTCGAGGTGGTCCTGTCGAAGCTCGGCGTCGAAGGCAGGCGGATCGCGTCGACCGGCGGGGCGGGCAGCATCGAAGCCAGATTCGACGTCGACGACGGTGCGGGTTTCGAATTGCAGGGCGAGCTCGATCTGGCAGGAAGGCAGGCGCGCGGGCATTTTGCATGCAGGACGTTCCACCTCGCCAAGCTCTATCCGTACTACGCGTCGGTCCTCAATCTGGACGTGCGCCGCGGCACGCTGGATCTGGCCGGCGATTTCGAAGCGAAGCAGGACGTCGCGGCGCCGCGGTTCACGCTGACGAAGGGTGTCGCGGTGCTGAGCGATATCGAGACCGCCGTCCGTGGCGAGAAGGATCCGCTGTGGCGCGTCGCCCGCGGCGACATCGACGGCGTCGCCTTCGATCTCGCCGGGCGCAGCGCGACGATCGACCGGGTCTCGCTGCAGCAGGGGTCGATCAGCGTCGTGCGCGAGGCGGACGGCGCCGTCAACTTCGAGCGCCTCGTGCGCAGGGACGCGGCGAGCGGCGCGGAGCCGCGCGCGGCGGAGAGCGCCGCGACGCCGGGCGACGGCTGGAAGCTCTCGATCCGCAGGTTCGAGCTCGAGCGCATCGCCGGGAGCTTCGAGGATCGCACCACCGCCACCCCGGTGAAGCTGCGCATTGCCGACGCGCGAATGGCCGCGGAGAACTACAGCAGCGTACGCGGCTCCAGGTCTGCGGTGGAGCTTGCCGCCAGGATCGGCTCGAGAGGGCGGCTGCGCCTCGACGGTGCATTCGCCGCGGATCCGTTCGCCGCCGACTGGCGGATCGACACGTCCGGCGTCGACCTCGTGCCGCTGCGGCCGTATTTCGAAGCGCGGACGAACGTCGTCGTCACCAGCGGATCGCTCGGCGCGAAGGGGCGGCTCACCTTTGCCGCGGCGCGCACGGGAACGCCGAGCGTGAGCTACAAGGGCGACGTGACGATCGGCGACTTCGCGTCGCTCGATCGGCCGGCGTCGGAGGAACTGATGCGCTGGAAGACGCTCACGCTGACGGGCGTCGACACGACCAGCGAGCCGCTCAACGTCGCGATCGGCAGCATCGGGATGGATGGATTCTATGCGCGCGTGATTCTCGACGAGGGCGCGACACTCAACTTGAAGCGGCTGCTCGCGCCCGAATCGTCGGCCGCGCAGGCGGCGTCGCCGGGGCCGAAGACGACGGCGGCGGGCGTGACGACGAAGGAATTGCCGCCGCCGGCCGCGAGCCAGGAGCTGCCGGTTTCGATCGGCCGCATCGTGCTCTCGAACGGCGAGGTGCAGTATTCCGATTTCTTCGTCAAGCCGAACTACACGGCGCACCTCACCGACGTTTCCGGCAGCGTGTCCGCGCTGTCCGCGTCGCAGTCGGGAACGGTCGAGGTGGCGGGGCGCGTCGAGGGCGCCGCGCCGGTCGACATTCGTGGGACGCTCAATCCCTTCGCCCAGCAGTTGCAGCTCGATCTCACGGGGAAGGCCACCGACGTCGATCTCCCGCCGTTGACGCCCTATTCGGTCAAGTACGCGGGCTACGGCATCCAGAAGGGCAAGCTCTCGTTCGAAGTGCATTACAGGATCGACGATCGCAAGCTCGCCGCGACGAACAAGCTCAAGCTCGACCAGCTCACGTTCGGCGAGCACGTCGACAGCCCGACGGCGACCAAGCTCCCGGTCCTGCTCGCCGTGTCGCTGCTCAAGGACCGCAACGGCGTGATCAACCTCGATCTGCCGATCCAGGGCACGCTCGACGATCCGAAGTTCTCGGTGTGGGGTGTGCTGGTGCAGATCTTCGTCAACCTGATCACGAAGGCGGTCACGGCGCCGTTCGCGCTGCTCGGCGCGATCGCCGGCGGGGCCGGCGGCGAGCAGCTCGCCTACATCGAATTCGCACCCGGGCGCACGGAGCTGTCCGAGGTCGCGCAGCAGAAGCTCGCCACGCTGGCGAAGGCGCTGACCGACCGTCCCGGGCTGCGGATCGACGCTGCGGGCCGCGCGATTCCGGATGTCGATCGCGACGGGCTGAAGCGCGCGACGCTCGAGCGCGCGCTGCGCACGCAGAAGCAGAAGACGTTCGCCGCGGCGGGCGAATCGGCGCCGCCGCTCGAGTCGCTGACGATCGACGCCGAGGAATACCCGAAGCTGCTCACCGCCGTCTACCGCGACACCGACCTGCCCGACAAGCCGCGCAACGTGCTGGGCATCGCGAAGACGATTCCGCCCGCGGAAATGGAGGCGCTGCTGCTCGCGAGCTACCGCGTCGACGCCGAGGCGCTTGCGACGCTCGCGAATCGGCGCGCGCAGGCGGTGAAGGAATGGTTCGTGGGGAAGGGCGACATTCCCGCCGAGCGCGTCTTCGTCGTCGCCCCGAAGCTCACGGCAGAGGGGATCAGCGACAAGGGCGCGCCGACGCGCGTCGATTTCGCGATTCGTTGACGCGGCGCGATCAGCGCGGCACGCGCGGTGTCTCGAGGATCGCCTCCCCGCTGACCGTCACGGTGACGTCGCTCGTGCCTCCTTCCACGCTCACCGGGGCGGCGCTCGCGGCCGCCATGCCCGCCTTGAGCATCGGCGGCGGGCGTCCGAAATCGTTGGTCTGGATCGTGACGCGCCCGGCGCGCCAGCCGGACGCGGCGAATCCCTGCGCCGCGTTCTGCGCGCGCTGCTGCCAGCTCCTGATCGCCTGCTGCGTCAGCGCGTCCTCCGCGCCGCGCCGCGTCGCCGGGCTCACCGAGAAATTGAGGCCCGACAGCAGCAGGCCGTCGGCGCCCTGCAGCTTCGAGACGAGCGTCGACAGCGCGGCGAAGTCGCTGCCTTCCAATGCGAGCGTCTGCGACACGCGCCAGCGCAGCGGCCGGTTGGGCTCGCTCACCTGGTACGAGCTGCAGCCGGTCGTCGATGCGTCGACGCCCGTGGTCGCTTTCGCGCGCGACAGCGCGCGCGCCATCCGCGCGTTGACGTCGTTCGCCGCCGCGACCGGGTCCGCGTTCTCCGCTTCCGCGCGCAGGTACGCGTGCATACGGTCGTTCGCGACGTTGCTCGTCGCCGACGCGCTGATCGTGATGACCGGCTGCGGGGTCGGGGCCGCCTCGATCAGTGTCTGCGCGCCGGCGCCGACCGCGACACCCGACGCCAGCGCGATGGCCGCGGCGCGTCGTATCCAATTGCTCATCACGACTCCTTTCGGCGGATTCGCATTCCGGATCACACGGCGACTAACGGTCGTTCATGCCATCGGTTGACCCGGCGCGTTCCGCCGGGCCGCCGCGATGGCGCGGATGGCGCGCACGCGCTCGGGGAGCGCGAGGATCGCGTCCCGGTTCGACCACGAGAAGCATCGGTCGGCCGCCGCGCGCCACGGCAGCCAGACGTGGCGCAGGTGCTCGCGCGGTGCGAGCCGCACCGGAACGATCTCGCGCACGTCGAGCGAGAACACGTGCTCGGTGTTGTGCGTCGTGCCGGGCGGATAGCGATGCCGCCACCGCGGATAGATCTCGTAGCGCTGCGTGAGGTCCCAGTCGACCGGACCGCCGTAATCGTCTGCGACGATGCCGGTCTCCTCGAGCAGTTCGCGCCGCGCGGTCGCCGCGAGCTCCTCGTCCCGGTCGCGACTGCCGGTCACCGATTGCCAGTGCTCCGGAAAGTCGGCGCGCTCGAGCAGCAGCACCTGGAGATCCGCCGTGTGCACGACGACCAGGACGGAAACGGGTTGCTTGTACGGCACGCCGGGACGGCGGAGCGGCGCTTCGACCGGTTCGTCAGCCGACGAGGACCCAGAAGGGGAGATGGCGCTCGCGCCAGAACGAGGACGCTTCCGCGAGGATCTCCTCGAGCGTGCCCCAGTCGTTCGGGTGGGTCTTCCGATAATGGGTCGCGTGCCCGAGGCGGATCGCGCAGCCTCGCTTGCCGAGCCAGTCGCGGTCCTCGAGCGAATCGGCGAGCGCGTCGAAGTTGTTGCCGAAATGCTCGGGAAGCTTGAGGCCCTCCGACAGCGCCGCGAAGAGCGTCGCCTTGTCCTCGGCGTGCGTCAGGTCGACGTTGAGGTAGCGCAGCTTCGCATGGCTCGCGGCGGCTGCGATCGTGTCCGGGTGGCCGTGGTATTCGAGCACGCCCGCTTCGTCGAAATCGCTCAGGTCGGGGAGCTTCATTCGCGGATCCTTCGAAACGACGCGTAATGGTCGTCCGTGTAATAGCATACTTCCGGCGCCGTCCGGGGGCCTCCGCAGACGATACGCCGTGCGCCGCGCGTGTGCACGCCGGGCGTGGTCACCGTGTACTCGCGATAGTAGCCGCGCTTGCGCTGCGGCAACGAGCGCTCGCGATTGCCGAAGGCCACGCCGTCCCGCTCGTAGGGGAACGGCCCACCGGCGCGAATGCGGACGAGCGCGTCGCGGGCCTCGCGCGGCAGGCTCGCCACCGCGATCTCGTTGCGCTCGGCCGGGTGG
>DASURV010000134.1:0-4026 GCA_036375455.1 Casimicrobiaceae bacterium | reverse complement strand
TTCAGGTCGTCGCGCCGAGGCCCGTCGAGCAATTGCTTCAGGTATCCGAGCAGGAAATCGATGTTGAGGCTGCGCTCGTGCGCCTCGTCGACGATGATCGTGTCATAGCGCAGCAGGTCGCGGTCGCCCTGCGTCTCCGCGAGCAGGATGCCGTCGGTCATCAGCTTGATGTACGCCTCGGGCCGCGTCCGATCGGTGAAGCGGACCTTGTAGCCGACGGCGTCGCCGACGCGGGTCCCGAGCTCCTGCGCGATGCGCGCGGCTACCGCGCGCGCGGCGATCCTCCTGGGCTGCGTGTGCCCGATCAGGCCGCGCTCGCCGCGCCCCGCGGCGAGGCAGATTTTCGGGAGCTGCGTCGTCTTGCCGGACCCTGTTTCCCCCGACACGACGACGACCGGATGCTCGCGAATGGCCGCCGCGATCGCGTCGGCGCGTTGCGCGACCGGGAGCTCGGGCGGATAGGCGACGCTGGGCTTGCCGGCGGCGCGTGCGCGCCGCCGGGCGATCGAGCGCTCGACGTCGTCGACGAGCCGCTGCCACTGCTCGGCGCTCGCATGCCGGCCGCGCACGCGCTCGATTCGTGCCCGCAGGCGGGGCGCGTCGCTTGCCATCGCGTCGTCGACGCGGGCGAGCAGGCGCTCGGCGCTCGTCATACCGGCGCGACGATGGCCTCGCGCCGCAGATACCGCGTGAACCAGACGGCGATCGCGATCGTCGCGATCGCGTCGAGCGCAAACGCCGGCCACACCGCCGATTGCGCCGCCTTCGTCGCGCCTGCCAGCAGCACCACGGTGGCCGCGAACGGAGGAATCATGCGCCGGTCGTAGCGCAGCAACAGCAACAGCACCGCGGTCGCGACGACGCCGGTGGTCGTGCCGGCGATGAGCGCCCCCGCGGGGTTCGCGCGTCCCTGCGCGAGCGCCGCTGCGCATTCGAGCGCCACGACGATGACGACGGCGAGCCACAGGTGCCGCGTGAAGCCCTGCGTGAGGCGCGACACGACATAGACGACGAACAGCTCGGCGCTGGCGAGGCCGATGAATCCCAGCCCGGACAGGACGGCGCCGGCCAGCGGCACGCCCTGCGACGCCCACGGCGCGGCCGGCCAGGTCGGGGCATCGGGCATCGCGAGCGCGCTCAGGCTCACCTGCAATCCGATGACGAAGGCCCCGGCCGCAATCGCGACGAGGGAAGCGGGCCAGCGTCCGATGCGCGCGAGCGGCGGCGACATCCGCGCGCCGAACGAGCCCACGCCCGCGCAAAGCCCGGCGACGAGCGCGCCGACGAATGCCGCGGCGACACCGCCCAGCACGCGCATCGTCAACTGCGAAGCAAGCGGCTCGGTCGTCGACAGCCGCATCGCGACCGCGGGCCACGCGTTCGCGGCCGACAGCAGCGCGATCACGAAGGCGGCGGCGAAGACGATGCGCAGCGCGCGGGCATCGACGCGGTGCTTGATCCAGCCGACGATGCCGACGACGAGCGCAGCGAGACCCGCGGCGAAGAACACGACGGCGCCGCCGAGCGCCACGACCTGCAGGCGATTGTCGCGCTCGCGCTCGGCGCGCGTCCACGTCTCCGGCACGTGCACGAAGCGCCCGGCCGCGGAAACCTGGTCGCCGGCGACTGCGACGAGATAGCGCGCTTCACCGCGGTCGCCGACGACGATCCGCGGGTCGCCGAAGACGAACGACCAGTCGGTGCGCGCCGGTCGCTGCTGCTGATCGGCGGCGACCAGCTCGAGCGGGCCCGCATCGACGTCGAAGCGCGCCCGCAGCGCCCGTTGCGCGAGGGCGAGCGCGGCCTCACGCGTCAGGTGCGCGCCCGGCCGCGCCTCCGGCAACGCATGGCCCATCGCGCGCACGCTCCGGTCGTCGGCGATCGTCACGCGCCATTCCTCGGCGCGCTCGACGACGTCGCCGCCGAACATCGCGTAACGCACCTCCCACACCGGCGGCGCGAGAACGGTGCCGACGAGGCGTCGATACGCTTCGGGTCCCGCCTCGCGCCAGACGAACTTGTGCCATGTCCATTGCTGCGGGTCCTCGCTCGCGAGCTTGACCGTCGCGAAGCGGTGCCATCGCGGGCCGAGCGTGACACCCTGCGCGGCCAGCGCCGCATCGGCGGCGGCGATCGCATCCGCGCGGGCGAGGCGCAGCGGCGGAACATCGGCATGAAACGGCGCAAGCAGCGCCCACGCGAGGACGCCGGCGATGCCGAGAACCGGGAGCGCCCGCTGGAACGCCGCGGACCAGCGCCCGATCGCAAGCGCGATCGCCGGAGCGGCGGGCTGCGCATCGCCTGCCACGGCTCCCGCGCGCCACGCGAAATTGCGCAGCGCGTCGGGCATCTCGCGCCACGCGCCCGCCTGCCAGCGCCGCAGCGCAACGACCGCCAGCGGCACGAGCGCCGCGGCGACGACCAGGGCCTGCTGCACGCGCGCACCCGGCGCATCGACGAGAAAGACGGGAATCGAGAACAGCGTCAGGTCGAACGTCGCGTGCAGGAGGATCGTTGGCAGCAGGCCGAAGCGCAGGAAGACGAGCGCCCAGATGATCGACGGGAGGAAGAGCTCGACCGGTCGCGAATACGCCGGGAAGCCGGGATAGTTCGCGTGCGCGCCGCCGAAGATCAGCGCCTGCAGCAGGACGGCGAGCGCCACGCCGAGCGTGCGCCGGCCGTAGCGCGCGCCGAGCAGCGCACCGAGCGACAGTGGAATCGCGCGAAACACGCACTCCTCCATGAAGCCGGCCTGCAGCGAAAGGGCGATCGGCGTCAGCGCGGGCACCGCCGAGCCGAGGATGTTCGGATCCGTCAGCACCTCCGACGGCTGCCACCATCCGAGCCAGCGGTTCGTCGCGTAATAGAACGCCGCCACGAGCGCGAGCTCGAGCGGCACGAACAGGTACCCGCCGAGCGTGCGTCCGGCGACCTGGGGCGAGGCGGCCGCCTCGCGCGACCACAGCCGCCAGAGCTGCGGCTGGTGCGGGAAGGCACGTCGCGTGAGACTCTCGGCCGCCATGAACACCAGTGCGTAGGCGAGCCCTCCGGCGACCGCGATCAGCAGCGCCACGCTGCCCTGCTTCGACCAGAACGTCGCAACGGTCTCCGTCGTGTCCGCGCCGAACCACGCGGTGCCGGCCGACGCGAGCGACGCTGCGGCGAGCAGGCTTCCGACGATCAATCCCGCGACGATCGGCGCGCGCCACACGAGCCAGTGCTTGCGCGCGAGCCACAGCACGGCGAGGATGCAGCCGCCCACGCCGTAGAGAAGTCCTGCCGACACGGTAGCGATGTTCGCGATCAGGTTGTTCGCGCTGCGCAGCTCCTCGTAGCGGCGCCCAAACGATTCCGGAATGTGGACGAACGGCGTCACGCCGACGAGCTCGTCGCCGGCGACGGTGAGCAGCATCCGGATCCGGGCCTCGCCGAGCGGCTCCGGCCGCTCGTAGGTGAACGCGTGATCGACGCGACCGCTGGTTTGCGTCCGCTGCGATTGCTCGAGCAGCCGATAGGGCGCGAGATCCACACCCCAGTCGGCGCGGGCGTGCGCCTCGGCGAGCGCGCGCGCCGCCGCCGCGTCGAGCGCCTTCCGCGCCGCGTCGCGCACGTAGGCCTCCGGAACCCGGCGGGTGAATCCGCGCGGCCCGCCGTCCGGCCCGAGTCGCACGACGACCTCCTCGATCGCGCCCAGCGCGAACAGGCGCACTTCCCACCAATACGGGGAGTACCGATCGCCCTTGGTCAGCTCGGCGAACGCCGCCTTGCCGCCGCCTTCGAGCTCGGCGTAGTTCTGCGTGGTTGCGTCATGGACGAAGCGCGCGGCGACGCGCGCCCCGTCGGGCGCAAGATGCAGCCGCCCCGCCATCGTGCGCGCCACCGCGATCGCCTCGGCGCGCGACATCGTGACGTCGAGGTTGACGATGGGAATCGCGAGCGGAAAGAGGCGGACGGCGACGCCCAGCGCGAGCGCCGACGCGAGCGCATAGACGAGCCAGAACGCGGGCCGGCGCGTGAGGCCCGTCA
>DASURV010000133.1:0-22552 GCA_036375455.1 Casimicrobiaceae bacterium | reverse complement strand
CTTGCGCCGGGCGTCGCCGCGGCAGACGTCCTGGCCGCCGCCAATTGGCCGGATTCCGGCACGGCGGTCGTGATCGTCGGACACCAGCCCACGCTGGGCCATGTCGCATCGCTGCTGCTCGCGGGCGAAGAGCGCGAGTGGTCGATCCAGAAAGGGGCGGTCTGGTGGCTGTCGAGCCGCGCGCGCTCGGGCGGCCCCGCCGTCGCCCTGCGCGCCGTCGTGGGTCCGGATTTCGTGTAGCGCTCCAGCGCGCGCCGGCGTTACCGGCGTCGTGCTATCGCGCTCCCGCCCAGGCGTACCCCAGCATCTTCCATTCGCGCGTTTCCTTCTGCAGCAGATGCTCGGTAAGGGGATGTTTCGCGAGCCATCGCGCCGGGACGTCGAAACGGACCTTGCTGCCGACGGCAAGCGCCACGCGGGGCGCGGCGATCGGGCGGCGCGCATGATGCAGGAGCACTGCCAGGCGCAGGGCGCAAAGCTGGGCGCGGAACTCGGTATCGGCCAGCATTCCCGCGACCTTCGCGAGGCCGCCGCGACAGCCGAGGACGAGCCATGACAGGCGATCCTGCTCACCCGCGGAGAATCCCGGCATGTCGGCATTGCGCAGGATGTACGCGCCGTGCTTGTGGAATCCGGTGTGCGAGACCGAGAAGCCGGTCTCGTGCAGCAGCGCCGCGCGTCTGAGCTGCTCGACCGCGCTGCGCCGCGCATCGCGTCGTGCGCCGCGAAACAGCGACACCGCCATCGCCGCGACGCGCCCGGCGTGGGCGTGATCGAGCCGGTAACGCGCGATGAACCGCTCGACGGTGGCATCGCGCGCATCGCGCTCGACCGAGCGGCCGAGCAGGTCGTAGAGCACGCCGAGGCGCAGCGCACCCCCCACCGGATTGATCCGCGGTATGCCGAGCTCGGAGAGCGCCGCCACCATGATCGCGAAGCCGCCCGCGAGCACGGGCGCGCGCTCGGGCTTGAGCGCCGCGAGCTGCAGGCGGCCGACGTGACCCGCGGTGATCATCCGCCGGCGTAGGCGCGCCAGCCCTTCCGGCGTGATGCCGCCGGCGGTGAGCCCGTTCTGCTCGAGGATCTCCGCCAGCGCCAGCGCCGTTCCCGACGACGCATAGGCATCGCGCCAGCGTCCGCGATCGAAGTCGCGCGCGATCGCCTCGATCTCCGCGCGCGCGGCGGTCTCCGCCGCCGTGAACGCGGCCGCGCCGAGCGCGCCGTCGGCGAAGAAGCGCCGCGACATCCCGACACAGCCGATCTTCAGCGATTCCAGCACCTGGGGATCGAGGCCGCGTCCGATGATGAATTCGGTCGACCCGCCGCCGATGTCGACGATCAGCCGCGGGTCCGCGGACGCGGGCAGGACGTGGGCCGCGCCGAGGTAGATGAGCCGCGCCTCCTCGTTGCCCGAGATGACGTCGATCGGGAAACCGAGCGTGCGCCCGGCCTGCGCGAGAAAGGCATCGGCGTTACGCGCGACGCGAAACGTGTTCGTCGCCACCGCGCGCACGGCGGACGGATGGAAGCCGGCGAGCCGCTCGCCGAAGCGTGCGAGGCATGCGAGCGCGGCGCGCCGCGCGCCGGCCGTCAGGTTGCCCTTCGCATCGACGCCCGCGCCGATCCGCAGCGTTTCGCGCTGCGTATCGAGCCGGTAGATCTGATCGCCTTCGACGCGGCCGACCTCGAGTCGAAAGCTGTTCGAGCCCAGGTCGACGACCGCCAGCGTTCCGGGGACGGGACTCAGCGGCACGGCGAGGGTCCGTGCGCGCGCGCGCAAGCGGCAAGGCCGCGGCCGGTTCCCGTCACGCTCGTATCGGCAGGCGCACGCGTCGAATGAAATGCGCCGCGTATTCTATACTCGGCCGGGCCTTTTGCAGCGGCCGCTGCTGTTGCAGTGTCGACCCACGACTATCGGAGCATCCGATGAAGATCTCGGCGCAGGACTACGCGGTGCCGGAAGGCGGGAAGGTGCGTCTCGCGAAATGGCCCACGCGGGTGGCGCCGGCCTACCGCAGCAAGGCCGAATACGAGGACCTGCTCGCCGGGCAGGTGGCGAAGCTGCAGAAGCTTCAGGAGCTTCTCTATGCATCGAGCCGCTACGCGCTGCTCGCGATCTTCCAGGGCATGGACACGTCGGGCAAGGACGGCGCGATCAAGCACGTGATGAGCGGCGTCAATCCGCAGGGCTGCCAGGTCGTGAGCTTCAAGCATCCCAGCGCGACGGAGCTGCAGCACGACTTCCTCTGGCGCACGACGCGCGACCTTCCGGAGCGCGGCCGCATCGGGATCTTCAATCGATCGTATTACGAGGAGGTGCTCGTCGTGCGCGTCCATCCGGAGCTGCTGCGGGCCGAGGGGCTGCCCGATGCGTCGCTCGACGATGGCAAGGTGTGGAAGGCGCGCTATCGCTCGATCGTCGACCTCGAGGACCACCTGTCGCGCAACGGCACGCAGATCGTCAAGTTCTTTCTCCACGTCTCGAAGGACGAGCAGCGCAAGCGCCTGCTCGAGCGCATCGACGACCCGGAGAAGTATTGGAAGTGCAACCCGGCCGACGTCGAGGAGCGCAGGTTCTGGCCCGACTACATGGATGCATATGCGAGCTGCCTCGGCGCGACGAGCACGCGGCGGGCGCCCTGGTACGTCGTTCCCGCCGACGACAAGCAGAACGCCCGGCTGATCGTGTCGCAGGTGATCGTGCGCACGCTCGAAGGCCTCGACATGGCGTATCCGAAGCTCGATGCCGCGCGCAAGCGCGAGCTCGCTTCGATGCGCGCCGAACTCGCCCCCTGACCGCGCCGATTGCGGCGTAGCTCCGCCGCCGCGGGACCGCGCGCTCAGCGCTCCGCGGGCGCGACGATGAAGCGCGGGAACATCTGCGCGAGCAGGCGCTCGCCGTGCTCGAGCACGTAGTAGCGCAGCGCCTCCGCGGCGGGCGAGAGGAGCTTCGCGCGCATGTGCACGACCTGCCAGCGGCGCACGAGCGGCAGGCCGTCGACGTCGAGCACCTTGATGAGCCCGCAGTCGACCTCGAGTCCCGCCGTGTGCAGCGACAGGAACGAGATGCCCATGTTCGCGATCACCGCCTGCTTGATCGACTCGTTGCTCGACATCGCCATCACCACCGGCGGCTTGAGCCGCATCTCGGCGAAGTAGCGATCCATCGCCGCACGCGTGCCGGATCCCGGCTCGCGCACGATGAACGGCTCGCGGTCGAGCAGCGCCGGCGGGACGTGGGGCAGCGACGCGAGCGGATGCTCGGGCGCGGCGATCACGCCGAGCGGGTGCGCGGCGAACGGCTCGGCCCGCAGATCGAGCTCCCGCGGCGGCGTACCGATCACGGCGAGGTCCAGCTCGTTGCGCGACAGCAGCTCGGAGAGCGCCTGCCGGTTGCCGACCTCCAGCCGCAGGTCGACGCCCGCGTGCTCGCGCATGAAGCCCGCGAGCAGCCGCGGCATGAAGTACTTCGCGGTGGATACGACGCCGATCGTGAGGCGCCCCGTGCGCACGCCCTTGAGGCGCGCGATCGTGTCCTCGGCGTCCTTCAGGTTCGCCAGCAGGCGCCGGGCGTGCACGAGGAAATACTCGCCGGCGGTCGTGAGCCCGATGCGCCGTCCGGAGCGCTCGAAGAGCGGCACGCCGAGCGTGGCCTCGAGGTCGCTCACCTGCATCGAAACGGCCGGCGGCGACAGGTGCAACTCCTCGGCGGCCCGGGCGAAGCTCAGGTGATCGGCGACGGTGGCGAACACCTGGAGCTGGCGGATCGAGACGTGAAGCATAAGTAATTGCTTAACAATTAGTTCAGTACTATCGACTTTACCTTAATTCAGGAGCCACTTACAGTCCGGTCATTGGCAGGAGGCCGCGATGAACCAAAGGCTCGAGAACGAAGCGATCGCAGATCCCGCGGCGCGCTACCGCGCCGGGGTGCTCAAGTACCGGCAGATGGGCTACTGGCAGCCCGACTACGTGCCGCAGGAAACCGACGTGATCGCGCTCTTCCGGGTGACGCCGCAGCCGGGCGTCGATCCCGAGGAGGCCGCGGCGGCCGTCGCCGGCGAATCGTCGACGGCGACATGGACGGTCGTCTGGACCGATCGCCTGACCGCCTGCGACAACTACCGGGCGAAGGCCTACCGGATCGATCCGGTTCCGGGCACCGGGCCGGGCACGGTCGCCGAGCAGCAATGGTTCGCCTACATCGCCTACGACCTCGATCTGTTCGAGGGCGGATCGATCACCAATCTCACCGCGTCGATCATCGGCAACGTGTTCGGCTTCAAGCCGCTGAAGGCGCTGCGGCTCGAGGACATGCGCATTCCCGTCGCCTACCTGAAGACGTTCGACGGTCCGCCGACGGGCATCGTCGTCGAGCGCGAGCGGCTCGACAAGTTCGGGCGCCCGCTGCTCGGCGCGACGGTGAAGCCGAAGCTGGGCCTGTCGGGGAAGAACTACGGGCGCGTCGTCTACGAGGCGCTGCGGGGCGGGCTCGACTTCACGAAGGACGACGAGAACATCAACTCGCAGCCGTTCATGCACTGGCGCGATCGCTTCCTCAATTGCATGGAGGCGGTCAACCGCGCACAGGCGGCGAGCGGCGAGGTCAAGGGACATTACCTCAACGTCAGCGCCGGCACGATGGAGGACATGTACGAGCGCGCGCAGTTCGCGAAGGAGCTCGGGTCGGTGATCGTGATGATCGACCTGGTGATCGGCTACACGGCGATCCAGTCGATGTCCAAATGGGCGCGCCGCAACGACATGATCCTGCACCTGCATCGCGCCGGCCACTCGACCTACACGCGGCAGAAGAGCCACGGCGTGTCGTTTCGCGTGATCGCGAAGTGGATGCGGATGGCCGGCGTCGACCACATCCATGCGGGCACCGCCGTCGGCAAGCTGGAAGGCGACCCGTCGACGGTGCAGGGCTTCTACAACGTCTGTCGCGAGACGAAGAACGACGTCGACCTCGCGCGCGGGATCTTCTTCGAGCAGCCGTGGGCGGGCCTGCGCAAGGTCATGCCGGTCGCGTCGGGCGGCATCCACGCCGGCCAGATGCATCAACTGCTCGGCCTCTTCGGCGACGACTGCGTGCTGCAGTTCGGCGGCGGCACGATCGGTCATCCGATGGGGATCCAGGCCGGCGCCACCGCGAATCGCGTCGCCCTCGAGGCGATGGTGAAGGCGCGCAACGAGGGCCGCGACATCGCGCGCGACGGGCCGGAGGTGCTCGACGCCGCCGCCCGGTGGTGCGCGCCGCTCGCGCAGGCGCTCGAGACCTGGAAGGACGTGACGTTCGATTACACGTCGACAGATACACCCGATTACGCCGTCACTCCGACCGCGGCGTGAAGGAGATTCCGATGCGCCTCACCCAGGGGACGTTCTCGTTCCTGCCCGACCTCACGGACCAGGAGATCGTCGCGCAGGTCGAATACTGCCTCGCGAACGGCTGGGCGGTCTCGGTCGAGTACACCGACGATCCGCACCCGCGCAGCAGCTTCTGGGAGATGTTCGGCCCGCCGCTGTTCGACCTGCGGGACGCCGCCGGCGTCCTCGACGAGATCCGCAAGTGCCGCAGCGCCTTTCCGAACCACTACGTCAAGGTGAACGCGTTCGACGCAACGCACGGCTTCGAGTCGCTGCGGCTGTCGTTCGTCGTCAACCGGCCGCGGCACGAGCCCGGCTTCGCGCTCGTCCGCGAGGAGGCGGCCGGGCGCCGGATCCGCTACACGACGCGCGCCTATGCGGCGGACCGCCCCGAAGGGTCGCGCTACTGACCGCGCAGCGAACGCCCCTACGATGCCAGCCCCCGAACAGCCGCCGCTCGATCTCGACGCGCTCTATCGCGAATCGCGCGTCGCCGAGACACTCGACGCGCTCGACCGCGAGCTGATCGGGCTCGCGCCGGTCAAGACGCGCGTGCGCGAGATCGCGGCGCTGCTGCTGGTCGAGCGGCTGCGCCGCACGATCGGCCTCGAGGCCGGCGCGCCGTCGCTGCACATGTCGTTCACCGGCAATCCCGGCACCGGCAAGACGACCGTCGCGCTGCGCATGGCCGCGTTGCTGCACAGCCTCGGCTACGTGCGCAAGGGACACCTCGTCGCGGTGACGCGCGACGACCTCGTCGGCCAGTACATCGGCCACACGGCGCCGAAGACGAAGGAGGTGCTGAAGAAGGCGATGGGCGGGGTGCTCTTCATCGACGAGGCGTATTACCTGTACCGCCCCGAGAACGAGCGCGACTACGGCCAGGAGGCGATCGAGATCCTGCTGCAGGTGATGGAGAACCAGCGCGAGGATCTCGTGGTCATCCTTGCCGGCTACAAGGACCGGATGGAGCGGTTCTTCCAGAGCAATCCGGGGCTGTCGTCGCGGATCGCGCACCACATCGACTTTCCGGACTATTCGGACGACGAGCTGTTCGCGATCGCGGCGCTGATGCTCGAGCGCATGCAATACCGGCTCACCGACGACGCGGCCGGCGCATTGCACGATTACATCGCGCTGCGCCGGACCCAGCCCCACTTCGCGAACGCGCGCTCGGTGCGCAACGCGCTCGACCGGGCGCGGCTGCGCCAGGCGAAGCGCCTGTTCGAGACGCGCGGCGCACCGCTCACCCGTGACGCGCTGATGACGATCGAGGCGGGCGAGATCTACGCGAGCCGTGTGTTCGCCCATGGGAGCGCGGCATGAATCTGCGTGCGCTGATATTCGACGTCGATGGCACGCTCGCCGACACCGAGGAGACGCATCGGCAGGCGTTCAACTACGCGTTCCTGCATTTCGGCCTCGACTGGGAGTGGCCGCGCGCGCTCTATCGGAGGCTGCTCGGGATCTCCGGCGGCGACGAGCGGATCGCGCGCTTCATCGGCACGCTCGGCGTACCGGCGTCCGAGCAGGCACGCCTGCGCCAGCTCGTCCCCGCGCTTCACCGCGAGAAGAATCGTCTGTACGCGGAGCTCGTTGCCGACGGTCGCTGCCCGCTGCGACCGGGCGTGGCCCGGATGGCGGAGGAAGCGCTCGGAGCCGGCGTGTGGCTCGCGATCGCCTCGACGACGAGCGCGGAGAACGTCGGCGCATTGCTCGGCCGGCATCTCGGCACAGGTGCGTTGCGAAGGTTCAGCGCCATCGCCTGCGGCGATCACGTGCAGCGGAAGAAGCCGGCCCCGGACATCTATCGGCTCGCGCTCGCGACGCTCGGGGAGGATGCGCACCGCTGCGTCGCGTTCGAGGATTCCGTCAATGGCTTGCGCGCGGCGAAGGCGGCCGGGCTCTACACGGTCGTCACGCCATCGCCATGGACGGCCGGCGACGACTTCGCGGCGGCCAACCTCACGCTCGGACATCTCGGGGACGTGCACGATGAGTTGCCGGCCACGGAGGCCGCGGCGGTCGGCGGGCCCTGGCTCGGCCTCGCCGAGCTGGAGCGATTGCATGCCGCTGCAGCGGGCGGGGCGTGCCTGCGCAGCGTGCGCTCGTGAACGAGGAGACGACCGATGCCGCGACTCGTTGACCGCATTCGTGCGGCCGCGCTCGACCTCGACGGTACGCTGATCGACACGGCGCCGGACCTCGCGGCCGCCGCCAACGCGATGCTCGAGCTGCTCGGGTACTCGCGGCTCCCCGAGCCGCGGATCGCGCGGCTGATCGGCAACGGCATCGAC
The DNA here is from genome assembly GCA_036375455.1 of Casimicrobiaceae bacterium. Taxonomy (GTDB): domain Bacteria; phylum Pseudomonadota; class Gammaproteobacteria; order Burkholderiales; family Casimicrobiaceae; genus VBCG01. The sequence goes on along the minus strand of DASURV010000133.1, from coordinate 14,882 downwards.
CGCCTCGTCGAAGGGGCGCTCGCCGAGAGCGCCGGCGAGCGGGCGAGGCCGGCGGCGGTGGCGGCGGCGCCGAAGCTCTTTCGCCTCTGTTACGCGGAACGGCTCTTCGAGCGCAGCCGCGTGTATCCGGGCGTGAGCGAGGGACTGCGCGCCTTGCGCGCGCTCGGCATCGACCTCTGCTGCGTCACCAACAAGCACAGCGCGTTCACGCTGCCGCTGCTCGAAGCGTCGGGACTTGCCCGGCATTTCGCGTTCGTGCTTTGCGCCGACCGGCCGGAGGAGAGGAAGCCGGCGCCCAACCTGCTCAACGCCGCGCGTGAGCGCTTCGGGATCGAGGCGGGCGAGCTGCTTTTCGTGGGCGATTCGCGCATCGACGTCGCGGCCGCGCGCGCGGCGCGCTGCCCGGTCGCGATCGTCGACTATGGCTACAACCAGGGTGAGCCGCTCGGCGACGCGGACCCGGACTGGATCGTCGGCAGCCTCGCCGAGATCGCCGCCTTGCCGGCTTCGAAACTGCTCGCGTCCGCGGCCTGAGGGAAGACGCGATGCTGGCCGACCGCACGACGCTCACGCAGTTCCTGATCGAGGAGCGGCGCCGGCACCCCGACGCGAGCGGTGAACTGAACGCGCTGATCCTCGATGTCGCCCTCGCTTGCAAGGCGATCTCGCGCGCGGTGGCGCGCGGCGCGCTCGACGGCGTGCTGGGTGACGAAGCGGCGGCGCGCGAGCGTGGCGAGGGCCGCAGGCACCTCGAAGTCGCGGCGAACCATTTCTTCCTGCGCAGCAACGAGTGGGGCGGGCACCTCGCCGGGATCGCGTCCGCGGCGATGGACGCGCCCTGCGCGATCCCGGCGCAGTATCCGAAGGGCCGCTATCTGCTCGCCTTCGCTCCGCTCGACGGAGCGCCGGGCATCGACGTCAACGTCGCGCTCGGCAGCATCTTCTCGATCCTGCGCGCCCCCAATCCGCACGAGGACGCCGTCGCGGCCGACTTCCTGCAGTCGGGGCGCGAGCAGGTGTGCGCCGGATACGCGATCTACGGGCCGTCCACGATGCTGGTGCTCACCGTGGGCACCGGCGTTCACGCCTTCACGCTCGACCCGCTGCTCGGCGAATTCTTCCTCACGCATCCCGATCTGCGGATTGCGCCCGCGACGTCGGAGTTCGCGATCAACGCATCGGAAAGCCGCTTCTGGGAACCCGCGGTCAAGCGCTACGTCGAGGAATGCCTCGCGGGCAGCTCGGGCTCGCGCGGCAAGGACTTCAGCATGCGGTGGATCGCGTCGCTCGTCGCGGAAACGCACCGCATCCTGATGCGCGGCGGTGTATTCCTGTATCCGCGCGACGCCCGGGAGGGCGGGAGGTCGGAGCGGCCGCGCGCGCTCTACGAAGCGAACCCGATCGCGTTCATCGTCGAGCAGGCGCAGGGCCGCGCGAGCACCGGACGCGCGGCCGTGCTCGACACGGTCGCGGAAAGCCTCGTCCAGCGCACCGGGTTCATCTTCGGATCGCGCGACGAGGTCGAGCGCATCGAGCGCTACCATCACGACCACAACCTGCGCGACTGCAACGCGCCGCTGTTCGCCACGCGCGGGCTGTTCCGGGCCGCCGTCTGACCGGGCAGGCGCGCGAATGTCCGTCAGGCATCCGATCATCGCGATCACCGGCTCGTCCGGCGCGGGCACGACGTCGGTGATGCGGACCTTCGAGCAGATCTTCCGCCGCGAGGGCGTCGAGGCGGCGTTTCTCGAAGGCGACAGCTTCCACCGGTACGACCGCGCGCAGATGAAGGAGCGGATGGCCGAGGAGCTTGCGCGCGGCAACCAGCGCTTCAGCCATTTCGGTCCCGAAGCGAACCTGTTCGAGGAGCTCGCCGCCCTCTTCAAGGGCTATGGCGAAACCGGACACGGCCGCAGGCGCAGGTACGTGCACGACGACGAGGAGGCGAAGCCCTACGGGCAGAAGCCGGGAACGTTCACGCCGTGGGAGGAGCTGCCGGCGAACACGGATCTGCTCTTCTACGAGGGGCTGCACGGCGCCGTCGTCACCGAGCGCGTGAACATCGCGCAGCACGGCGACCTGCTGATCGGCGTCGTCCCGGTGATCAACCTCGAGTGGATCCAGAAGCTCCACCGCGATCAGAGCATGCGCGGCTACTCGAGCGAGGCGGTCACCGACACGATCCTGCGCCGCATGACGGACTACGTGCACTACATCTGTCCGCAGTTCTCGCACACGCACGTCAATTTCCAGCGCGTGCCGATCGTCGACACGTCGAACCCGTTCACGGCCCGGTTCATCCCGACTCCGGACGAATCGATGCTGGTGATCCGCTTCGCGGACCCGCGGGGCATCGACTTTCCGTACCTGCTGTCGATGCTGAACGGATCGTTCATGTCGCGCGCCAACACGATCGTCTGTCCGGGCGGGAAGATGGACCTGGCGATGCAACTGATCTTCACGCCATTCATCTGGCGGCTGATGGAGCGGCGCAAGCAGGCACTGGCGAGCTGAAGCGAGGCAACGGATGAACGTCGAAGTGGCCGACCGGCCGGCGGTGGAGAGCGCGCAGCGCGAGGAGGTGAACGTGTTGCGCGCGCTGGCGATGGACGCGGTGCAGGAGGCGAATTCGGGCCACCCGGGCATGCCGATGGGGATGGCCGAGATCGCGGAGGTGCTCTGGCGCCGCCATCTGCGGCACAACCCGGCGAATCCGCAGTGGCCCGACCGCGACCGCTTCGTCCTCTCGAACGGGCACGGGTCGATGCTGCAATACGCGCTGCTGCACCTGAGCGGCTACGACCTGCCGATCGAGGAGCTGCGACGATTCCGCCAGCTCGGCTCGAAGACGCCGGGCCATCCCGAGTACGGCGTGACGCCCGGGGTGGAGACGACGACCGGTCCGCTCGGGCAGGGAATCGCCAACGCGGTCGGCATGGCGATCGCCGAGAAGCTGCTCGCCGCCGAGTTCAACCGTCCGGGGTTCGACATCGTGGGCCACCATACGTATGTCTTCCTCGGCGACGGCTGCATGATGGAGGGCGTTTCGCACGAAGCCTGCTCGCTCGCCGGAACGCTCGGGCTCGGCCGGCTCATCGCGTTCTACGACGACAACGGGATCTCGATCGACGGCCGCGTCGAAGGCTGGTTCACCGACGACACGGTGAAGCGCTTCGAAGGCTACGGCTGGCATGTGGTGCCCGGCGTGGACGGGCACGACAGCGAGGCGATCCACCGCGCGATCGGGGCGGCCAGGGCGGTGGCCGACCGACCCTCGCTGATCTGCTGCCGGACCGTCATCGCGAAGGGCTCGCCACACAAGGCCGGCACGCACGAGGCGCACGGCGCGGCGCTCGGGGAAGCGGAGGTCGCCGCCACGCGACGGGCGATCGGATGGAGCCATCCGCCGTTCGTCGTCCCCCCGCACGTCGCGAGCGCGTGGGACGCGCGCGAGCGGGGAAGCGCGGCGGAGGAGTCGTGGCGGCGGCGTTTCGCCGAGTACGCGCGGGCGTACCCGACCGAGGCGAGCGAATTCGAGCGCCGGACGCGCGGGGCGCTGCCCGCGCGCTTCGAGGCGCGCGTGCGCGACCTGATGGCACAGGCGAAGGAGAAGTCCGAGCACATCCCGACGCGCAAGGCATCGCAGAACGCGATCGAGGGGATCGCGCCGCTCCTCCCCGAGCTCGTCGGCGGCTCGGCCGACCTCGCGGGGTCGAATCTGACGCTCTGGTCGGGCTCGCGGGCGATCACCGCGGATGCCGGCGGCAACTACGTCTACTACGGCGTGCGCGAGTTCGGCATGGCGGCGATCATGAACGGCGTCGCGCTGCACGGCGGATTCATTCCGTACGGCGGCACGTTCCTCACGTTCTCGGATTATTGCCGCAGCGCGTTGCGCATGGCGGCACTGATGCGCATCCGCTCGATCTTCGTCTTCACGCACGACTCGATCGGGCTCGGCGAGGACGGACCGACGCACCAGCCGATCGAGCACGCCGCCGCGCTGCGCCTGATTCCGAACCTGGACGTCTGGCGTCCCTGCGACACCAAGGAATCGGTCGTCGCATGGGCGGCCGCGATCGAGCGGCACGACGGACCGACCTGCCTGCTCTTCAGCCGGCAGGGCCTGCCGTTCCAGCTTCGCGCCTCGGAGGAAGTGGCGAACATACGCCGGGGCGGCTACGTTCTGTTCGAGCCCGAAACCACGCCGCGCGCCGTGATCGTCGCCACCGGCTCCGAGGTGCCGCTCGCCGTCGACGGGGCCCGGCGGCTCGCTCGCGAGGGGATTGCGGTGCGGGTCGTCTCGATGCCGTCGACGACGGTGTTCGATCGACAGGAGGAGTCCTATCGCGAGCGCGTCCTGCCGGCCGATCTGCCGTGCGTCGCGGTCGAGGCGGGCGTGTCCGACTTCTGGCGCAAGTACGTCGGACGCGAGGGTGCGGCGATCGGCATCGATCGCTTCGGCGAGTCCGCGCCGGCCGGCGAGTTGTTCCGCCATTTCGGCTTCACGAGCGAGCGCGTCGTCGAGGCGGTGCAGGCGGTGCTCGCGCGCGCGGCGCGCCGCACGGCGGCGCCGCGCCCCGGACCGTGAGCGCGGGAATGCAGGCGTGCGCCGCGAAGATCCGCGTCGACGCCGGGCTTATCCGGCGCTCGGGCGACGAATGACCGCAGGGACGCGACTCTTCCCGGGCGCGTTTCGGTGACGTTTGACCTGCCGGTCGTGGTCGAAGTGCTTCGGCCGCTGCATCACGTACGGCGGGTACGGCGCATACCAGCCATAGTCCGGACCGTAGCCGAGGTCGGGTGGATATGCGGCTGAATCGGGGCCGCCCTGCGCGACTTCCAACTCGCGACGCCGCTGATTCAATTCGTCGCGGCGCATCGCCGCCACTTCCTCGTTGGCCTTGCGCTCCGCCATCGAGCGGTCGAACTCCGCCTGCGCACGCTGCAGGCGCTCGATGGCGCCGGGATCGGCGGCGTCCGGCTTGATGTCGACGACGGTGCTGCCGCGGCAGGGGTAGTCGGCATACAGGACGGCGCCGTTCGCCTGTGTGCATTTGTAGACGGTCGGGCCGATGTTCTCCGCCGCTGCGCTGGCAGCAGAGACGAACGCCATCGCGGCGAGCGCGAGGGCCAGGACGCCCCGTGGCGTTGCGGCAATGCGCCTCGCCATGATCGCAAGGAAGTCGGGAATCGCTGCCGTTCCGGATGGCTCGCGCATCGCTCGGTTCTCGGGTGGTCCGGCCCAGTATGCTCCGATTCGGACGCGACGACACGTCGCGCCGGGACCTAGAGTTGCAGATCCCACGTTTCGCCGACCAGAGGGACGCCGAACATCGCATGCGGCTCCCGCGCGACGAGCCTGAAGCCCGCCTCCCGGTAGATGTGCCGCGCGGCGAGCAGCGTCTCCTGCGTCCACAGCGTCAGCGTGCGATAGCCGCAAACGCGCGCGAAGCGCACGCATTCGGCGACCAGATGCTTGCCGAGCCCAAGGCCGCGCGCGTTCGGATCGACGATGAGCAGGCGCAGCTTTGCCACCGTCGGCGATTTGCGGACGAGGAATACCGAGCCGACCCGCTCGCCGTCGCGCTCGGCGATCCAGCAGCGCTCGCGCCGGGGATCGAGCTTGTCGATGAACTCGGCCACGATGTGCGCGACCAGGGCCTCGAAGCGCTCGTCCCAGCCGTACTCGTGCCGGTAGATCTCGCCGTGCGCGGCGACGACCCAGCCCATGTCGCCGGGGCGGTGCGCGCGGAGCACGAACGGCGGCGCCGCGGAGGCGTCGCGGTCGAGCAGACGCTCGATCACATGCATGGCGCCGACCAGCCGAGCCCGGTCGTTTTCGCGCAACGGCGCAAGCACCGCGGCCACCGCCTGCTGCGAGCGCCGGTCGAGCGGCGCGAACGCGCGCCGACCCGCAACCGTGAGCGTCAGCGGCCGCTGCCGCGCGTCGGCCGCCGACGTGCCGCGGTGGACGAGCCCGCGCTTGCCGAACCGCTGCAGGATGCGGCTGACGTAGCCGCTGTCGAGCGACAGCTCGCGCGCCAGGTCGCGCGCCGTCAGTCCGGGGCGGTGCACGATCTCGTAGAGCACGCGCACCTCGGCGAGCGAGAAGGGGCTCGCGAGCAGACCTTCGTCCGGCACGCCGATCGCGCGCGTGTAGAACCGGTTGAAGTGCCGCACGGCGGCAATGCACTCGGCTTCGAGGTCGGTCATCGCGGGTTCCCGGCTTTGCTGCCAGCGTCAGCGAAATGGTTGACGTTGTCAATAAGTGGTGCCGGATCCGGCTCCCGCGGCGCCGTGACCGGCAGGTCTCCTCGAGGCGCGCGGCTGGGTTAGATTGTCGCCATTGGCGACCGGCCCCTGCTGCCGTCCACGCATGCCTTTGACTGCCACCGGCAATTGCGCCGCATCGGGCGCGGCCCGTACCGCCTGCTCGATCGAGGGACGGCGGTGACGATGGGCGCTCGCGTGCTGGGCGCGGTCGTGCTGGCGATCCTGGTGGCCGGCTGCGCGAGCCTGCCGTCGCTCGAAGGACGCAGCGAAACGCACGCCTTCACCGACACCGCCGCGACCCGCCTCGGGCGCGCGGTCGATCGCGCGGCGGCCGATCATCCGGGCCGGTCCGGCATCCACGCGCTGCCTTCGCCGGGCGATGCCTTCGCGGCGCGCGCGCTCCTCGCGGCCGCCGCCGAGAAGTCGCTCGACATCCAGTACTACATCTGGCACGGCGACCAGACCGGTTACCTGCTGTTCGAGGCGCTCTGGCGTGCCGCGGAGCGCGGCGTGCGCGTGCGCCTGCTGCTCGACGACGCGAATACCTCCGGTCTCGACGACACGATCGCCGCGCTCGACGCGCATCCGAACGTCGAGGTGCGGCTGTACAACCCGCTGTTGCTGCGCCGTGCGCGCGTGCTGAATTTCCTGACCGACTTCACGCGCGTGAACCACCGCATGCACAACAAGTCGTTCACCGCGGACGGCCAGGTGACGATCGTCGGCGGCCGCAACGTCGGCAACGAGTACTCCGGGGCGGGGGACCGCGTCGAATTCACCGACCTCGACGTGATCGCGGTCGGTCCGGTCGTGCGCGAGGTCTCCGACGCCTTCGACCTCTACTGGAACAGCGCGTCTGCCTATCCGGCCGCGAGCATCATCGGCGATCCGCCCGCGAGCATCATCGGCGATCCGCCCGCGGACGCGCGGGGCAGGCTCGAAGCGAAGTTCGCCGCCGTGCGCGCCGATCCGGAGTCGGCGGCCTACCTGAGCGTGTTGCGCGAGACGGTGCTGGTGCAGGAGCTGCTCGCCGGTCGCCTGCCGCTCGAGTGGACGCAGGCGCGGCTCGTCCGCGACGATCCGGCCAAGACGCTCGACACGACGGCGAACGCCGACGTGCTGCTGCTCTCGGAGCTGCTCCCCGCCATCGGGCGTCCTGCGAAGTCGTTCGACCTCGTCTCTCCCTACTTCGTACCGGGCGAGGAGGGTGCCGCGGCGCTCGAAGGCGCCGCACGGCGTGGCGTCGTGGTTCGCGTGCTCACCAACTCGCTCGCCGCGACCGACGTCGCCCCGGTGCACGCGGGCTACGCGAAGCGGCGCTGCGATCTGCTGCGCGCCGGCGTGCAGCTCTACGAGCTCAAGCCCTCGGCGCCGGAGGAGGAGAGGGAGGACACGCACATCGGTTCCAGCTCGTCGGTGCAACTGCACGCGAAGACGTTCGCGCTCGATCGCGACCGCATCTTCGTCGGCTCGTTCAACTTCGACCAGCGCTCCGCGTTCCTCAATACCGAGATGGGATTGGTGATCGAGAGCCCGACGCTCGCGTGGCGGCTCGCCACGTTGTTCGACGTCGAGGTTCCCAAGGTGGCGTACGCGCTGCGGATCGCAGCCGATGGCCATTGCCCCGAGTGGATCGAGCGGACGCCGACGGGGGAGGTTCGCTACGACGTCGACCCGGGGAGCGGTGTCGCCCAGCGCATCTGGATCCGGTTCCTGAGCGTGCTGCCGATCGACTGGCTGCTGTGACCCTGCCTGGATTCGGCAGCGGTCCGCCGATCGCAATCGGCTACGAGTCCAGGCGATCGCGCAACCGTTCGGCGTGCTCGACGTAGCGCGGCGCTCCGAGGCTCGCGAACAGCGCTCGCGCGTCGCGAATCCGGGCCCGGGCCGCATCACGATCGCCGCCGTCCTCGACGGCGACCGCAGCCCGTGCGAGTTGCGCGCGCGCGAGCTCGAAGCGCGCTCCGATCGCCACGAAGATGACGATCGCCTCGTCGAGGTAACGCGCGGCCCTCGCGCCGTCGCGCAGCATCCACGCGCTGCGCCCCAGCGCCTGCTTCGCCAGCGCGATGCCCAGCAGAAAACCCGTGCTCTCGCTGATCTCGAGCGCCTCGCCGACGACCTTGTCCGTCTTCGCGACCTCGCCGTGCAGCGCGTACGCTTCGCCGAGCATCGTGCGAAACCACGCCCGAAACTGCAGCGACCGCACCTGGTCCGCGAGCTCGACCGCCTGTTCCAGCATCGCGACGGCCCGTACGGTATCGCCGGTTTCGCAGCACGCCCTGCCCAGGCACGCGAGGATGAACGCGCTCTCGAAGCGGTCCGGCGAAACGTCGAGCGCCTCCTCGCACAACGCGACCGCGGCCTCGCCCTCTCCGCGCATGGCGCGGCCCAGCCCGGCCAGCATCGTCGCGTTGGCCTTCGCGCGGGCGATCCCCGTCGCGGCACCGAATGCAGCAAGCTCGCTCGCCGCGCCGAGCGCGCCGTCGAAATCGCCCGCGAAGATGCAGCAATAGCTCAGCGTGAACAAGGCCTGGCTCAACCAGAACCTGTCGTTCGCGCGCGTCAGCAGCGTCGCCGCGTCGCGCGCATGGGCGATCGCTTCGTCCAGCGGCTGCCCCGAATAGATGCACTCGGTGGCGAGCGCGCGGTGGACGCGCCCCATGATGGCTTCGTCACCCGCGGTGCTCGCTTCCTCGAGGCTGCGATGCAGCGCCTCGGCGGCCTGCGCCCGGTGTCCCAGCCAGCCATGCGCGAAGCCGAGCCAGAAATGGAACTCGCCGGCGAGCGCGGGCTCGCCGATCCGCTCGAGCCGCTCGCGGTGGGCGAGGAGCAGGGCGACGATCTCCTCGCGCCGGCCAAGGAAGTGCATCGAGTGCGCCTGGCGGATCACCAGCGCCAGAACCCGACGATCGCGCTCCGCGGCCGGCAGGTGCTCGGCATGCATGCGGGCCTGCTCGATGCCGGCGATCGCCTCCTCGTGCGCGCAGATGCCGGCGGCGTTCTCGGCGCAGCGAGTCAGGTATTGAACGCTCTTCGCATGCGCGTCGGCGCGGGCATAGTGATGCGCGAGGAGCTCGGGCTGCGTGCGGACGATCTCCGGGTAGCGATTCTCCAGCAGCTCGGCCACCTGGCGGTGGTAGTACTGGCGCGTGCGCCGCAGCAGCGACTGGTACGCGGCGTCGTGAACCAGCGCGTGCTTGAAGATGTATTTCGCGCGCGGGCGCCGCCCGCGCTGGTAGAGCAGCTCCGCATCGACGAGCTGGTCCAGTCCGCTTTGCAGCGCCGTCTCCTCGAGCGACGCGATCGCCTGCAGCATCTCGTAGGCGAACTCGCGGCCGAGTATCGAGCCGAGCTGGGCGACTTCGCGAATGCTCGGCAGGCGATCGAGCCGCGCCATCAGCAGGTCCTGCAGCGTGGCCGGGATGGCGACGTCGGACAAGGGACGCACGAGCTCGTAGCCATGCTCGCGATCGCGCACGAAATTCGCCTCGACGATCGCCTTCGTCAGCTCCTCCACGTAGAGCGGTACGCCGTCGGTCTTGTCGAGCACGTATTCGACCACTTCGGCCGGCATCGCCCTGCCGCCCGCCCGTTGCATGATCAGCGCCTCCACCTCGGGGCGCTCGAGCCGACCGAGGCTGATCGGCGTCATGTGCGAGCGCGTCGTCCAGCGCGGCACGAAGTCCGGGCGGTGCGTCACGACGTTCATCATCGCCACGGTCGGCGACTGCGCGATGCACAGCTCCAGCAGCGCGAGCGTCGTGGGGTCGGCCCATTGCACGTCTTCCCAGACGCGCAGCACCGGCTTCCTCTCCGCCTCCTCCAGCAGCCACCCGACGAGGGCGTCGAGCGTTTGCTCGCGCTGCTCCTCGGGATCGAGCTCGAGCGGCGCGTAGCGGCCTGCGGGCAGAGGCAGCGCCAGCAGCGCCGCATACAGCGGAACCGCCCGCTCGGTCGGCAGGAAGCTCTGCGTCGCCAGCGCGGATTCGAGCTTCGCGAGCCGCTCCTCGGAGCCATCGCCCGGAGTCCACCCGATCACCCGCTTCAGATGCTCGACCACCGGATGGAGCGACGTGCTGGTGTGATACGGCGAGCAGCGTGTCGCGACCCAGACGTATTCGTCGCGCTCGGCCTGCGCACGCAGTGCCGTGACGAGACGCGACTTGCCGATGCCGGCCTCGCCCTGTATCAGCACGACCTGGCCATGCCCGTTGCGGCTCGCCTCCCACGAGCGGATCAGCAGTCCGAGCTCCTCCTGCCGCCCGACGAGTTGCGAGGCGTCCGTCCCGCGCGCCCTGCCGAGGCCGGCGATGTCGCGCTCGCGCACGACGCGCCAGGCATGCAGGGGCTCGGCCATGCCCTTCAGCCGCTGCAGGCCGAGATCCTCGCAGGCGAACGCCTCGCCGATCAGCTCGCGCGCGAGAGGACCCACGACGACCTGGTTCGGCTGGGCAAGGGCCTGCAGGCGCGACGCGACGTTCGGCGTCTCCCCCACGACGTTCGCGCGCTCCGCGGGCCCTTCGCCGGCCATGTCGCCGACGACGACCGGGCCCGTGTCGATGCCCACGCGCACCGCGAGCGGCGCATCCAGCGCGCGGTTGTCCGAGCCGACGGCGGCGATCGCATCGAGGATCGCCAGCCCGCCGCGCACCGCTCGCTCAGGGTCGTTCTCGTGCGCCTGCGGGTAACCGAAGTAGACGAGGACCCCGTCGCCGAGATACTTGGCGACGTATCCGCCGTAGCGCGCCACCACGTTTGCGCACATGTCGTGATAGTCGCGAATCACGTCGCGCAGGTCCTCCGGGTCGATGCGCGCGGCGAGCGCCGTCGAGTCGACGAGATCGCAGAACATCACGCTGAGCTGGCGCCGCTCGCCGTCGTTGCGGCGCGGCTGTGCACCGGCGTGGATGGCGGCCGGCTGTCCGATCGCAGGGGCGTCCGCCGCGTGGATGTCTGTGGGTTGGCCGATTGCGCGGGCATCGCCGGCCTGCATGCCGTCGGGTTGGTCGGGCGCTCGGGCGTCACCGGCGAGGGCCGCAATGGCCTTGAGGAGCTTCTTGCGGGGTCCGAGGGGAATGTCGAGACCCTTCAGATCCTCCTCGGTGAGGTCGGGCAGGACCTCGAGGTCGACCTCGTTGTCTGCGAAGCGCGCCGCGTACTTGGCGAGGCCGAGGCCCTCGAGCCACTCGTCGATGTCGCTAGGCAAGAGCTCCCTCTGCGCGGCCTATGTCATCGGCGCGATTTCGGGTCGCGGTGGAAACCGGCGGCAATCGATGCACGTCAGCCCGGCTGGCCCGCGATGTAGTGTTCTAGCTGCCGGATGACGAATTCCTGCTGCGAGATGATGTCCTTCACCAGGTCGCCGATCGAAACGATGCCGATCAGCTTGCCGTTATCCACGACGGGCAAGTGGCGCAGCCTGTGCTGCGTCATCAGCGCCATGCATTCCAGGCTCCTCTGGAGGGGATGCACGTGCATCACCGATGGACTCATGATCTCGCGTACCGCCGTTTGCTTCGACGAGCGGTCCATGAGAACGATCTTTCGGGCGTAGTCACGCTCGGTGATGATGCCGATGATCTGTTCTTCGCGCATCACGAGCAGTGCGCCGATGTTCTTCTCGGCCATCCGCTTGACCGCGTCGAACACCGGCGCCTCGGGCGCGATCGTGTGGACCGTCTGATCAGGCTTCGACTTGAGAACTTCGGCCACGCTCCGCATCGCTTTCTCCCCGAGGAAGGCCCGGACCCAATGGTACGCCGAAGGCGAAGCGCGCCAAATGCACGTTCGTTGGGGGCCGTCAACGCGCGGAGAACGCGTGTCGATCGACGGCAACAACGTGTCGATCGGCGGAGAAGCGAAACTCGAGGTCGAAGCGGAGGAGGGCGAGCGGATCCTTCGCACCGAGCGCTATTGTGGCGGCCGTTGAGGCGCCCGGCACGAACGGCCGCGACTGTGGCGGTTTTCTTGAATTTGGTCGGGGCGAAGTGATTCGAACACTCGACCCCCTGCACCCCATGCAGGTGCGCTACCAGGCTGCGCTACGCCCCGACCGAATGCCTAATTATACCGCTCGGCGTCACGCATCCGGGGCGAGCAGCCGGCGGATCTCCTCGAGCTCGCGGCGCAACGCCGCGGCGTCGAGTTGGGGAGGTACCGCTGGCGACGGTGCGATCGTCGTCGAAGGCGTCGCGACGCGGGCCGCGGCGCGCGGCTCGGCCGATTCCGAATCGAGCCGGTGGCGTGCGCCGTTGATCGTGAAGCCCTGCTCGTAGAGCAGGTCGCGGATGCGCCGGATCAGCAGGACCTCGTGATGCTGGTAGTAGCGGCGGTTGCCGCGCCGCTTGACCGGCTTGAGCTGCGAGAACTCCTGCTCCCAATACCGCAACACGTGCGGCTTCACCGCACAGAGCTCGCTGACCTCGCCAATCGTGAAGTAGCGCTTGGCGGGGATCGGCGGCAGCGTCGCCTTAGCTCGGCTGGCTTCGGGCATGGTTCGCCGCTTCGACCATCGCCTTCAACTTCTGGCTGGCGTGGAACGTCACGACGCGGCGCGCGGTGATCGGAATCTCCTCACCCGTCTTAGGGTTGCGCCCCGGCCGCTGCGGCTTTTCGCGGAGCTGAAAATTGCCGAAGCCGGACAGCTTGACGCTGCGGCCCTCCTCGAGGGCCGTGCGGATCTCCTCGAAGAAGCGCTCGACCATGTCCTTGGCCTCGCGCTTGTTGAGTCCCAGTTGCTCGAAGAGGAGGTCGGCCAGTTCGGCTTTGGTGAGCGTCATCGGGAAGCCTGCTGTCTCAGGGTGGCGCCGAACCGGGCGTGCAGGGCGGCGAGGAGGCCCGCAACGATCCGGTCGCCGTCCGCGTCGGTCAAAGTACGTTCAGTATCACGCATAAGCACAAGAATCGCAACGCTTTTCCTGCCGTTCGGCAGCTCGTGCCCGCGATAGACGTCGAACACGTCGAGCGCTTCGACCTCGGGTGTCGATACCTCGCGTAATGTATTAACAATAGAACCTACTTCAATGTTTTCATTTATTACTATGGCGAGATCACGGCGTATCGATGGCAGACGCGAGACGGGGCGCGCCGCGGGCACCGGAGCGCTCGTCAGCGCGGTCAGATCGACCTCGAAGACGACAGGCGCCGAGGGTAATTCGAAGTGGCGCACAAGGCGCGGATGCAGCTCCCCGAGCCACCCGGCGATCGCGGCGCCGATCCGGACTTCGGCGCTGCGGCCGGGGTGAAGCCATGGCTTTGCACGCGCCGTCGTGGTGACGGCGAGCGGGCTCGCGAGCGCCTCGAGGTCGCCCTTGACGTCGAAGAAGTCGACGAGGCGGCTCGGCGACCCCCACTGCTCGGGGTCGCTGGTGCCGAACGCCAGGCCGCCGATCCGTATCGGCTGTGCGGTGTCGTCGCGGGGGAACGTCCGGCCGACCTCGAAGATCCACAGCCGCGGCACCTTGTGCTTGAGGTTCGTGCGCAGGGTTTCGACGAGGCCGGGGAGCAGCGTGGTGCGCATGACGTCGCGTTGCGCGGCGATCGGATTGAGCACGGCGATCGGCCGTCCGTGCGGATCGAGCGCGCGCTCGTCCTCCGAGGCGACGAAGCTGAACGTGATGACTTCCTGCCAGTCGCGCGCGCTCAGGCGCCGCTTGAGCGTGGCGGCGCTGCGCTTGCCTTCCGGCGACGGGAGCATCGCCTGCGCGTGCGGCCGCATCGCGGCCGGGATCGCGTCGTAGCCGTGAATGCGCGCGATCTCCTCGATCAGGTCCTCCTCGACGGCGAGGTCGAACCGATACGAGGGCGGGGTGACGACGAAGTCGTCGCCGTCGCGCACAAAGGGCAGCCGCAGGCGCGCGAACACGCCGGCGATCACGTCCGGCGACAGCGCCACGCCCAGGAGCCGGGTGACGCGGGCGCTGCGCAGGCGAACCGGAGCGCGCGCGGGCAGCCGGCCGACGGCGTCCGACAGCGGACCCGCGCGGCCGCCGCAAATCTCGACAATGAGCTCGGTGGCGCGCTCGACGCCGCGCGGTCCGAGCTCGGGATCGACCCCGCGCTCGAACCGATAGCCGGCGTCGCTGACGAATCCGAGGCGGCGCATCTTGCCCTGGATCACCGCGGGGTTCCAGAACGCGCCTTCGAGATACACGGTCGTCGTGTCGCTCGCGATGCCCGAGTGCTCGCCGCCCATGACGCCGGCGAGCCCGAGCGGCTTCACGCTGTCGCAGACGAGCAGCAGGTCGGGCTCGAGCGCAAGCTGCTGGCCGTTGAGCAGCGTCAGCGTCTCGCCGGGGCGCGCAAAACGCACGACGATGTCGCCGTCGAGCAGGCGGTCGTCGTAGGCGTGCAGCGGCTGGCCGAGCTCGAGCATCACGTAGTTGGTGATGTCGACGATCGCGGAGATCGAGCGCACGCCGGAGCGCTCGATGCGCTCCTTCATCCACGGCGGCGTCGGCGCCTGCGCGTCGATGCCCTCGATCACGCGCGCGGCGAAGCGCGGGCACGCGTCGACGTCCTCGATGCGCACGCCGCGCCGGGCGCTGCTCGCGACCGCCGCGGCGGCGGCTCGCGGCAGGCTCAGCGGCGCTCCGGTGATCGCT
>DASURV010000132.1:0-2812 GCA_036375455.1 Casimicrobiaceae bacterium | reverse complement strand
TGCGGCCCGAGCGCGATGCCGACCAGCAGGTAGCCGAGGATCGGCGGCAGGCGCGCGTTGCGGCAGATCGTCACGACGACCACCGATGCGGCGAGCAGCAGCAGGATCAACAGCAGTGTATGGGGCATCGGGTCGCGAGGTGCGCGGGCGCTCGGGACGTTATCATGGCGTTATACTTTGCAAGATGCTTGTCCAATCAGATCTGCGCGCCGTGACGCAGGACGGTGAGTTACGTTCGGTCGATGCTGACCGCGTGCTGGCGCTCGCCCGAAACGTACTCGAAACCGAAGCACGCGCGATCGCTGCGCTCGCGGCGCGGCTCGATGCGTCTTTCGTAGCGGCCCTCGCGCTGATCCTTGCCTGCAAGGGGCGCGTGGTCGTATCCGGCATTGGCAAGTCGGGCCATGTCGCCCGCAAGCTCGCGGCGACGCTCGCGTCCACCGGAACGCCGGCATTCTTCGTTCACCCCGCAGAGGCCAGCCACGGCGACTTTGGAATGATCGCGCCGACCGACGTCGTCGTCATGTTGTCACATTCGGGGGAAACCGAAGAGTTGCTTCTGTTGTTACCGCACCTCAAGCGGGAAGGAATCGCCGTGATCGCGCTCACCGGCGACGAGAACAGTTCGCTCGCGCGCGCGACCGACGTACATCTCGACGCCGCCGTCGACGCGGAGGCATGTCCGCTGGGCCTCGCACCGACCGCCAGCACCACCGCCACGCTCGCGCTCGGCGACGCCCTCGCGCTCGCACTGCTCGATGCGCGTGGTTTTTCCGTCGACGACTTCGCGCGTTCGCACCCGGGCGGCTCCCTCGGCCGGCGCTTGCTCACGCGCGTGTCCGACGTAATGCGGACGGGTGGTGCGGTGCCATCGGTCCCTGCAACGGCCACGATTGCCGACGCCATCGTGGAAATGAGCGGCAAGGGCATGGGCATGACTGTCGTCGTCGACGATGGGCGTGCGATCCTCGGCATCTTCACCGATGGCGACTTGCGTCGCTTCATTGGCCAGGGCCGGCCCGATCTGCAGCGTGCTGTCGTGGACGCGATGACGCGCTCACCCCGCACGATTCAGGCGGATCGGCTCGCGGTCGATTGCGTCCAGACAATGGAAGCACCGCCCAAGGTAATGCAGCTGGTCGTCGTCGATGCCTCTGGCGTACTGGAAGGCGCGGTTCACATGCACGACCTGTTTCGCGCGCGCGTTGTCTGATCGCAATGTCCGAGTGCATGTTTCGCTGATGGACGCCGAACTCGCGGCCCGTGCGCGGCGCGTGCGCTTCCTGTCGTGCGACGTGGATGGCGTGCTGACCGACGGCCGCATCTACGTCGACGACCGCGGCCGCGAATTCAAGGCCTACAGCGCGCTGGACGGTGTCGCCATCAACCTGCTCGCGCGCGCCGGCATCGTCGTCGCGTGGATCACCGGCAGCGCTGCGCCTTCGGTCACCCATCGCGCGCAGCAGCTTCGCGTGCCGCACGTGGTGCTCGACGCGCACGACAAGGTGACGCCGTGGCAGCGGCTGCGCGGCGAGCTCGGGCTCACCGCGGAGCAATGCGCGCACATCGGCGACGACCTCCCGGACATTCCGCTGCTCGAAGCCTGCGGCCTCGCGGCCACGGTGCCGCACGCGCCCGCCGCGGTACGGGCGCACGCACACTACGTCACGACGCGGGACGGGGGCATGGGCGCCGTGCGCGAGCTCGCCGACCTTATCCTCGCCGCGCAGGGCCACGGCGGCGAAGCCGAGGTGCGCGCAGCGCAGCTTCGGCCGCCGTTCGAGCTCGCGCGCGAGGAACGCTGATGCCCGCCGCGGCCTCCGGAAATCCCGGCTGACATGGACCGCACGCGCGACATCCTGGACAAGCTCGTCGCCTGGTCGCCCGTGCTGCTGCTGGGTGCGCTCGCGGCGCTCACGTACTGGCTCGACGCGCAGGTGCAGCCGCAGTCCGTGCGGCGCGACGGCTCCGCGCGGCACGATCCCGATCTGTTCCTGCAGGACTTCAGGGCCGTGACGTTCGACGCGCAAGGCCAGCCGCGGGAAACGCTCGCCGCGGTCCGTGCCGAGCACTTTCCCGACGACGACAGCGCCGAGCTCGTGTCGCCGCGCCTGTCGCTGTCCGAAACCGGGCGACCGACGATGACGATCACCGCCGATCGCGGCCGCATCGAAGGCGGGCGGGAACAGGGCGATTTCATCGGCAACGTGCAGGTCACGCGCGCGGCGTCCGAGCGGCCGTCGAAGGACGGCACGCAAAGCGGCCGCGTGACGCTCACCACCGAGTCGCTGCACGTGCTGACGAAGGAGCAGCGCGTGCAAACCGACAAGCCGGTGACGATCGAGGATCCGCGTGGAATAATCCGCGGCCGGGGCCTCGAATTCGACAACAAGGCGAAGACGGTCCGGTTGAAGTCGCAGGTCAGCGGCACGTTCCAACCCCAGGATATTCCCAAATGACGCGTCGTGTTGCGGCCGCGCTGCGTGTCCTGCTCGCCGTTTGCGCGGCGGGCGCGATCGTCGCGGCACCCGCGCACGCCGACAAGGCCGATCGCGAGAAGCCGATCAACTTTTCGGCCGATCAGCCGGCCGAGGTCGATTTCGAGCGCCGCGTCGGGACGCTGCGCGGAAACGTCGTCATCACGCAGGGCACGATGACGATCCGCGCCGATCGCATCGACTTCAAGCAGAATCCCGACAACTCGCTTTCCGCCACTGCGTACGGCAATCCGGTCAGCTTTCGCCAGAAGAAGGACGGATCGGATGAATATTTCGAAGGCTTCGCCCAGCGCGCCGTGTACGACGGGCAGAAG
>DASURV010000131.1:0-12144 GCA_036375455.1 Casimicrobiaceae bacterium | reverse complement strand
GCGCCGCAACTGCGGCGGGACCTGGCGCGCGGCGGCTTCGACTTCGACGAAGTGCGCGTGCGCGTCCAGGTTGCGGGCACCGGGTCCATGCAGCAAAAAGCTCCGCGTCGTCAATGGGATAGCACGGATGCCGCGCCGCTGTTCGCCCTCGCCGACCGCCTGCCCGACGGTCCGCTCAGGGCCGCGCTCATCCGCTGGTCGCGGCGGGCGCGCGGGCGCTAGAATCGGATGCTATGACATTGGCATGATCCGGCCAATGACCGCCGGTCGGCCGGCCTTGCTCGCGAAACGAGATCAGCGCGGCGGTAGGCGCCAGCAGCCGCTCCGCCGCGAACCAGAGCAGGATCGCGAGCAGGAGCAGCAGCGTGAACTTCAGCGTGAGACCGACGAAGCGGAGGTAACGCCGGTCCCGCTTGACGAGCCACAAAAGCAGCGCGACGCCGATCGAGGCCAGCGCGAGGAACAGCAGCAGCCGGACGAGGATCAAGCGGCGCCGATGACCGCCCAGTCCTGAAACGCCGAGGGCACCTCGTCATCGGTGTCGAACGCCACCAGTTCCCACGTGTCGGGGCGCCCGAGCAGCGTGCGGGCGAGCGCGTTGTTCAGCGCATGGCCCGGCTTGAACGCGGTGTACTGGCCGATCAGCGGGTGGCCCAGCAGGTAGAGGTCGCCGATCGCATCGAGCACCTTGTGCTTGACGAATTCGTTGTCGTAGCGCAGCCCTTCGCTGTTCAGCACGCGGGTCTCGTCGAGGACGATCGCGTTCTGCAGGCTGCCGCCGAGCGCGAGCCCGGCCGCGCGCATCGCCTCGACGTCCTGCATGAAGCCGAACGTGCGCGCGCGGGCGACTTCCTTGATGTACGAATGCTCGGCGAAGTCGACGACGACGTGGCGGTTTTCCGTGCCGAACACCGGGTGGGGGAAATCGATCGTGAAATCGAGCTTGAAGCCGGGAAACGGCTCGAAGCGCGCCCACTTGTCGCCGTCGCGGATCTCGACGGGCGCGCGCACGCGCAGATATTGCTTGGGGGCCGTCTGCTCGACGACGCCCGCCGACTGCAGCAGGAACACGAACGGGCCGGCGCTGCCGTCCATGATCGGCAACTCCGGCCCTGCGACGTCGACGTGAAGATTGTCGATGCCGAGTCCGGCGAGCGCCGACATCAGGTGCTCGACGGTCGAGATCGACGCGCCGTCCGAGACGAGCGTCGACGACAGGCGGGTGTCGCCGACGTTCGCCGCCTGCGCCGCAATGGTCACCGGCAGCGACAGATCGGTGCGATGGAACACGATCCCCGCGTCGACAGGGGCCGGACGCAGCGTCAATTCGACGCGGGCGCCGGTGTGGAGTCCGACGCCCGTCGTGCGAATCGTGGTCTTGAGCGTGCGCTGCCGCAGCATCGATCGGGAAGGAGGCTGGCGCGAGGGCCGCGCGCGTGGTCGACTGAGCATTTTAACACCCGGCGGTCCGTCGCCGTCCTCAGTCCGCCTGCTTGCGCAGGAAGGCCGGGATCTCCGACGCGTCGAACGCCGGCGCGGCCGGCGCCGTCGCGTGGCGGCCGCGGCGCACCACCGCCGGCTGGTCGAGCTTGTCGTAGTCGATCGTCTCGGTCACCCGCCCGACGTTGTCCGTGCCGGTCCGCTCGACGACGGTCTCCAGCACCTCGAGCTTCGGCGGCCGGCGAGTCGCGACGACGGCGCCCCCCAGACCGGTGGCGATCATCGTCACGCGCAGCCTGTCCTCCATCGCCTCGTCGATCACGGTGCCGACGATCACCATCGCGTCCTCCGCGGTGAATTCCTTGATCGTGTTCATCACCTCGTGGTACTCCTTCATCTCCAGACCGGCCGACGCGGTGATGTTCACCAGCACGCCGCGGGCGCCCGCCAGGTTCACGTCCTCGAGGAGCGGGCTCTTCACCGCCTGCTGGGCGGCCACGCGCGCGCGGTCGCTGCCGCCGGCGGTCGCCGATCCCATCATCGCCATCCCGACCTCGCCCATGACCGTGCGCACGTCGGCGAAGTCCACGTTGACGAGGCCCGGATTGTTGATGACCTCCGCGATGCCCGACACCGCGCCGTGCAGCACGTCGTTCGCCGCCGCGTAGGCATCGAGGACGGACACCTCCTCGCCGAGCACGTCCATCAGCTTGTCGTTCGGAATGACGATCAGCGAGTCGACCTTCTTCGTGAGCTCCTCGATGCCGGCGGTCGCGACGCGCTGGCGCTTGCCCTCGAACTTGAACGGGCGCGTCACGACGGCGACGGTCAGGATGCCGAGGCTCTTGGCGATGTCGGCGATCACCGGCGCCGCGCCGGTGCCGGTTCCGCCTCCCATGCCGGCGGTGATGAACAGCATGTCCGCGCCCTCGATCATGCCGGCGATGCGGTCACGGTCCTCCATCGCCGCGTCGCGGCCGATCTCGGGACGTGCGCCGGCGCCGAGACCGCGCGTGAGCGTCGAGCCGAGCTGGAGCTGCGTGCGTGCCGTCGAGCGCTTCAGCGCCTGCGCATCGGTGTTCGCGCAGATGAAGTCCACGCCCCCGAGCCCGCGCGCGATCATGTGCTCGACCGCGTTGCCGCCGCAACCGCCCACGCCGATGACCTTGATGACCGCACCCTCTTCCGGTGCCTCGTCGATGATTTCAAACATGATGCGTTTCCTTTCTCCTGTCCGGGTTTCAGGTATCGGGATCGGATATCAGGTATCAGTTGGCCGAAGCCAATTGACACATGACAGCAAACCCCTGTTCGTGTACCGCTTCATCGTTCCCTCTCGCCTCTCGCCTCTCGCCTCTTGCCTCTTGCCTCTTGCCCCTTTCCTGGCCCCCAGTTCCCAGCCCCTGGTTCCTGGTTCCTAGAAGTTCGCGTTGAACCACTGCCGCATCCGCACCGCGATGCCGCCGATGCCCGCCACCTGCGCGCGCGCCGCCTGCCCGCGCAGAAACTGCTCGCGTCCTTCGAGCAGCAGGCCGACCGCCGTCGCGTAGCGCGGACTGCGCACGACGTCGGCGAGCCCGCCCGCGTACGTCGGCACGCCGATGCGCACCGGCAGATGAAAGAGCTCCTCGCCGAGGTCGGTCATGCCCTGCAGCAGCGCCGACCCGCCGGTCAGCACGATCCCCGACGACAGCAGCTCCTCGAATCCGGAGCGCCGCAGCTCCGCCTGCACGAGCGAATACAGCTCCTCGATGCGCGGCTCGATCACCTCGGCGAGCATCGGCTTGGAGAGCTTGCGCGGCCCGCGCTCGCCCACGCCCGGCACCTCGATGATCCCGTTGGGGTCGGCGAGCTGGCGCAGCGCACAGCCGTGGCGCACCTTGAGCTCCTCCGCTTCCTTCGTCGGCGTGCGCAGCGTCATCGCGATGTCGTTCGTCACCTGGTCGCCGGCGATCGGAATCACCGCGGTGTGGCGGATCGCGCCGCCCGCGAACACGGCGATGTCGGTCGTGCCGCCGCCGATGTCCATCAGGCACACGCCGAGGTCCTTCTCGTCGTCGTTCAGCACGGCCCTGGCGGAGGCGAGCGGCTGCAGCATCACGTCGCGCACCTCGAGCCCGCAGCGGCGCACGCACTTCGTGATGTTCTCGACGGCGGAGACCGCGCCGGTGACGATGTGCACCTTCACCTCGAGCCGCACGCCGCTCATGCCGAGCGGCTCGCGGACGTCCTCCTGGCCGTCGATGATGAATTCCTGCGGCAGGATGTGCAGCACCTGCTGGTCGTTGGGAATCGCGACGGCCTTCGCGGTCTCGACGACGCGGTCGATGTCCGCCTGCGTGACCTCCTTCTCCTTGATCGCGACCATGCCGCTCGAGTTGAGGCTGCGGATGTGGCTGCCGGCGATGCCGGTGTAGACCTCGCTGATCCGGCAATCGGCCATCAGCTCGGCCTCCTCGAGCACGCGCTGGATCGACGCCATCGTCGCCTCGATGTTGACGACGACACCCTTCTTCAGGCCGCGCGACGGCTGCGTGCCCAGGCCGACGATGTTGAGCGCGCCGTCGTCGAGGATTTCCGCGACGATGGCCACGATCTTCGACGTTCCGATGTCGAGGCCGACGATCAGGTTGTTGTTGTCTTTCACGGTTCTCCCGTCCTGCATGCGAATGGCGATGAGAGGTGAGGCGGCGGCGCATTCATGAGACCTTCCGTCCCGGTTTCTCGCGAAAGCCCGGCATCCGCGCCGCGAAGCCGTTGCGATAGCGAAGGTCCACGTGATCGACGTGCGTGCCGGCGCGCGCGAGCGCTCCCACCGTGCGCGCGTACACGCCGAGAAAGCGCGACAGACGGCCCGCGACATCGTCGCGGCCGACATCGAGCGTCAGCGGGCCCCGGTCGTCCTCGGCGCGCAGTTGCCAGCCGCCGCGCGCGGACAGGTTCAGGCCGCGCAGGCGCAGCGCGAGCGGCGCGAGCTGCGCGGTCCACTCGCGGTAGCGCGCGGCCATCAGCCCGGCCTGTCCTTCCGGACCCTTGAACTCGGGCAGCTCGCCTGCGTAATTCGCGACGAACACCTCCCCGCGCGTATTCACGAGCGCCCCGTCGTTCCAGCGCGCGAACGGCTCGTGCTCGTCGACCTCGATCTCGAGCCGGCGCGGCCACTGGCGGCGCAGGGCGACGGTGCGCACCCACGGCACGCGCGCGAGCGCCGCGCGCGCGGCGTCGAGGTTCATCGTGAAGAACGTGCCGGCGAGCTCGCCGCGAATCACCGACTCGAGATGCGCGCCGCTCGTGCGGGAAAGCGGCGTGGTCACGACGACCTCGCGCAACGCGAACAGCGGCAGCCGCGTCACCCAGCCCACGATCGCCCACGCCAGGAAGGCGGCGGCGATCACCGTCAGCGTGACGGCGATCGCGTTCAGTTGCCGCGCGTCATCCCACATGCGCGCCACTCAGGATCTCGACGCAGAGATCGGGAAACGACGTGCCGGCCTGCTTCGCGGCCATCGGCACGAGGCTGTGCCCGGTCATGCCGGGCGACGTGTTCACCTCGAGGAACGAGAACGTTCCGTCGCCGCGCAGGATCAGGTCGAGCCGTCCCCAGCCGGCGCAGCCGACGACGTCGAACGCGGCGAGCGCCCGCGCGCGGATCTCGTCCTCCTGCGCGGCCGGCAGGCCGCTCGGGCAGAAGTATTTCGTCTCGTCGGAGAAGTACTTGCTGTGATAGTCGTAGTTGCCCTGCGGCGCCTCGATGCGGATCAGCGGCAGCGCGCGGCGATTGACGATCGACGCGGTGAGCTCCGTGCCGGCCACGAACTCCTCGACGAGCACGAGCGGGTCGTGGCGCGCCGCGATTTCGTACGCGAGCCACATCTCGTCGTGATCGACGGTCGTCACCTTCGTGATGCCGATCGTCGAGCCTTCGCGCGCCGGCTTGACGACGAGCGGCAGCCCGAGCTCGGCGACGATGCGCGGCCAGTCGGTGCTCACGTCGACGACGCGATAGCGCGGCGTCGGGATGCCGCTCGCGAGCCAGACGAGCTTCGTGCGCCACTTGTCCATCGCCAGCGCGGAGGCCATGACGCCGCTGCCGGTGTACGGGATGCGCAGCGTCTCGAGCGCGCCCTGCACGGTGCCGTCCTCGCCGAAGCGGCCGTGCAGCGCGATGAAGACGCGCGCGAAGCCTTCCTGCGCCAGCTCGAACAGGTTGCGCTCGGCCGGATCGAACGGATGCGCGTCGACGCCGCGCTCGCGCAGCGCCTTCAGCACGGCGTTGCCCGAGAGCAGCGAGATCTCGCGCTCGGCCGAGGGACCGCCGAGGAGGACCGCCACCCTGCCGAACTCTGCCGCGGGAGCCGTCATTGCAGTTCCCCCAGGATGCGCACTTCGGGGATGAGATCGACACCCGTCCTCGCCTGCACGACCGAGCGCACGCGTGCGATGAGCTGCTCGATGTCGGCGGCGCGCGCGCGCCGGGCCGGATTGACGATGAAGTTCGCGTGCAGCTCCGACACCCGCGCGCCGCCGATCGCGAATCCCTTCAGCCCGCAGGATTCGATCAGCCGCGCCGCGTAATCGCCGGGCGGATTGCGGAACACGCTGCCCGCATTCGGCACCGCCAGCGGCTGCGTCGCGATGCGCCGCGCGAGCAGCGCCTTGATCTGCGCGCGCGCGGTCGCGATGTCGCCCGGCGGAAAGCGGAACCACGCGGCGGTGAACGGATCGGCGAGCGCGCCGCCGTCGCGCAGCGCGACGCTGCGATAGCCGATCGCATAGTCGGCGGGCGTGCGCACGGCGAACGTCCCGTCGCGGCCGAGCGCTTCGACGCGCGCGACGTGACGCCACGTCTCGCCGCCGTAGCAGCCGGCATTCATCGCGAGCGCCCCGCCCACGGTGCCAGGTATCCCGGCGAAAAATTCCGCTTCCGCGCAGCCATGCAGTGCGGCAAAGCGGGCGAGCTTCGGGCTCGCGACGCCGGCATCGGCGTAGACGAGCCCGTCGGCCACCGCGAGCGCCGCACCGGGGTTGTGCATCAGGATCACGGCGCCGCGAATGCCGCCGTCGCGCACGAGCACGTTGCTGCCGAGGCCGAGGACGGTGATCGGCAGCGCGCGCGGCAAGCCGCGGATGAATTGCGCGAGATCGTCCCGGTCGGCGGGCGCGTAGAGCAGGTCCGCCCGCCCGCCGACACGCCACGTCGTGTGCCGCGCGAGCGGCGCGTCGCGCGAGAGCGTGCCGCGCAGGCCGGCGAACGCGAGGGGCTCCTGCATCATCGTTGACGGATCCCCCCACGCTTGCGGCTCGCGCCGCTGCGCTGCCCCCCGAGGGGGCTGATTCGCACCTTGGGGCGGTCCGGCGGTGCTCATGAAAGGAGCTGCGCGGGCACGGCGCCGATCGACCCCGCGCCCATCGTGACGACGACGTCGCCGTCGCGCGCGACGTCGCGGATCGCCGCCGCGGCGTCGGCGACGGACTCCACGAACACCGGCTCGACGCGGCCGGCGACGCGCACGGCGCGCGCGAGCGCGCGGCCGTCGGCGGCGACGATCGGCGCCTCGCCCGCCGGATAGACATCGGTCAGCACGAGCGCGTCGGCGCTGGACAGCACGCGCACGAAGTCCTCGAACAGATCGCGCGTGCGCGTGTAGCGATGCGGCTGGAAGGCGAGGACGACGCGGCGGCCGGGGAAGCTCTCGCGCACGGCGGCGAGCGTCGCCGCCATCTCGACCGGGTGATGCCCGTAGTCGTCGATCAGCGTGAACCTGCCGCCGCCCTCGAGCGCGACGTCGCCGTGGCGCTGGAACC
The DNA here is from genome assembly GCA_036375455.1 of Casimicrobiaceae bacterium. Classification (GTDB taxonomy): domain Bacteria; phylum Pseudomonadota; class Gammaproteobacteria; order Burkholderiales; family Casimicrobiaceae; genus VBCG01. Next base: position 4,899 of record DASURV010000131.1, on the reverse strand, counting down.
GCCGATCGACACCCTTGAACTCGGCGAGCGCCCGGGCGATCGCCGCGTCGGCGACGCCGACCTCGCGGCCGACGGCGATCGCCGCCAGCGCGTTCTGCACGTTGTGGACGCCGGCGAGGGCGAGCTCGATCGCGAGCGGCACCGCTCCCCGGCCCCGGGCGACGAAGCGCATGCGCCCGCCGGCGTTGACGACCTCCGCCGCGCGTAGCTGCGCGTCCTCGGCGAGCCCGTAGGTGACGACCGGCTTCGCGATGTCGGGCAGGATCGCGCGCACGTGCGGATCGTCGACGCACAGCACGGCGACGCCGTAGAACGGCAGCCGCTGCACGAAGTCGACGAACGCGCGCGTGAGCTTCGCGAAGTCCTGGCCGTACGTCTCCATGTGGTCGGCGTCGATGTTCGTCACGACCGCGAGCACCGGGGAGAGGTAGAGGAACGACGCATCCGATTCGTCGGCTTCGGCGACCAGGAAATCGCCGTGACCGAGGCGCGCGTTCGCGTCCACCGCGAGCAGCCGTCCGCCGATGACGAACGTCGGATCGAGGCCGCCCTCGGCGAGCACCGAAGCGATCAGGCTCGTCGTCGTCGTCTTGCCGTGCGTGCCGGCGACCGCGATGCCCTGCTTCAGGCGCATCAGCTCCGCCAGCATCAGCGCGCGCGGCACGATCGGAATGCCGCGCTCGCGGGCGGCGACCACTTCGGGGTTGTCGCCCGCGACGGCCGTGGAGACGACGACGGCATCGGCGCCTTCCGCGTTGCCCGCCCGATGGCCGATCGCGACGTCGACGCCGAGGGCGCGCAGGCGCCGCGTCGCCGCGCTCTCCGCGAGATCCGAGCCGGAGACGCGGTAGCGCTGCGTCGCGAGGACTTCGGCAATGCCGCTCATCCCGGCGCCGCCGATGCCGACGAAGTGCACGTGCTTGACCTTGTGCTTCATCGGGCAGCCAGCGCGAGGCAGGCGTCGGCGACGCGATCCGCCGCGTCGCGCTTGCCGGCGCGATGCGCGGCGAGCGCCATCGTCAGCGCATGCGTGCGGGTCAATGCGCCCAGGACGGCGGCAAGCGGGGCGTCGGCGCCGGCGAGCTCCGCCTGCGGCATGACGATCGCCGCGCCCGCGTCGAGCAGGAAGCGCGCATTCGCCGACTGCTCGTCGGCGATTGCGCCCGGCAGCGGCACGATGATTGCGGCGAGCCCCACGGCGGCCAGCTCGGCGACGGTCAGCGCGCCGCCGCGGCACACGACGATGTCGGCCCACGCGTAGCGGGCCGCCATGTCGTCGATGAAGGACACGCATTCGGCCCTGACGCCGGCGCTCGCGTAGGCGTTGCGCACGGCGTCGATCTGGCGCTCGCCGGTCTGATGGACGACGAGCGGACGCTGCTCCGGCGCGATCTTGCCGAGCGCGACCGGGATCGCGTCGTTCAGCGCCGCCGCACCCAGGCTGCCGCCGACCACCAGCACGCGCAATGGTCCCGCGCGCTCGGCGAAGCGTTGCTGCGGCGGCGCGAGCGCGACGATGTCCTCGCGCAGCGGATTGCCGACCCACACGGCGTGCTTCGACGGGCTGCCGCGCAGCGCGCCGGGGAATCCGAGCAGCACGCGGTCGGCGCCATAGGCGAGGATGCGGTTCGCGAGCCCCGCGACGGCATTCGCGTCGTGCACGACCAGCGGCCTGCCGCTCGCGATCCCCATCAGCGCACCGGGAAACGACGCGAAGCCGCCGAAGCCGAGCACGACATCCGGCCGCCGGCGCCGGATCACGCGCAGGCTGTCGAGGCACGCGGCGAGCAGCGCGAACGGGCCAAACAACAGCGTGCGCCAGCCCTTGCCGCGCACGCCCCGGAACGCGAGGCTCTCGAACTCGACGCCGTGCCGCGGAACGAGGCGCGCCTCCATCCCGTCGCGCGTGCCGAGCCAGAACACGCGGCACCCGCGCGCGACGAGCTTCGCCGCGACCGCAAGCCCCGGGAACACGTGGCCGCCGGTGCCGCCGGTCGTGATCATCACGGTCACGGTCACGCCCGCCTTCCCGCTCGGCCCACGTTCATTCGGCGAAGCCCCGGAGCAGTCGCCTGTTCTCGTAATCGATGCGCAGCAGGATCGCGATCGCGACGCAGTTCGCGACGATCCCGCTGCCGCCGAACGACAGCAGCGGCAGCGTGAGACCCTTCGTCGGCAGCACACCCATGTTCACGCCCATGTTGATGAACGCCTGGAAGCCGATCCACACGCCGAAGCCGTGCGCGACGAGCGCGGCGAACGGGCGCGCGAGCCGCGCCGCCTGGCGGCCGATCGCATAGGCGCGAAACAGCAGCCACGCAAAGAGCGCGATCACCGCGGCGACCCCGACGAAGCCGAGCTCCTCGGCGATGACGGCGAGCAGGAAATCGGTGTGCGCTTCCGGCAGGTAGAGCAGCTTCTCGACGCTCGCCCCGAGGCCCACGCCGAGCCATTCGCCGCGGCCGAACGCGATCAGCGAATGCGAAAGCTGATACCCCTTGTGCAGCGGGTCCGCCCACGGATCGAGGAAGTTCGTCAGCCGCTGCACGCGATAGGGCGCCGCGATCAGGATCGCCGCGAGCGCCACCGGCAGCAGGACGGCAAGGCCGAGAAAGAGGCGCCAGTCGAGGCCGCCGACGAAAAGAATCGCGAGCGCGATCGCGAGGATCACGACGACGGCGCCGAAGTCGGGCTCGAGCAGCAGCAGGCCGCCGATCAGCACCATCACCGCGGAGAGCGGCGCGAAGCCGCGCGCGAGCGTCTGCCGCAGCGGCTGCTCGGCGTGCAGGAAGGCCGCCTTGCGCACCGCATAGCTCGCCGCGTACAGCACGGCGGCGAGCTTCATGAACTCGGAAGGCTGGATGTTGACGACGGCGAGCGACAGCCAGCGCTTCGAGCCGTTCACCGACTTGCCGACGCCCGGAACCAGGACCAGCACCAGCAACGCGGCGCCGATGATGAAGAGCCACGGCGCGGCGCGCTGCCACACCCTGACCGGAACCTGGAACGCGACGAACGCCGCGACGAGCCCGATCCCCAGGAACGCGGCGTGCCGCGCGAGGAAATACCAGGCGCGGTATCCGGTGTGCGCGGACGCCTCGGCCGTCGCGATCGACGCCGAATACACCATCACCAATCCGAACGCGAGCAGCAGCAGCGCCGACCACGCGAGCGAGACGTCGAACGACAGCATCGCGTGCGGCTCCCGCGGCAGCGGCGCGAGCGGCGGACGGCGGACGGAAGCGCCGACGGTGAGCCGCTTACGCATCGACGTCCGCCGCGAGCCGGGCGTTCACGAGCGCAGCGAAGCGCGTGCCCCGCTCGACGTAGTCGCGAAACTGGTCGAGGCTCGCGCAGGCGGGCGAGAGCAGGACCGCATCGCCGGGGAGCGCCAGGTCGATCGCACGCTCGACGGCCAGGTCCAGCGTGTCGACCGTCTCGACGCGCGCGCCCGTGCCGGCGAGCGCGCGCGCGATCTGCGGCGCGTCGCGCCCGATCAGCAGCACGGCGCGGCACGCGCGATCCACGCTCGAGCGCAGCGGGGCGAAGCTCTGGCCCTTGCCGTCGCCGCCGGCGATCAGCACGACCGGCCGCCCGACGCCCTCCAGCGCAACCTGCGTCGCCGCGACGGTCGTGCCCTTGGAGTCGTCGATGTAGAGCACGCCGTCCGCCTCGGCGATCGGCGCCATCCGGTGCGGCAGGCCGCGAAACTGCGCGAGCGCATCGAGCATCGGCCGGCCGATCTTCGCGACCGACGATGCGAGCGCGAGCGCCGCCAGCGCGTTCAACGCATTGTGCCGGCCGACGAGCGCGAGCCGCGACGTCTGCATGATCAACTCGCCGCCGCGGGCGAGCCAGGATCCGCCGCTCCTCTCCACCAGTCCCCACTCCTCCTCCGACAGCGGAACGCCGGCTCCGAACGTCTGGACCGTGCGCCCGGGAAGGCGCATCAGGCGCACGATCGGATCGTCGCGATTCACCACCTGCACCGTCGCGCGCTCGAAGATGCGCGCCTTCGCGCTCGCGTAGTCGGCGATGCCCGCATAGCGGTCCATGTGGTTCGCCGAGACGTTCAGGACGGCCGCCGCGACCGGCGCGAGGCTCGTCGTCGTCTCGAGCTGATAGCTCGACAGCTCGAGCACGAACACGGCCGGCGGCGGCGCCCCCCGCTCGATGTCCGCGAGGACGTCGAGCACCGGATTGCCGATGTTGCCCGCGGTGATCGTCGCGAGCCCCGCCGCGCGCGTCAGCGCACCGGTAAGCGATGCGACCGTCGTCTTCCCGTTGGTGCCGGTGACCGCCAGCACCTTCTGGTCCGCGGGAAGCGCGCGCGCGAACAGCTCGATGTCGCCGACGAGCTCGGCGCCTTCGGCGAGCGCCGCGCGAATGCCCGGATCGCGTTGCGCGACGCCGGGGCTGATCGCGATCAGGTCCACGCCCGCGAACGTCGCGTCGGAGAACGCGCCGGTCTCGACGCGCACGCCCGGAAGCTCCGCGGCGAGCAGCGCGCGCTGCGGCGGGTCGCTGCGCGTATCGGCGACGCGCACGTCGGCGCCATGGCGAACGAGATGGCGCGCGAGCGACAGTCCCGTCATGCCGAGACCCAGCACGATCGCGCGGCGGCCCTGATAGCGCTTGTTCATCGGCAGCCCTCCCCCACTCGTCACCGTCTCGGCCTCTTTGGACTGGCCGCGCCACCCGACCGACCACGCGTCGGCCTCGCGCGAATCGCGCGCCGCCGCGCCCTTCGGGCCTCGGCTCGACCTGCGGTCTCGCCCGCCGCGCTCATCGCCTCAGCCTCTTTGGACTGGCCGCGCCACCCGACCGACCACGCGTCGGCCTCGCGCGAATCGCGCGCCGCCGCGCCCTTCGGGCCTCGGCTCGACCTGCGGTCTCGCC
>DASURV010000130.1:0-11681 GCA_036375455.1 Casimicrobiaceae bacterium | reverse complement strand
GGCTGCGCGCCGAATTCGTCGCGCGGTCGGACCCGCCGCGCCTGCTGCGCCGCCTCGCCCGAATCTCCGACGACGTCCTCATCCACGCCTGGGAGGAAGGCGCGATGCCGGCGGCCGCCGCGCTCGTCGCCGTGGGCGGCTACGGGCGCGGCCAGCTCTTTCCGCATTCGGACGTCGACGTGCTGATCCTGCTGCCGGAAACGGCCGACGGCGCGTGCGCGCAGGCCATCGAGCGGCTGCTCGCGTCGCTGTGGGACATCGGCCTCGAGCTGGCGCACGCGGTGCGCACCGTCGACGAATGCGCGGTCGAGATGGCGGCGGACGCGACGATCCGCACCAGCCTGCTCGAGCACCGCTACCTCGCCGGCTCGCGACGTCTCTACGACCGCCTGCGCCGCCGCTTCGACGAGGCGCTCGACGTGCGCGCCTTCTACGACGCCAAGGCGCTCGAGCAGCAGCAGCGGCATCTCAAGTACCACGACGCCGCCTACAACCTCGAGCCGAACGTCAAGGAGAGCCCCGGCGGGCTGCGCGACCTGCAGACGGTGATCTGGATCGCGCGCGCGGCACGGCTCGGACGCACGTGGCGGGAGCTCGCGAAGAACGGCCTGATGACCCAGACCGAGGCGCGCGCCGTCTCGCGGCAGGAGCGTACGATCGCCGACCTGCGCATTCGCCTGCACTACCTCGCTGGGCGCCGCGAGGACCGTCTGGTGTTCGACCTGCAGACGGCGCTCGCCGGCGAGCTCGATCTCGCCGATACGCCGGCGAAGCTCGCGAGCGAGCAATTGATGCAGCGCTATTACCGCGCCGCCAAGATCGTGCGGCAGGTCAATACGCTGCTGCTGCAGAACCTGCACGCGCGGCTGTATCCGGCCGCCACCGACCCGGTCGCGATCGACGCGGATTGGCAGCGCGTCGACGAGCTGCTCGACATGCGCGACGAAGCGCTGTTCGAGACGCGGCCGGGCACGATGCTCGAGGCGTTCGTCACGCTGCAGCGCCACCCGGAGCTGCGCGGCATGACGGCACGGACGCTGCGCGCGCTCTGGCGCAACCGGCATCGGATCGACGCGGCGTTCCGGCGCGACCCCGCGAACCGCGCGCGCTTCGTGCAGATGTTCCGCGAGCCGCGCGGGCTGACGCACGAGCTGCGCCGGATGAACCTGTATGGGATCCTCGGGCAGTACCTGCCGGCGTTCGGCGCGATCGTCGGCCAGATGCAGCACGACCTGTTCCACGTCTACACGGTGGACGAGCACATCCTGATGGTGATCCGGAACCTGCGCCGCTTCACCGAGGCGCAGCACGCGCACGAATATCCGTTGTGCTCGCGGCTCATCGCCGACTTCGAGCGCAAGGAGGTCCTCTACTTCGCGGCGCTGTTCCACGACCTCGCGAAGGGGCGCGGCGGCGATCATTCGAGGCTCGGGGCGCGCGACGCGCGCCGCTTCTGCCAGCGGCACGGCCTCGGCGCCGAGGATGCCGCGCTGGTGGAGTGGCTCGTGACCGAGCACCTGACGATGTCGCTCACCGCGCAGAAGCAGGACCTCAGCGATCCGGCGGTCGTCGGCGCGTTCGCCGCGAAGGTTCGCGACGAGCGCCGCCTGATCGCGCTCTACCTGCTCACCGTCGCCGACATCCGGGGCACCAGTCCGAGGGTGTGGAACGCCTGGAAGGGGAAGCTCCTCGAGGACCTGTTCCACGCCGCGCGCGCCGCGCTCACGGCGGGCACCGGCGAGCGCACGATCCACGACAGCATCGCCGAGCGGCAGCAGGAGGCGCGCCGGCTGCTGCGCCTGTACGCGGTTCCGGACGATGCGGAGCTGCGCCTGTGGCGCGAGCTCGACACGCTCTACTTCCAGCGCCACACGGCCGACGAGATCGCGTGGCATGCGCGGCACCTGTACTGGCGCGTGGGCGGGCAGGCGCCGGTGGTGAAGGTGCGGCTCGCGCGCGAGGGCGCGGGCCTGCAGGCGCTCGTGTACCTGCCGGACCAGAAGGCGCTGTTCGCGCGCCTCTGCGGCTTCTTCGGCCGCGCCGGACTGTCGATCCTCGACGCGAAGATCCTCACGACACGCCACGGCTATGCGCTCGACACGTTCGCGCTGCACGACCCGGCGAACCCCAACGCGTCGTATCGCGACACGATCCAGTTCATCGAGTACGAGCTGACGCGCGCGCTGACCTCGCCCGGCCCGCTCGAGCCGCCGGGCGAAGGCCGCATTCCGCGGCAGCTCCGCCATTTCCCCCTCACGCCCGAGGTGCAGATCGTCCCCGACGACAAGGGCACGCATTTCATCCTCGAGGTCGTCGCCGGCGACCGGCCGGGCCTGCTCGCGCGGATCGCCTACGTGCTCGCCCAGGCGAACATCAACGTGTCGAGCGCGAGGATCAACACGCTCGGCGAGCGGGCGGAGGACGTGTTCCTGATCGACGGGGCGCGCCTGCACGACGAGCAGGCGCTGTTGCGCCTCGAGACCGCGCTCTACGAGCAGCTACGCCTCGACAACGGCGGGGCCGCTCACTCCTCGATCGCGGCAACCTCGGGAAAGAGCACGTCGGTGTAGCCGAAGCGCGAGAAATCGCGCACGCGCATCGGGTACAGGATCCCGTCCAGGTGATCGCACTCGTGCTGGACGACGCGCGCATGGAACCCGTCGACGTCGCGCTCGACGACGTTGCCCTGCGGATCGAGCCCGCGGTAGTGCAGGCGCGCGTGGCGCGGCACGACGCCGCGCAGCCCCGGCACGGACAGGCAGCCCTCCCACCCCTCCTCCATGTCGTCGGACAGGTTCGTGAGGACGGGATTGAGCAGCTCGGTGTAGGGCACCGGCTCGACGTCGGGATAGCGCGGATTGCGCTCGACGCCGAAGATGACGACGCGCAGCCCCACGCCGATCTGCGGCGCCGCCAGCCCGGCGCCGTTCTGCGCGCGCATCGTGTCGCGCATGTCCTCGAGCAGCGCGGCGAGCTCGGGCGTGCCGACGCGCTCGACCTCGCGCGCGCGTGCGAGCAGGCGAAGGTCGCCCATCCGCAGCACGTCACGGATCATCGGGACCGACTCCCATGATCAGGGCCTCGCGGTGCTGCGGCGCCTCGCGCGGCGCCAGCGGCACCAGCGGGACGATGTGCTGGATCAGCGCGCGCACGCGATCCATCGCGGCCTCGAGGGTGTTCGCGATGCTTTCCATCGAGACGTGCGCCACGCTGTCGCCGCGGCCGGCGGCATGATTGACGACGACGCACACCGACGCGTAGTCGACGCCGAGCTCGCGGGCGAGGCCCGCCTCGGGCATCCCGGTCATGCCCACCATCGTCGCACCGTCGCTGTCCATCCGATCGATTTCCGCCGCCGTCTCGAGGCGCGGGCCCGACACCGCCCCGTAGACGCCGCCATCCTGCAGTTCGATGCCGCCGTGATGCGCGCCGGCGAGGCAGATCTCGCGCAGGCGCTGCGAATACGGGTGCGTGAAATCGACGTGGACGACCTGCTGGTCTCCGCCGTCGAAGAACGTGTTGGGCCGTCCCCACGTGTAGTCGATCAACTGGTGCGGCAACACCAGGTCGCCGGGGGCGCAGCCCCGGATCGCGCCGACGGAGGCGACCGCGACGATCGCGCTCGCGCCCTGATCCTTCAGCGCCCACAAATTGGCGCGATAGTTGACGCGGTGCGGCGGGATCGTGTGGCCGTGGCCATGGCGCGCGAGGAAGATCGCGCGATGCCCGGCGAGCTCGCCGTAGACCAGCGCGGCCGACGGCTCGCCGTAGGGGGTGCGAATCACTTCGCGGTGCGTGACGGCGAGCGTCGAAAGCCGCGTCAGGCCGGTACCGCCGATGATGGCGAGCATGGAACTTGCTTCGTGCTGAGGTTGAGTCGTTGGAACCGAGGGTCGGGACGCGAAACCGGCCGGCCGGGATGGGCGGACCCCGAACCCCCAGCCGGATCTGGCCAGCGCCGCCGACTCATGACATCATCATAAGCGGTCGCTGCGCCGAATGCGCGCGGGACTGCCGAGATTCTAGCCGGAAAGGTTGCCATGTACCTCGACCGACTCTTCAAGCTGATGGCCGACAAGCAGGCGTCGGACCTCTACATCTCCTGCGGCGCGCCGATCAACATCAAGGTGAACGGCGTCGTGCATCCGGTGTCGAGCCAGTCGATGGACGTCGAGACGGTGCACCGGATCGCGTACGACCTCATGTCGAAGGAGCAGCAGCGCGAGTTCGAGAACGAGCACGAGATGAACCTGTCGCACTTCGACAAGGCGGTCGGCAACTTCCGGATCAACATCTTCCGCCAGCGCGGCTCGGTCGCGCTGGTGATCCGCTACGTGCGCAACACGGTGCCGCCGTTCGAGGCGCTGCGCCTGCCGTCGGTGCTGCTCGACCTCGTGATGGAGAAGCGCGGGCTGGTGCTCATCTCGGGCGCCACCGGCTCGGGCAAGTCGACGACGCTCGCCGCGATGATCGACCATCGCAACACGAATCGCAGCGGCCACATCCTGACGATCGAAGATCCCATCGAGTACCTGTTCGGCCACCGGCAGAGCCTCGTCAACCAGCGCGAGATCGGCGTCGACACGCACAACTACCAGATGGCGCTGCAGAACGCGCTGCGCGAGGCGCCCGATCTCATCATGATCGGCGAAATCCGCGACAAGGAAACGATGCAGTCGGCGCTGCTGCACACGCTGACGGGCCACCTGTGCCTGTCCACGATCCACGCGAACAACAGCTATCACGCGCTGTCGCGGATCATCAACCTGTTCCCGCACGATGCGCGCTCGGCCGTGCTCTCCGACCTGTCGATCGGATTGCGCGCCATCGTCTCGCAGCGGCTCGTGCGCAACGTCGAGGGCGCGCTGCAGCCGGCCGTCGAGATCCTGCTCAACACGTCGCTGATCGCCGAGCTCATCAAGAACGGCGAATTCGTGCAGATCAAGGAAGCGATGGAGCAGTCGCTCTATCCGGGGTCGCAGACGTTCGAGCAGGCACTGTGCAAGCTCTATCTCGACCAGCGGATCACCTACGACGAGGCGATGATCGCGGCCGATTCGTCGACGAACCTCGCGTGGCTCATCAACCAGAACACGCCGTCGGTGCGCATCGACGCGAGCGGCGAGGAGCGCAAGGGCGCCGACCTGCATCGCAGCGCGGATTTCGACGCGATGACGATCAGTCCGGAGATGCTCGAGCGTTAGCTGCACCGCCCGCCTCCCGAACGGGCGGGCAGCGAGCGACGCCGCGGCCTCGGCCCACTCGCGCGCAAACCGGGCGGGCGGCCGCGCCGCCGCGCAACGGGTGAGCGAGCGCGCGATCCCGTTTGCTACCATCCCCGCATGGACACCGCCGCAACGCCGGCGCTCGCGCTCGCGCGCGAGCTGATCGGGCGCCGCTCGCTCACGCCCGACGACGCGGGCTGCCAGCAGATCATCGCCGCCCGGCTCGCGCCGCTCGGCTTTCGCTGCGAAACGCTAAGCATCAACGGCGTCGCCAACCTGTGGGCCCGGCTCGGCGACACGTCTCCGCTCGTCTGCCTTGCCGGCCACACCGATGTCGTTCCCACCGGTCCGCTCGCCGAGTGGACGAGCGACCCGTTCACGCCCACGCTGCGCGACGGGTACCTGCACGGGCGCGGCGCCGCGGACATGAAGGGCTCGGTCGCGGCGTTCGTCGTCGCGGTCGAGGCGCTGCTCGCAAGTGAGCGGCCGGCGGGGTCGATCGCCCTGCTGATCACCTCCGACGAGGAGGGACCCTCGGTCGACGGCACCGCGAGGGTCGTCGACCGGCTGGCCGCCGAAGGCACCCGGATCGACTACTGCATCGTCGGCGAGCCGTCGTCGGTCGCGCGGCTCGGCGACATGATCAAGAACGGACGCCGCGGCACACTCTCGGGGACGCTCGTCGTCAGCGGCGTGCAGGGACACATCGCGTATCCGCAGCTCGCGCGCAACCCGATCCACGTGCTCGCGCCGGCGCTCGCCGAGCTCGCGAGCACGCGCTGGGACGACGGCAGCGCCTACTTTCCGCCGACGTCGTTCCAGTGCTCGAACATCCACGCCGGCACCGGCGCGGTCAACGTCATTCCCGGGTCGCTCGAGCTGGCGTTCAACTTCCGTTATTCGACGGCGAGCACGCGCGAATCGCTCATCGCCCGGCTCGAGGCGATCCTGCGCAGGCACGGCGTCGAATACGAGCTCGTCTGGACCGGGCACGGCGAGCCGTTCCTGACGCCCAGGGGGCGCCTCGTCGAGATTGCGAGCGAGGTGATTCGCGACGTCGCGGGCGTCGTGCCGGCGCTGTCGTGCGATGGCGGCACGTCGGACGGACGCTTCATCGCGCGGATCTGTCCCGAGATCGTCGAGATCGGACCCGTCAACGCGACGATCCACAAGCTGAACGAGCGCGTCGCCGTGGCCGACCTCGAGGCGCTCGCGGCGATCTATCGGCGCATCCTGGAGCGCCTGCTGGCGTCCGGCAGCCCGATGCAGAACCCCTCGGCCCGGCCGTGAACGCCCCGCCGGAGCTCGAGACGCTGCGCGACTGGCTGCGCTTCGCCGTGTCGCGCTTCACGCAGGCGGGACTCGCGTTCGGCCACGGCTCGGCGAACGCCTACGACGAGGCGGTCTACCTGCTGCTCCACGCGCTGCACCTGCCGCTCGAGCGGACCGAACCGTTTCTCGACGCGAAGCTCACGCACGCCGAACGCGCGGAGCTCGCGGCGCTGCTCACGCGGCGCATCGACGAGCGCGTCCCCGCCGCCTACCTGACGCGGGAGGCGTGGCTCGGCGAATTCCGCTTCTACGTCGACGAGCGCGTCGTGATCCCCCGCTCGTTCATCGCGGAGCTGCTGCCCGAGGCCCTTGCGCCCTACATCCGCGACCCGAACGCGGTCAAGTCGGCGCTCGACCTGTGCACCGGGTCGGGCTGCCTCGCCGTGCTGCTCGCGCATGCGTTTCCCGCGGCCGACATCGACGCCGCCGACATCTCCGCCGACGCGCTCGCGGTCGCGCAGCGCAACGTCAGCGATTACGGGCTCGCCGATCGCATCAACCTGATCCGCTCCGACCTGTTCGACAACCTGCCGGAGAAATCGTACGACCTCATCATCAGCAACCCGCCGTACGTCACGACGGTCGCGATGGAGGAGCTGCCGCGCGAATACCGCCACGAACCGGAGCTGGCGCTGGCGGGCGGCGACGACGGCATGGACGCCGTGCGCACGATCCTGCGCTCGGCGCCGCGGTTCCTGCAGCCGGAGGGAGTGCTCGTCGTCGAGGTCGGCCACAACCGCCTCGCCGCCGAGGCGGCGTTTCCGCGCATGCCGTTCGTGTGGCTCGCGACGGCGTCGTCGGACGACAGCGTGTTCCTGCTGCGGCGCGAGGACATCGTCGCGGGACGCTGAAGGCCCCTCGCGGGACGCTGAAGGCCGTCGCGGGATGCCGAAAGCCCCTCGCGGAACGCGAAGGCCGTCGCGGGATGCCGAAAGCCCCTCGCGGGATCCGGAGGCCGTGGGACGTCCGGACGCCCCGTACGCGCCAGCCGGCGCGCGGGCGTCAGTGCACCGGAGCGTCGGAGGACGCTGCCTTCGAGATGCCGAAGAACTGCTGGATCTTGCGCATCAGCTCCTTCGTGCGGCCGACGTTGTGCCGCGCGCGGGCCTCGGCGTCGAGTGCCTGCAGCGTGGCGTCGTTCGCGGCCTGGCGCTCGGCCAGCACCTTGGCGAGCATGCCGGCGAGCTCGGGACGCGCGCGAATGATCGCGTCGAAGCCCTTCTTGTCGAGCCGGTAGCACAGCGCGTCGCCGATCGCGACGACGGTGGCGCCGCGCGGCTGCCCGAGGAGCAGCCCCACTTCGCCGAAATAGGCGGGCGCATCGAGCGTGGCGAGCCTGATGCGCGCGCCCCCCCTGCCATCGGCCCCGACGATCTCCACCTGTCCGCGCGCGAGCAGGTACAGCGAATCGGCCGGCTCGCCGGCCTCGAAAATCCGCTCGCCCGCGATGTACGGCTGCGTTGCCAGCTCCTGGGCGAGCGCCGCGCGCTCGTCGTCGGTGAGCGAGGCGAACAGGTCCATCGTCGCCAGCGCGGCGATCCGCCGCTCGATCTCCCGTTGCGCGTGCGCCGGCCGCTGGTCCTGGCGGAGCTCGACGATGCGCCGCGGGAAGGAGATCATGAGGCCCTGGCGCATCAGCGCCGCGTAGACGTGCGCGCGGATCCGCGAGTCGGTCTTCCAGTACTCGCCCGCCTCGGTCAGGTCGTAGACGACCTCGTATTCGATGCCGCTGTCCTTGAACGCCACGCAGGCGACGGCGGGCGCCGGCTGCCGCGCCACGAACGGAATGTGCGCGTGCGCGAGCTCCCGCTCCACCTGGGCCACGACGCGTGCCGGCGGATACTCGAACTCGACCTCGAATGGCACGAGCCGGCGCCAGTTCGTGCGCTCCTCGCCGCGGCGCGCAACGACGGTGATCCGGTTCTTCATCACCGTCGAGTTCGGAATGACGATCGTCTCGTTCGTGACCGTCGCGATCGCCATGTAGCGCCAGCGGATGCTGACGACCTGGCCGGTGACGTTGTCGATCTTCACCCAGTCGCCGATGCGGCAGGTCTTCTCGAGCTGGATCGCGATGCCGCCCCACAGGTTGCCCAGCGTCTCCTGGGCCGAGAACGCCAGCGCGCCGGTGAGCACCGCCGACGTCGTGATGAGCCCGGCGAGGTTCACGCCGATGGCGTTCAGCCGGTAGATCGCATAGCCGATCAGCGACAGCGCGAAGACGAATTCATTGAGGATCCGCGGGATCTTGCGCTGCAGGAGCAGCGTCTGGAAGATGAAGAGAACAATGATCTGGATCACGCCGAACGCGACCAGCACCAATCCAGACTCGCGGGCGAGCATCGATCCGCTCGCCGACTGGATCATCCCGCCGAACTGCTGGTACACCCAGAGGCCGAGGACCCCGATCGCCGCGACGATGAGCATCGACAGCATCGTGTGCCGCGCGGGCGAGCGGACCAGCAGCGCGATCAGCACGAACCCGAGCGCGACCGCGGCGAACAGCAGCGCGTCGTTCAGGTGCGACTCGAGCGGCATCGGGCTCCCTTGCGACAACCGGCGATATATGGCCGCGATTATAGGGCGGCTCGCGTAGAATCGCCCCGGTTCGGGGCCACGGACGAGAGGGAAGCGGAGAGCCGCGATGGCGTTACGGACGGGCGGTGAGATTCTCGTCGCGAGCCTCCTCGCGCAGCGCGCCACGCACGCGTTCGGCGTGCCCGGCGAGAGCTACCTCGCGGTGCTCGACGCGCTCTACGACGTCGCAGACCGGCTGCCGTTCGTCGTCTGCCGGCAGGAGGGCGGCGCCGCGTACATGGCCGAGGCGTACGGCAAGCTCACCGGCCGGCCGGGAATCCTGTTCGTCACGCGTGGCCCCGGGGCCTCGAACGCCGCCGTCGGCATCCACACGGCCGCGCAGGATTCGACGCCGCTCGTCGCATTCATCGGCCAGGTCGGCACCGACATGCTGGACCGCGAAGCGTTCCAGGAGATCGACTATCGGCGCATGTACGGCAGCGTCGTCAAGTGGGCCGCGCAGATCGATCGCGCCGAACGGATCCCCGAGTACGTGGCGCACGCGTTCCGAACTGCGATGTCGGGACGGCCCGGGCCGGTCGTCCTGGCGTTGCCCGAGGACGTGCTGACCGCGCGGGCGGACGCCACCGATGCTCCCTACGTCGATCCGGTGGCTGCGGCGCCGTCGCTACGTGACGTACGGACTGCCGAGGAGCTGCTGCGGGGCGCGCAACGGCCGCTTGTTCTCGTCGGCGGCAGCCGCTGGGACGACGGCGCGCGGGCGGCGCTCCTGCGCTTCGCCGAAGCCGCGGCCCTGCCCGTCGCCTGCGCGTTCCGGCATCAGGACCTGTTCGACAATAGGCATCCCAATTACGCCGGCGACGTCGGCATCGGCGTCGATCCGAGGCTCGCCGCGCGCGTGCGCGACGCCGACGTGCTGCTCGTCATCGGCGAGCGGCTCGGCGAGATGACGACATCGGGATACACGCTCGTCGAGGCCCCCGCGCCGCGGCAGACGCTCATCCATGTGCATCCGGGCGCCGAGGAGCTTGGCCACGTCTACCAGCCGGCGCTCGCGATTGCCGCATCGCCAGGCGCGTTTCTCGAGGCGATCGACGGCACGGCGGCGCGTTCCGATGGCGCTGCGGCGCAAGCAGCAAACGTGCGGACCGAGTATCAGGCGTGGCGCGCGCCGCGGCCGGTGCCCGGCGCGGTCGACCTGTGGCGGGTCGTCGAATGGCTCGATGGGCACCTGCCGCCCGATGCGATCCTGACCAACGGCGCCGGCAACTACACGACCTGGATTCACCGGATCTTCCAGTACGGCGGCGGTCGCACCCAGCTCGCCCCCTACTCCGGGTCGATGGGCTACGGCGTGCCCTCCGCCGTCGCGGCGAAGCTGGTGCATCCCCACCGCGTCGTCGTCTCCTGGAACGGCGACGGCTGCTTCCTGATGAACGGGCAGGAGCTCGCAACCGCGGTCCAATACGGCCTGGCGGTCGTGTTCGTCGTTGTGGACAACGGCATGTACGGCACGATCCGGATGCACCAGGAGCGCAACTACCCGGGGCGCGTTTCGGGAACCGATCTTGTTAACCCGGATTTCGCTGCGCTGGCGCGCGCGCACGGCGCGCATGGCGAGACGGTCGTGTCAACCGCTGAATTCGCGCCGGCGTTCGAACGCGCGCTCGCCACCGCCGGCCCTGCCCTGGTGCACGTGAAGATCGACCCGCAGGCGTTGACGATGAATGCGACGCTGGAAGCCTTGCGCGTGCAGCGGTTCGCGGAGCGGGCGCGCGGCACGTAGCGGCTGCCCCGCAGGCACCGCGCTCCGATTCATGCGGGTGCTCGCCGACTGCTCGCCGGGGAACCGTTGTGGCTCTACTCTATTCGGAGTATTCCGCTCCCTTGACATCCGCTCTATTCGTGAGGTGCGTTCGCACACCCTAAACGAAGGTTGTCGCAACGGACGCGCCCGCGGCGGCGCAACAAGGGGCCGCGCCGAAATGAAGAGCACTCGATGAGCGCAATCGATTCACAGATGAGACCGTCGCCCGTGTGGGCAATCCCCTTCGTTGCCATCGTCGCGTTGATTGGCTGGGAGACCGACTGGGGCCATGCGCTCAAACGCGAGCCCGCGCTCGACACCAACGTTTCGGCGCAGCCCGTCAACGTGACGCTGTTGCCCGAGTACACGATCGACGGTGGCATCGAAAGCCGTCGGGAAACGGCCGAGCGGACGCTGTTCAATCCGACTCGCCGTCCGGCGCCCCCGCAGCAAGCCGCCGCAGCGGAGTCGGCGTTCCCGCGCGGGCACTTCGTGTTGACGGGCACGATGATCGTCGACCAAAAGGTGCTGGCGTTCTTGCGCGAAGTGAACGGCGGCCGCTCGCGCCGCGTGACGCAAGGCGAAACGATCAGCGGCGTGATGGTCGCCGAGGTTCGTCCCGACCGGGTGAAGCTCACGCGCGGCGGCGAATTCGAAGAGCTGACGCTCAAAGTCGCCCCGGGTCCCAAGACGACGATCCAGCCGCAGATGGCCGCCGCGCCGCCCGCTCCACAACCCGGTGCGCCGCCTACACCGCAGCCGACGCAGCAAAACGTCGC